>JAFDXH010000032.1 GCA_018268075.1 Bacteroidota bacterium | reverse complement strand
TCCTGCGTAGGAAATACATTGATAGAATTATTGACAGCTAATCTGTAGTTTAGGTTTATTGATGCATACTCTGGCATCATTTCTTTAAAAGCTTCTACCACAGAAGCCATTTCTGTTTTATCGCCGCCGGTCCACCCGCCACCATGTATTATCACGATCGTTTTGGTGATATCCTTATTACGGTTTTCGTGTAAATAAATATCCATTACCTGTTTGGGGTCTGTTCCATAAACAACATTGGTATAAGAAGCAGAAGCAACCGGTGTAACATCAGGATTATGTGTATCTTTTTTGCAGGCAAAAAAGGAAATGATGATTAATAAAAGAAATGGATAGCGCATGAAAAAAGTTTTTAAATGAATGTTAGCTATTTTTAATTTTATACAAAAGCAATATCAGCATACTTTCTAAGATTCACTTGCATCACCCGTGAAAATAAGATAAAATTGTATATTTTAAGGTTGCATCATTGATCTGCAAAAGGCCTTTTGTTATGGATCACCTTGAGACTTAATGGCGCTTTTAAATCACTCCTCCTCCTTGTTCTTCAAACTCAGTTATTAACGCAAGCGTCCGCTTGTGCTATATTTAAACAGAAAATTGTAATATGCTTTTATAAGACGAAGGTAAAATGATACGCTGTAATTTAAAACTGATTAAGGGCACAAGCGGACGCTTGCGCCAACAGGGGGGGATTGGCGCTTTTCATTTTAATAAAGTGTGTTCTGAGGTGAGGGAATTTTGATTTGAAATGTTGATATTTACCTTTTGTTTTTCCTTTTTTTCATAGCTTCGACACAAAGCCCTTATTGCATAGTCCTTCATTCTCTTACGATAAACAGGCAAGTCGCAAAACTTTGATAGTTGTTTCCTTCCCAATTAAAGTTGAGGTGAAATTGGTTGAAATCAACGTTTCTATTAGCGTTTAAGAAACTATTGATTTGTTGACTCAAAATTTCTCTGTTACGTTTCAGTTTCCAACTCTCTTCAAGATTGTTTTGGTCAATCAGAACAATAAAAAGCCGGTTAGCTGCGTCAAATCTTCTTGTTCCCTGATTTTCATAAAACCAAACTATTAGCTCATTGGGATTTGCTTTTGTTTCATTAATAATCTCTCGTCTCGTTTGGTGAAATTGTAAAATGAAATCTTGTGCGTTTTGGTTTGTACTTTCCGTAATTCGTAAAAATAACTCACTAAAAATATCATCATCAGAAGCATTTCTGTCGTAAGCAATATTATTTTGCCTTGCGAATGCTTTTATCTCTGTTAATTCGGGACGTAATCCTCTTTGCTGTCTTTTTAGTTTCATAAATCCGTCAGGGAAGTAGGTAACCTTCAAATCAAACGGAAAATTATTCCAAAAGAAATCTACTTTTTTCACTAATCCAACAGCAGGCAGAATATCTTCATGGTCTTTGAACATATCTTCTATCAAAATAGATGTCCAATGGTTATACCATGAACACAAAACGTAATTTCTTAGCCGAGGCGCTAAATCATTGTCCACGCTATTTAATAGTTGATTGTAATCTTGAATTTTCTTGACATAGTTGTTTACGATTGTTTGTTCAACAGCATTTTGATAGAATCCACCCCAATTAAAAACAGTCAGGCGGAATAGTTGAGAATAGAGATTGTCCTCATTGCCAATTCTTTCATTTCGTTCTTGCTGATAAATTTCTCTTATGTAATCATTGATTGCTTGTTCCGGAATATTTTGACAAAATAGATATTCAAATAATTGTCGTCCTTGCACATTTTTAATATCAATATTTTCTCTTTGAGCTAATTGTCGTAAAATTTCAGCCCGTGATAGCGAACGAAGTTTGAGAAAATAATTGCCGGATTGATGATTTAGAATGGCGCCAAAATCATTGCTGTTATATGCGTTATTTAACTGCCTGAAAATTTCTCTCATAATTCCTGTTCTGCATTTATTGTTTCTCTGATTGATAAGAAATGTTTCTTCTTTGGTTTGCACACGAATAAAACTTCGTGGCTTCCTGCTACGCTTCCTTTTCCACCTCTGCCGTTATGGTATGCTTTTGCTTCTACGATTACATCTCTGTATTTAGAAATTATTTTGGATAATTCTTCAACACTTGGATAACTTCTGTCGTTGTAGCTGATTAACCAATGTGGAATATCCTGTGAATATTCAAACAGTTTTTCAAAAGAAGTAATAACATCTCTTTTCTTGTCAAAACCGCTGAAACGTTGAGGCTCGTAGCGTTTAATTCCGTTAATAAACTCTTTGTCTTTCCAATATTCCGTAAAGGTTTCCAACAAGTGATAGAAACTTTGATAATCAGCGTGGCTATCGCAATAAGGTGGGTCAAAATAGGCCAAATCAATATTTTCAAGTGTTGTCAACAAGTCCAAGATGTTTTGATTGTAGCTTCGGTTTTCTTCCTTGTTGTCAAACACTGCATTATTGTATTGAGGCAACAAATCTTCAAAGATTTCTTTGATTGGCCTTACCAAACTTCTGTTACGTTTAATGCGTTCAGGGTCGCTTGCATATTTCAACGCCTGTGTATGTCCGAAATGCCCCATGGTTACTTTTCGCGTCATACTTCTGTTGATAATTGCGAAAGCCAATGCCTGTTTGTATGGCGAACTCAACAAAGGAATGTTTGCCCGAAAATTGTCCAAAAATTCTGCTTCACTTTCTTCAAAAAATACGTTGGTATAAATGGATTTGATGAGTTGAAAATCGTCTTTGTTTTTTGCAGACTGAAACAGTATTTCTAAATCTTCTTGTGTCAATTTTTCATTTCCATTTTCAATTAACGCCAAACCAATTTGGCTGTTGAAATTCAGGAAATCGTTTGTAATGGTTTGCAATCCCATTTGCTTAAACAAAAATGCTACGGATTGCGAACCTGCAAAAGCGTCAAGAGCCACATTGACATTTTCGGGAACAAACTTTTTAATCCACGCTAAATGCGTGTGCTTTGCGCCTAAATACTGCGGTTCGGGAAATTTATAATTGAAATATTTGTATTCTTTAAATAGCATTACATAGCGGTTTCTTATTGTTTTCTATTTAGCCCATTTCCGAATTGAAGCAACAATACTTTCAGTATTCCAACGCACATCTTCTTTTGAACGAGAGCTAACGGTTGTTGATATTCGCTCTTGTCCGTGTGGGATTACTCCAACAATAGGTACTTTCAATCCAATTGCTTTATCTAATTCCCACGCCATCCAATCACTGTAAGAAGCATACATACCTGCTATACCAAGTACAATGTTTGAATTTTCAATTTTTTGTTTTAGGCGTTGCTTAATATAATAAGCATTATCGGAATTTATAGGGACATCAGGGGTTGCTTCTTCAAATTCAACATTGAAATAACCTCTTTGTTCTAATAATTTCCGTAAGTCTTTCAAATCATCAAGGTTTGACCACGAATGACTAATAAAAATGCGATATTCGTTTGCCATAATTTTTTCTTCCTATTTTTTTGGGTTAATAATATCTTGTTTTGAATTCTCAAATGTCTGTATTTCCCAATCTTCTGTATTTTGATTTCTGAAATTATCTTCATATTCTTTCGCTTTATCTGCATTGTCAATGGCTAAATAGCAATTTGACAAAGTAGCATATTTCCATTTCAGTTCTTCGGGTTCTTCATCATCTAAGGATTTTAGAACAATATATATAATTTCTTGCCTTGTATTTTTTGCCTCAACTTTATAGTAAATTTTATTCTCAGTGTCCTGTTCTAAAAAAGACTTTTGTTCTAAGCAATGAGCATAGTTTTCACCTGTGTAATAATCTTTATACAGATTCCACCCCTTTTTATAACAATCAATTGCGGTGTTCAAAAAGCCTTGTTCGCTTGTTGATTTCCATAGATTTTTATTTATAGCACCTGTGATACCGAGTGTTTCAGTATCTGTTTGACTGTTAATTTGTGCTATGATAGTTAAGGCATTCGTAAGAGCCTGCAACTTATTGGGCTGCTCGCTTTTATATGTGCAAAGTGCCTCTTGTTGGATATAATATATTTCGTTTTCCGATTTTTCTTTTAACTTCTTCCAAGTTTCTGCGGCATCAGAAAATTTGCCTTCACTCATATATTCTTTTGCCTTTTCGGTTAAAGCAAAAATTGTATTTTCTTTACCTTTCAAATCTCCAATAATCTTTTGTAAATCTTCATCAGAAAGTATTGGTTTTTGGATTTTCGGAATGTATGAGTATAGTGGGCTATCTGTTGTTGGATTATCCGTAATATTCGTAATCAAACTTTTCAATTCTCTAATACTTTTTTGTGCTTCCGCATCTGATATTTCATTTCCTAAATGATTGTAACTTAGTATTCTGTTATGATTTATGTCAAAAGGAAGTTTGCTTTTGTCTTCTCTGATTATGATTGTTGAATAAGGTTTTAAGGCGTGACGAGTACCCAATTCATAAATTGCGTTAGGATTGAATGTTGAAATGTCTGCAATTACTAATTCTGCACTGTAAAGTAAAGCATACATACTGCGGTCAATTATACCCGAATCCAATATTTCGTCCGCTCTCACACAAGAATAATTACAAGATTCAACAGCGGGGCGTATTATTTTTTTATATGTTTTATCTAAATCAATAGTTCTATTTGTTTCAGGGTCTTTTTTTTCTCCGAAACCCATAATAACAAAACATAATTTTTTCTTATCTACACTCATAATATATCTTATTTAGGATAAACTTTCACTTTCTCTGCAATAAGGTGTATTCTTTTATCAAATGCACGGTTGATATATTCTTCAGCAGAATCAGAGTCTTTCTTGAAATCATCCCATTTTACTAAAACGCAATATCTGTCATCTTCAGACCAAGAACATTTACCTTCCGCCAATGGCTTTATATAATAATTGAAAGAAAATTCTTTAATTACAGTATCATCGTTAATGGCAACGTGATTATGATTACCCATACATTTATCACACGAATAACTTCCTTTGTAAATTCTATCATATATATCAGGCAAAACAATTCCTAAAATTCCATTTCGAGAATTTGCTTTTCCGTTATACAATGAGGCTTGTAACTCTCGTTTGATATAAACCTGTTCTCCTTCGCCTTCATATTCAGAGCTATGTAAGCCTATCAAAAAAATGGTTACAGTTGAATCAGACAAATAATCTTCACGGATTTTTTTCATAATGTAATCTTCATCGTCGGAATCAATTGCCTCATTCAATGATTTATCAATCATATCTACACCCAAATTATCTTGAATATAATTTTTGTAAGACCTGTTTTCTCTTTTGTGTGATATAAAAACCCTATGTCCCATATTATTGAATCCTATTTTGAAATGTACTTCACTTTTTTTTCAGCAACTTTCAATGCTTCAAGAGCAACACTTTCATTAGCCACTTCATTAACCAATTTATCAGACAACCACGCTACCAACAAATCGTTTTCCTTTGCTTTAAAATACCTGGCAAGTTTTACAACTTGTACCCGTGTTGCTTTTCGTTGTCCTCGTTCTATTTTGCTCAATATCGCCTGGTCAATGTCAAGATAAGCTGAAACTGTCCGCAAGGGCAGTTCTTTGTCTTCTCTTAGTTTTCGTATTGTATCGCCCAGGTTTTCCATTTTGAATAATTTTATTTTGACTATTCGTGTCAAAATTATACAACATTCCTTAAAGCCATTTGAAAGTCCCAATGAAGTTTTCAACATTATTGAAATTGGCGGGCAGGCTTGGTTTTCCGCCAATAAGAAATATGGTTCTTTTGGTTGCAGGAAGTTTGGTTCTTTCATGTCTGTTGAAAGTTGTAAGGTCGCGCTATGCTTGTACATCAATGGCATTCTTCCTGCATAAGAATAGTGCAGATAGTATTACTTTATGCACAGATTCTGTGCAAATAGTATCACTTCCTGCATTTCGAAGTTGAACAAGAACTAAACATTCGCTGATGATAATTTCCTTTCACTCCTCTTCCTTGTTCTTCAAACTCATCAGCAAAGTATATGCGCCTTTTGTTACAATCGTTTTCCCCGTTAAATTTTTTTCTGAAATGATTTCTGTAAAACCATTTTCGCTTTTACCAATTTCAACTTCGTGCATCTCAAATTTATTTTTTCCGGTATTTTCAAAATAGTATTCTTTCCCTTCAAAACGAACAAATGCTTCATCAGGCAATACATGATGCATCTGATTTTTTAATTCAATTTCTGCATTCATATACATCCCGGGTATAAGATTCTTATCATAATTATCAAAATGGCAATGCACTTCAATAATGCCATCGGGCGATACATCTTTGCTGATTAAAATAATATCGCCCGGATATTTTTTATCCGGGTTACTGTTGGTATAGGAAACTACATGTTGCTCAAGGAATAATTTGTCCAAATCTTTTTCAAAAACTTTCAGGTTCAAATGGATATCAGAAGGATTGACCAACTCAAAAAGCACATCACCGGGTGTCACATATTTGCCAACGTTTACATTCACTTTGGTAACAAATCCGTCTATCGGCGAATAGACATTGATGCTTTTTGAAATATTATTTACGGATAGATTGTTGGGATTAATTCTAATCAACTTTAGCTTTTCTTCTAAAGATTTAATCAGGATTTTTTGTGTTTCGTACGCTGACTGCGCCTGCTGAAACACCTTGTCGCTGCTGGCTTTGCTGGCGTTCAAATCTTTTTGACGGTTATATTCATTTTCATTTAAAGACAACTGCGCTTTTGCAGTGAGATAGTCCTGTTGCAATTGAATATACTGGTTGTCTTCTACAACAGCGATCACTTCATTTTTACTTACATGCAGGCCGGGCAATAAGTTGGTTGATTTTAAATAGCCACCCAATGGTACGCTCACAGAAACCATATTTTGCGGCGGTACATCTATTCGCCCGTTCACTTTAAGAAGAGAAGCAATTTGCTTTTGCTCAACACTTCCTGTTTCAATATGCGCATTACTCATTTGCGCATCGGTTAGTGTAATTACATTTCCGGTTTCTGTATTTTTTATTTCTTCCGCGGGTTTGTTGCTCTTGCAGGAAGTAACGAGTAGGACGATAGAGAATAATATAAATAGATTTTTCATTTTTTTCTTTATTTACTGTTCAGGTAATTAATTTGATGAATGGTTTCATTCAGGTTTTTGATGGCGTCAATGTACTGGCTTTGAATGGCGACTGCCTGGTTCATAAGCACCACCCAATCGAGGTAATTAATTTCGCCATTTACAAATTGTTTTGTTGCTGTAGCTGAAATTGTTTCTGCGCTTTTTAATGCAGTATCCTCATACCATCCTGTTGTTTGCAGGTATTTTTGGTATTGAAGCAAAGCGGTTACCCTTTCTCCATTCAAAGCCTGCAAGCCAATCTCATAGTCGTTTTCAGCAATTGACTCTTTTACTTTGGATGCATTGATAACTGCTTTTTGCGCGCCATTAAATATTGGGATTCCTACTCCTATCTGCACTGCCTGAAATCTTTTTGATGCAGGATAATATTTATCATCAGCGCCAGTGCCGCGGATGCTGGTGTTGTTGTATCCAAATATCAGGTCGGGCGATAACTTTGATTTCTGATACTGCGTATTAGCTAATGCAATACGATTTTGTTGCTGCAGAAATTGTATGCGTGGATGTTCTGCTAATTCTGTAAAAATTGTACTCAGCAATTCCTCTTTAAAACTTTCTGATGAAGGAATGTATTCTGTATTTGTTTTGAGCGCCAACTGAAATTGAATTTGCACGATTTGAATATCCTGCTCTAACTGCTTTAATTGTATGGCAATCTGTCCCTGTTGATTTTCGGCAGTTGCTTTCTCTAACAAATTGCTTTCGCCTTTTTGAAAACGAAGATTGGCTTTTTGTAAAAACCCGGAATACAAACTGTCTGTCCTCAACAATAATTTCTTCTTTTCAAACAGCCACGAAAGATTATTGAAAATATCTGAGACCAGCTTTTTTATTTCAACCTCCTTAACTGCTACGGCGATTTCGCTTCCTGTAAATTCTTCTTTCAATAATGCTTTTTGTCTTGAATAAACTGTAGGAAAACTAATGGATTGGCTAATGCCGAATTTAGTATCTGTGTAAGCGCTGTTGATTTGTCCGGCTTCACCAAATATGGATGTGGCGGGTATTACAGCGGAAGATTTTATTAATTTTTGCTGATACTCCGCATTCAGCCTTTCGCTTTTCAATGAAAGATTATTCGATATAGCTGTGTCAATAGCTGCCTTTAGTTTTATTGGCATTTGTGCATAACCGTTATTAGAATAAAATGCACTTAGCAGTATTACAGCAAGCAACGTAAGGCCTGTATGTATTTTCATTTTTTTGAGATTTATATTTTCAAACAAAAGGTAGAGTACAGGCAATACAAAAAGTGTAAGGAACGTTGCAATCATCAGGCCACCGATAACAACAGTAGCCAGCGGACGCTGTACTTCTGCGCCGGCCCCGTTACTGAGCGCCATTGGCAAAAATCCAAATGAAGCCACAAATGCTGTCATCAACACCGGGCGCAACCTTACTTTGGTGCCCATCAACACAATACGCTTTTTATTCTGCATCCCTCCTTTTTTTAACCGGTTAAATTCTGATATTAATACAATTCCATTCAATACTGCAATACCAAACAAAGCAATGAAACCCACGCCGGCGCTGATACTGAACGGCATGCCCCGCAACGCCAGGAAGAATATGCCACCGATAGCAGAAAGCGGAATGGCAGAATAGATCAGCAATCCCTGCTTTACAGAATTGAATACGAAATAGAGTAAAATAAATATCAGGAACAATGCCACAGGAACGGCTATCATCAATCGTTGCGTAGCAGCATTGAGATTTTCAAAAGCGCCGCCATAAGTAGCATAGTATCCCGGTGAAAAATGAATTTGCGCATTTGCTTTGCCCTGCAATTCATGTACAATGCTTTGCACATCTCTGTCGCGCACATTAAAACCTACGACAATTCTGCGTTTGGCATCTTCACGTTGTACCTGGTTTGGCCCGTCTTTGATAGAAACGTTGGCTATTTGTGATAGCGGAATTTGCGAACCATCCGGCGCCGGAATTAATAAGTTCTGCACATCCTTTAAATCTTTTCTTTTATCTCCTGCCAAACGAACCATCATATCAAAGTGCCTTTCACCTTCATAAACCTGTCCGGCTGTTTGCCCCGCAAATGCTGTATTGACCACACGGTCGATGTCTGCAATATCCAAATGGTATCTTGCAATTTCATTTCTGTTATACTCAATGATAATTTGCGGCAGGCCCGTAACAGGCTCGATATACAAATCCTGTGCGCCTTTCACTGTATTCACCAGTGCGCCCAGTTTCGCGGCATAAGCGGCCAGTGTATCCAGGTTTTCGCCAAATATTTTTACTACCACATCCTGACGTGCACCGGTCATCAGTTCATTGAAACGCATTTGAACCGGGTACTGAAAACCTGCCGTAATGCCCGGGATGTCCTGCAAAGCCTTTCCCATTTTCTCTGCCATTTCATTAAATGTTTTGGCAGAAGTCCAGTCTTTTTTCT
>JAFDXH010000031.1 GCA_018268075.1 Bacteroidota bacterium | reverse complement strand
ATTATTAGAATAAATATGAATTTTTATTCTAAAGTGTTTTTCTGGAGGCTAAAAATGCAGTTTTGAGCCAGCGAAAAGTATTGCCAGTAATTTGGAAATGTATAAAGAGAGGATGTTTGGGTTGAGTATTAAATTCTTATAAATGCTTCCTTATCCTCATTTTTCATCAAGGCTAATAAACTTATTTCGTCATAATCATCCTGATATAGCATGCCTGCAAACTAAATAAAATTTTGGCTATTCATTTTGTCATTTATAAAAAAAGGGATAGTTCATTATTTTTTGCACTACATAATATTAACTATTGGATACGCGAAAATGAACCTTGTACCTTTATATCCACAAATATTTATTGCCATGAAAATAAATCTACTACTTTGTTTATTCATTTTTTTCTTTAGGTGTTGCTTTGCACAAACTGGTATCCCTGTGCCTCAAATGACCCAGTGTGATGCACAAGTTCAGCAAATACTAAGTAACTACAATATTCCTGGAGCTACTGTTGCTATTTCAAAAGATGGCAAGATTGTTTACATGAGGGCGTTCGGATATCAAGATGTAGCTCGCACTATCCCTACTCAACCGTACACATTGTTTCGAATTGCTTCTTGTTCTAAGCCTATTACTTCTATTGCCATTATGAAGCTAATGGAGCAAGGGAAAATACACATGAATGATTTGGTTTTTGGAACAAATGGCATTTTAGGGGCTAACCCCTATTTCGCGGCAGTAAATATTACCGATAATCGTATTTATAATATCACTGTCCGCAACTTGTTAGAACACGCTGCCGGATGGAATCGAGATTTGAATTGTTTCCCCAACCCAGCGTCACCTTACCCCTACACTTTTTCAGGATGTGACCCAATTGTGGCTCCGCTTTATATTGCAGCAAAAACGGACGGAATCAATCCTGTAACTAAAAATGAATTAATAAAATTTTTGTTACAAAAGGGATTAGATTTTGCGCCAGGTACACAATATAATTATTCCAACATTGGCTATCTTATCCTTGGAAGAGTGATAGAGCAAATCACTGGAATGAATTATGAAGATTGGGTTCAGCAAAATATTTTCAACCCTCTGGGTATCTGCGATATTCATCTTGCTAAGAATCTGTTGGCTGATAAGCAGGAACGCGAAGGGGAATATGTAGGCAACGGATATACCACCTTGTCATGCTATAATACTGGCCAGTATGTGCCTTGGGAATATGGTGGGTTTAATATAGAGGCTATGGATTCACATGGAGGATGGATAGCCACTGCCAGGGATTATGTACGATTGCTGGTGGCAGTAGATGGATTCTCAACTAAGCCAGATATCCTTACTCAGGCAAGCCTTGATACCATGACAGCGCCATCTGCCAATAATCCTAACTATGCTAAAGGCTGGGCTGTAAACTCTTATAATAACTGGTGGCATACTGGAGCCTTAGATGGCACTGCATCTGAAATTGTAAGAACCAGTGGTGGTTACACATGGGTAATACTAATGAATAAAAGAGACATTGCAGTTAATACAAATTTTTGGTCAGATTTGGATAATTTAGGGTGGAATTGTTTATCTACTACAAGCACATGGCCAACTTGGGATTTGATGATGTGCCCAACCACAAATAGTGCTGCTATTCAGTTTGGTAATATTTCTGGAACATCTATGGATATTAGCTGGACTAACGGAAATGGTGGGCAGAGAATTTTAGTTGCACATAAAGCAACTTCCATCAATGGCTTTCCTGGCGATGGGATAGATTACACCGCCAATAACAACTTTGGCTCAGGCACAGATTTGGGTAACGGTAATTTTGTAGTATATAATGGCGCTGGTTCGTCCGTATCTATAAATAATCTTGAAGTAGGAAGCCGTTACTTTTTTCGTTTGTTTGATTACAATAAAAATACAATTACCGGAAATAATTCTTTGTATCTGCGTTGCAATAGCACAGAGGCCAGTATTGTGGCGGGATCATCATTGCCTGTAAGGTTAGCATCTTTTTCTGCATGGGAAAATAATAATAATTCGGTTTCCTTAAAATGGGTTTCAGCCTCAGAAGTAAACACAAATTATTATGAATTGCAACGCAGCGCCGATGGGATTAATTTTTCAAAAATTGGAAAAGTAACTGCACAAGGACAAAGCAACCTGGCACATAATTATCTATATACAGATGCAACGCCTTTTGTGGGAACTACCTATTATAGATTAAAAATGGTTGATTTAGATGGAGCAGCTACTTTTTCAAATACGGTATCTGTACAAATAGGTAAAGAGCGTTTTTCAGTTTACCCTAATCCAGCAAATGATGTGCTCAACATCCAGTTTTCACAAGCCATGAGCAACATATTGGAAGTGCAAATATTGGATGTAAGGGGGGAAATTATTATACGCAAAAACCCAAAATTATCCTCTGTTCAATTGGATATATCTGCACTGAATAAAGGATTGTATATTGTAAAAATTATTTCAATTAGTGGCGTTAGTCTAAAGAGTTTTACTAAAATGTAAGGAATGGGATTTGTAAAAATGGAATCATATTTGGGGGCTTCTATTGGCTTCAAATACTTTTGAAAATCCCCTTGTTAAATCAAATTGTAATACTCTTGCCTTCACACATTATTCTTTGCAAAGCAAACTAATGTCATCTATATTTACTAAATTGACTAAATGATTTGCTGGAAATATTCGATTGTATTATACAAATAAAAATAATTGTTTGTACTAAATTCCGCTGCCTATATTGGTGTACATACCCATGCAAGGCATTTTGAAAATAAATGCCTTCCGGATAAGATAAGAAAATACTTTTAGTTTCCCTTACCCCATAGATAGGTCGAAGCAACGGCTTCTTGTGTAAGGCCATCTATTCTTTTTCTCAGTAAGGCATTGTCAATCCCCCGGTTATCAATTTTTTGGGCTATTATTATTTTACCTTCTGATACATAAAAGAAATTTGAAGAATAGCTACTTTCTTTTAAATACAGATAATTCTTTTTTGTATTTAGCGAGTCGGCATCGCCCAGATTTATTGTCAACCATATATTTTCTGTGTTGCCGCTTAGCTGAGCAAGAATGGGCAACGTACTTCCATCTCTGGTAGATACTATAGTGTACGACGATGTGCCAGCATCTTTCACTTCATAACCCAATTGTGATAACATCGTTTTTAGCTGACTTGAATTGATTGGTGCACATTGATTGATGATTGTTTGAGCTGATAGGGTAGTGGTCGCAACCAAGGCAACCAAAAAGATGAATAGTTTTATTTTTCTCATAAATGTTTGTTTTATATTTTTTTGAAAAGTTATTGATACTTGATTGTAAATATTATTCTATATACTAAAATTATAATATTTTGAGAGATTTTAAAAAACTTAAAAAAAAATAATTTTTATTTTTTCTCGCAGTAAGCCTGTCAACTAAAAATTTGATTTTCAGGCATCGTTTTATAAATATTTAGAAGCTTGTTTTTTTTAATTTCCCCATATTGATTAACATAGAAAAAAATTCTTACTACATTGTTTAAGATGACGTTGAAAACTATTCATTTTTTTGGTTTTTTTTAATCAAGGATTGTTCTTAAAAAATCATCTTCTAAAACTTGATATATCTTAATTCCAATCAAAATTTGTAAACTTGCGCCGTATCGAAAATTCTGATTATGATAAAAGCCTACGGTTTGTATCCAGTTTATTTGTTTTTTACTTTATTTTTTTTTAGCCCATATAAGCATCATGAACCCAAGAGCCTTGTTAAAGAATCGCCTGATAATGAAGTGATCTATCATTTATTTCAGCGTAGTTTTTTTGATAGCAATGGCGATAGAATTGGCGACCTCAAAGGCATTGAGCAAAAATTGGATTATCTCCAAGGCTTGGGTATTAATTCTATTTTACTATTACCCCTATACGAATCCATTTATTACCATAACTATTATTCTGGCGATTTCAAGAAGATAGATCCTTCCTTTGGTAGCCTCAAGGATTATATTTCTTTGGTAAAGGCGATTCATAAAAGAGGAATGAAAGTGTACATGGATATGGAAACGCAATATGTAACTGAAGATCATCTTTGGTATAAAAGCGCTGTAGGCAATCCTAAATCACCTTACAGTGATTATATTTTATTTGAAGACAAAGCGCACGCAAAGCCCGCCACGTTTGTATTGGGCCTTCGCGGGTGGACAAGTTATGATGGCACCTACAAGAAGATTGCTACCGTAAATCTGAAAAATAAAAATGTTTTAGCTTATAATATTAAATTGTATAAATATTGGCTGGACCCTAATGGCGATGGAAAGTTTGATGATGGGGTAGATGGGTATCGTTTTGATCACATGATGGATGATCTGGATAATAAGCCTCAATTGAAAGGGTTATTCAAGTGCTTTTGGTTGCCATTGGTGACAGAATTAAAGAAGGTGAATCCTAAAATTAAAAATGTAGCTGAGCAGGCCAATTGGGCTTCATGGGGTGATGAATATATCAGGGATGGTGTTGCCGACAGAATTTTTTCTTTTAAAATAATGGGCGCTATCCGTTCTTTCAACAAAGCCAAGCTCACCTCTATCACAGACTCTGCATTTACCATTTTTCCTCACAACAATCAGAATGTTTTATTTGTTGAAAACCATGATGTGCCTCGCTTCGCATCTTCTGTAAACCGGAGTATCCCAAAATTGAAAATCGGCGCTTCATTGAATTTATTATTAGGGGGCACTGCTTCAATTTATTACGGCCAGGAATTAGGAATGTATGGCACAGGGGCCTGGGGTAAATGGGGTATGAATGATGGTAATGAAATACCGATGCGTGAGGCTTTTGAATGGTACGCCTCAGATACTGGAAGAGGAATGGCGCTATGGTATAAGAATACCGGCGTATGGTGGGATAGTACAAATTTAAAGCCCCATGATGGCATTTCGCTTGAAGAACAAATCAACGATCCAAATTCATTATTTAATTTTTATAAAAAAATAATTTCTATTAGAAAATCGAACCCTGTTATCGCTGATGGAAAATTTCAATCGCTTGAAAATGGTAATCCTCATGTGTATTCTTTCAGGCGCTATGATGGCAGTACTTCATTACTGGTAGTAATAAACCTTTCAGATGCCAATCAAAAAGCACAATTAAAAGATGCACTTTTGGATGAAAAAAAATATAAAGTAAAACAACTAAATGGCGAGGCAACAGTAAACCTTACTGATAACAATACAGTATTTGAATTAAAGCCTTATGCCATTGAAATATATAGTTTAAAAAGAAAATAGCAAGAATAGTTCTTAAAAGAAATGTACTTATGTCAACACAACAATCAAAATTTTTGAATCACCCATTGGATATCATGGATGATTTTTACCAATTAGAAAATGAATATTTTACTACCGGCCATGTTACAGAATTTGATGCTGCTACAGGTGCCGGAAGCCTGCAGTGGAATTATCATCGCTGGTCTATGGATTGGTTTTTCAATAAAATAGATATGCACCTTGCCGCTCAGAAGGAAAAGGCGGCTCCTATGCAGGATTATGTTTCTCATCCACAATGCAAATTTTCATTGTCGTTTATCAATTCAAGAACCATAAGGCTTCGAATGAAAACAGGTACAGCTTTGCAGCAGCAGCACCCATCATTGATGCTGGATGGCGAGCCTGAAATAAAAGGTGGATGGAAGATAGAGGATACTGAGGATAGCACAGTTTATAAAAGCACTCATGGAAAATTAATACTCTCAAAGAAAAATTGGAAGCTGGAGCTTTTTGATGCGTCTGGAAAATTATTGAATGCTACAAACAGTTTTGAATCCCTTGATGGGATGCACTCTAAAAAATATCCTTTTCTATTCATAAAAAGATCGTCTGATTATTCCAGAAGCCTTGCTGCTTCGTTTTCTTTATTGCCGGGAGAAAAAATTTATGGTTGCGGCGAATCTTTTACAGGGCTAAATAAGCGTGGGCAAAAGGTAGTGCTTTTTGCATGTGATACTCAAAGTACAGCAGGTAAGCAAATGTATAAGCCTATTCCATTTTTTATGAGCAATCGTGGATATGGAATGTTTGTGCATACTACTTCTCCTGTCACCATGGATTTTGGCCATACACATGATGGAAGCAAAACCCTATTTATTGGTGAAGATGAATTGGATATGTTTTTCTTTATTGGATCACCGCAGGAAATATTGGAAGAATATACCAGCTTGACGGGCAAAAGTTCCTTGACCCCATTATGGAGTTTTGGCCTTTGGATGGGGCGCTTTAGCTATCGCTCGCAGATAGAGGTAAAGTCTGTGGCAGATAGAATGCGCGAGCATCAAATACCCTGCGATGTAATCCATATTGATGCAGGATGGTTTAAGAAGGGAATCAATTGTGATTTTGAATTTGGAAAAGAACTTTTTCCCGAACCAGAGAAAATGATCAGTGAATTAAGGCGCAATGGATTCCGTACTTCTCTTTGGCAAATACCTTATGCTACACCTCTGAATCCCATATTTGATGAGATCGTTGAGAAGGGGCTGTATGTAAAAGATAGTAATGGAAATGTGCCAACTGAGGATGCAATACTTGATTTTTCAAACGTGGATACTATTAAGTGGTACTCAGAAAAAATTCAAAACCTTTTGCGTTTAGGCATTTCTGTTATTAAGACTGATTTCGGCGAAGCAGCGCCGCTCAAAGGTTATTATGCTTCCAGTAGGAGCGGATTTTTTGAACACAATAATTACCCGCTCAGATATACCCAGCTTGTAAATAAAATTACCAAAGATATTACAGGTGAAAGCATTATCTGGTCGCGAAGTGCATGGGCGGGTGGGCAACGCAATCCTGTACATTGGGGTGGCGATGCAGAAGTGTCTGATATAGGTATGGCAGGCAGTTTGCGGGGAGGCCTTTCTTTGGGGCTTTGTGGCTTCTCATTCTGGAGTCATGATATTGGCGGATTTTCCGGAGTACCTAATGAAGAATTATTTTTGAGATGGACATTTTTCGGAATGTTTTCTTCTCACAGCCGGGTACATGGATTTCCGCCGAGGGAACCATGGGAATTTAGTGAGCCTTTCCGTAATACATTCAGAAAACTTGTGGAATTAAGGTATAGGCTGATGCCCTACATTTATACCCAATCTTATTTGGCAGCAAAAAATGGCTTACCACTTTTGAAGGCTATGTTGTTGAATTACCCTGAAGACCCGGCCATCTGGGAAATTGATGATCAGTATCTTTTCGGAAATGATCTTTTGGTGGCACCTATCATGGAAGCATGTACGAAAAGCAGGAATGTTTACCTGCCGGTAGGCGATTGGATAAATTATTTTACAGGCGAAACCTACAGCGGAAAACAATGGGTAAATATTTCTACTGCTGAGTTGCCGGGAATCCTTTTAGTAAAAGGCGGATCTCTTATTCCACATATTGCGCTGGCACAATCCACTGCATACATGGATTGGGCTTCAGTCGAAATGAAAGCATTTTCATCAAATAGCAGTGCTACCGGTTATTTACTTGAAGCTGGTAAATCCTTACTTAAAGTAGAAGGTGTATTGAATAGTGGAATATGGAAATTTGAATAATCAGGGATTTAGTAATTGATATTGGTATATTTATTTTAGTTTATTTCCCCGAGGAATTGCCTGCGGTAATGAAGAGGGCTCATTTTCATACGTGCCGCAAACATTTTGTAAAAGTGTGACATGTCCCTAAACCCACTGTCGTAGCATACATGGGTAATACTCTTATCTGTATCTATTAGCTGCTGAGTGGCATGATTGATTCTGAAATCAATAACAGCCTCCATAAAAGTCTTGCGTGTTATTTTTTTAAAATACTTGCAAAAGGCATTAGGAGTCATATTGATGGATTTAGAAACCTCGCTTAGTGAAATGTGATTCTGAAAATTATCTACTAAGTAGGCATATACGAGATTTATTTTTTCAAAGCCCGATTCGATATGAGTAATTGCAAATTTATTTTTATCTAAAAGGGAATAGGAACGCGTAGTAGATAATGAATGTAAAATTTTAAGCAGCCCCATAAGGCGGATGAAGGGGTCATTTTCCATTTGCAAATGGTGCATCTGCAATCGTACCTCCTCATTGATTTTACCAGTAAACCGCATGCCTGCACTACTCTTTTCTAGTAATTTGTGAATAGTGCCAAGCTCTGTAGATTTAAAAAACTGTGCTCCCAGAAAATCTTTAGAAAACTGAATGACTATAGCGCCCGGTGTAGGGCCATGCTCAGCATCCAACTTCCAGCAATGAGGTAAATTAGCCCCCAATAGCACCAGGTCGCCTGCAGAAAATCCAGACATATTATTTCCAACAAATCGTTTGCCTTTACCATTCGTTATGTAAGTGATCTCATATTCTGGATGAAAGTGAAAGGGCGCTTCAAACCCTTCCGGCCCGAATTTTCTTACCAGAAACGAATCTTTTTTTAAGGGTTGCAGGGCTTCCAAAGAGGCTTTGGACATTGCTTATTTTATTTAAAAATTTCTAAAAAAATGAAGTTAGGATAATATACACTAATAATAAGCCAATATCGTCAATTTGTGGTAGGTATAATTTCAATTACTTCGTTTAATAAAAAAATATAATCATGAACATTCAATCAGCGTTGCCCTCATTGTCCAACTTTAAAGAACTATCTGAATCTCAGATTGCAGAATTCAGGGATAAAGGGCATACCCTTACCCGCGGTTTACTTTCTACTGAGGAGGTAGCGGCCTATCACGATGTAATAGCCTCTGCTGCTGCAAAGTACAATACCGAAAAAAGAAAAATGGAAGACCGTGATACTTACGGTAAAGCTTTTTTGCAGGTAATGAATCTTTGGCGACACGATGAAGGGGTAAAAAAAATGGTGTTGTCGCAAAGGCTGGCTAAAGTAGCTGCCGACCTTTTAGGTGTAAAGAATGTTCGGATATACCACGATCAGGCATTGTATAAGGAACCGGGTGGCGGGCCTACTCCATGGCATCAGGATCAATATTATTGGCCTATTGATACCCATAATACAGTTACTATGTGGATGCCTTTGATAGATATTGATGTAGATATGGGCATGCTCACGTTTGCTACAGGATCGCAAAAAAAGGGAAGCATTTTTAATACCGAAATCTCTGACGAGTCAGAATCTCAATTTGATGATTATGTAAAGAAAAATAATTTTGAAATCACCCGTGCCAATACTATGAAGGCGGGCGATGCTACCTGGCACTATGGATTTACCATTCATAATGCTCCCGGCAATAAGTCGGATACCATGCGCGAAGTATTTACCATCATATATCTGGCAGATGATGCAAAGATTACCCCACCCAAAAATTCATGGCAGGAAAATGATCTTAAATCTTGGCTGATGAGTAAAGAAATAGGCACTCCTGCCGATTCGGAATTTAATCCGCTGGTACTTGTTTAATAAATGCTCAGTTGGTTTTTTTAGCTTCTTAAAATACAAACCTGTAAACAGATATGAATGCCCGGATTTAAATATGATGCTATAGTGATTGGCTCAGGGATAAGCGGAGGATGGGCAGCTAAAGAATTAACTGAGAAAGGGCTCAAGGTTGCAATGCTGGAAAGAGGCCCCAATGTGGAGCACATTACCGGATATAAAAATGCAATGAAGGCGCCCTGGGAATATCCGCATAGAGGTGGCCGCACTCGGCAAATGAAGCAAGATTATCCTGTGTTGGGAAGAGAATATTATTTAAATGAAACCAACTTGGATTGGTGGGTCAATGAAAAGGAAAGCCCTTATGTAGAATTAAAACGATTTGATTGGTGGCGCGGCTATCATTTAGGGGGCAGGTCATTAATGTGGGGCCGCCAATCGTACCGGCTGAGCGATATTGATTTTGAAGCCAACGCGCGCGAAGGTATTGGGGTGGACTGGCCTATACGTTACAAGGATATTGAAAGGTGGTACAGTTACGTAGAAAAATTTTCCGGTATCAGTGGGTCTATAGAAGGGTTGGCTCAATTGCCTGATGGTGAATTTCTGCCACCAATGGAAATGAATTGTGCCGAGCAAAGTATTGCTCATAAAATCAATGACCATTATAGAGGATTCAGAAAAATGATTATTGGCCGTACTGCCAATCTTAGTCAGCCTGTAAATGGCAGAGGCCCTTGCCAATACCGGAATAGATGTGCTCTGGGATGCCCTTGGGGCGCATATTTCAGCACTCAGTCGGCCACCTTGCCCGCCGCTAAACAAACGGGCAACCTTACCTTAGTAACTGGTGCGATAGTAACACAAATCCTATATGATAAAGAAACCTCGAAGGCTACTGGGGTAGAAGTGTTGGATGCTATAACCAACAAGACCTATACTTATGAAGCAAAAATTATTTTCGTATGTGCCTCTACGTTAAACTCGGCTTGGGTACTCATGAACTCGGCTACCAATATATGGCCCGCAGGCCTTGGCAGCAGTAGTGGAGAGCTGGGGCACAATCTGATGGACCATCATTACAGAGTAGGCGCCTGGGCTGAGGTAGAGGGTTTTGATGATCGCTACTATTATGGCCGCAGGCCCAATGGAATTTATATTCCACGCTTTAGAAACTTAAACGGCGAAAAACGGGATTATTTGCGAGGCTTTGGATATCAAGGCGCTGCAAGCAGGGAAGGTTGGCAGCGGCAAATAGCTGAAATGAATATTGGCGGCGATTATAAAGACATGCTGTGCGAGCCGGGTAAATGGCTTTTTGGAATAGGCTCTTTTGGTGAAACATTGCCTTATCATGAAAATAAAATAATTCTGGATCCACACAAAAAAGACAAATGGGGCCTACCTGTTCTTGCAATAAGCGCTTCCATACAGGAGAATGAAAAATTGATGAGAAAAGATATGATTAATGACGGTGCAGAAATGCTTGAAGCAGCAGGGCTGAAAAATGTTCAGAAATTTGAATCAGAATATCATTTTGGATCTGCCATTCATGAAATGGGTACTGCAAGAATGGGGTTAGATTCAAGTACCTCAGTATTGAATAAATGGAATCAGGTATGGGATGCTAAAAATGTATTTGTAACAGATGGCGCTGCCATGGCTTCTTCTGCTTGCCAAAACCCATCCCTCACTTATATGGCGCTTACTGCAAGAGCTGCTGACTTTGCTGTAAACGAATTAAAAAAACGGAATTTATAAAGCCAGATGAATAGAAAGGAAGCGATATCATACATAAGTATTTTATTGGGTGGCACCATAGCAGGCGCTAATATTTTTCTTAGTGGAGGTTGCAAACCATCACCTGAAAAAAACGGCAAACTTTTTTCTGATGCCGATATTATTTTCCTGAATGAAGTAGGGGAGGTAATACTTCCTGAAACCAAATCGCCTGGCGCTAAGGCGGCTGATGTAGGAAGTTTTATGGCTATAATGGTTACCGATTGTTATGAAATAAAAGATCAGAAAATATTTATAGAGGGTATGTCCAAACTGGACAATGCCTGCAAAAAAATGAATGGGAAAAATTTTTTAGAATGTGACGCCTTGCAAAGGACAAAGATTTGTGTAGCGCTCGATCAGGAACAAAAAATATATACTGAAAAAAAGAAGCCGGATGATCCTTCACATTATTTCAGGTTGATCAAAGAACTTACGCTTCTGGGGTATTTTACTTCTGAGCCAGGCTGTACTAAAGGATTGAGGCACGAAGCTGTACCCGGTAAATATATTGGCGATATTCCATACAAAAAAGGTGATAGGGCATGGTCCATATCCTGACAATATTTTTTTAATTTTTAATTTTTTTAATTGAGTAGCAGGCGCACATTTATTAAGCAATCAGGAGTACTCTCAGCAGGGTTGCTATATCTGCCTGAAAGTGTTTTTTCAAAACAAAAAAAAATAGGATTGCAGCTATATACTTTGAGAGGTATAATAGAGAAAGATGTAGTGGGTACCTTAAAAAAAATTGCTGAATGTGGATATAATTTGGTAGAAACAAATGGATATACTGCTGAAAAAAAATTCATGAACTATGAGCCCAAAGATTTTAACAGGCTGCTAAAAGATGCGAATCTTTCATCGCCATCAGGTTTGTATGGCATAGACCTTAGTAAAGGAAAAAGCCTTGATGATTGCAGGCTATATGCTGATGTAGCAGCCTCAATGGGACAACATTATATGGTAATGCCCTGGCTTTTTGAAGAATGGAGAAAATCGGCAGAAGATTATAAATGGATTGCCCAAAGATTAAATGAATGTGGCGAAATCTGCAGAAAGGTAAATGTTCAATTCGCTTATCACAATCATGATTTTGAATTTATAGAGATGGATGGCACTAATGGTATGGAAATATTACTTAAAGAAACTGACCATAGCCTTGTGGCGATGGAACTGGATATTTTTTGGGCTGTGCATGGCGGTGCAGACCCCGTGGCATTACTAAAAAAATATCCGGGGCATTTTCCATTATGGCATATTAAGGATATGGACAAGCAAAACAGAAACCGTACCACTGAAGTAGGAAATGGTAGTATTCATTTCGAAGAAATATTTGCATTGGCAAAAAGTGTAAAATTGAAATACGCATTTGTAGAGCAAGAAAGTATTTCAATAGACCCCTTTGTAAGTATTAGAAATAGTGCGGTAGCATTGAAAAAATTATTGCGGTCATAAAATAATTATAAGTGGAAAAAATAAATTGTAAAGCAGCCATTACAGATGGCAACGGCAATTTTACTATTGAAGAAATAGAAGTAGGGATCCCCGCTGCAGATGAGGTGCTGGTAAAAATTAAAGCAGCCGGATTGTGCCATACAGACTATGATTCATTAGGCTGGGGGCGCAAAATGGTACTTGGTCATGAAGGCGCAGGTGTAGTGATTAAAACAGGCGAAAATGTAACCCATGTAAAAGAGGGCGATTCTGTAATTTTAAACTGGGCTATTCCTTGTAATCATTGTTTTCAATGCAACAATGGAAACCGGCATATTTGTGAAAATAATTCGCCAGTGACTGGAAAAAATAATGGCGAAAGCGGCCATGCACATGCAGGAGGGTGCACACTCAGTGGCCAACCAATTTCACGATCTTTCAATCTGGGTACATTATCAGAATATACTTTGGTAAAAGGCGCAGCAGTGATTCGCAATCAATCCGAAAAAATGCCTTTTACTTCAGCAGCTATTATTGGGTGTGGGGTTATGACTGGTATAGGTTCTGTTTTGAATGCAGCAAAAATACAGGCGGGCACCTCAGTAGTAGTGATAGGTGCAGGCGGTGTGGGGTTAAATGTAATTCAGGGAGCGCGAATAGCAGGCGCTAAAGAGATTATTATCATTGATATTAAAGAGCAGCGTTTTGAAATGGCAAAGCAAATGGGGGCTACACACACAATACTTGCACAAAAAGATGATATTGGATTGTTGAATGCTGCTGCAGAAGTGATTCAGGTTTTAAATGGGAGAGGAGCAGATTTTGCATTTGAATGTACTGCCATTCCGCAGTTGGGTGCAGCGCCATTGGCCATGGTGCGCAATGCAGGCATGGCTGTTCAGGTAAGCGGTATCGAGCAAGAAATAAATATTGACATGAATTTATTTGAGTGGGATAAAATTTATTTGAATCCGCTCTATGGTAAATGCAACCCACAAACAGATTTTTCGCGAATCATCAATTACTATGAAAACGGAAATTTATTTCTGGACGAATTAATAACTCAGACCTATCCTTTGAGAGAACTACAGCAGGCATTTAATGACTTGCTTGCGGGCAAAAACGCTAAAGGAGTAATTCTATTTTAAAAACCATTAAGAAAAATATGACGCCATTCCGAACAGTCGAAATATCAGACCCTTCATTTGAAAAAGAACCCCTTCGGTTTATAACTGTAAAAAGCAAAAACCTAAAGGGTAGGGGAGATATTTGTTTATTTGTGCCGCCGGATATTGAAAAATTTAGTGAAATCCCCTTGGTAATTCTTTTGCATGGAGTATATGGAAGTAGTTGGAGCTGGGCATTTAGCGGAGGCGTACACCAAACGGCGCTTTGCATGATGAATGCAGGCATTATTCCACCTATGCTCATCGCTATGCCCTCAGACGGATTGTGGGGCGATGGTTCAGGATATGTGGCGCATGATGGATTTGATTTTGAAAAATGGATTGCAGAAGAAGTGCCGGCAGCCGTTAAAATCAACTATCCGGGTATCAGTCATTTTTCTAAATTATTTATTGGCGGCCTATCTATGGGAGGCTTTGGTGCGCTAAAGATCGGAATAAACTATGCGGAAATTTTTTCCGCAGTTTCTGCTCATTCTTCCTTAACCAATTTGGAACAGATGAAATTATTTGTGGAAGAAGATATCAGTCATTACAAACAAACCGACCCGAGCGAGGAGGATATTTTACAAACCATACTGAAAAATCAACTGCACCTGCCTGATATAAGATTTGATTGTGGAAATGCAGATCCACTGATAGAAGAAAACCGCCTCTTGCATCATCAATTATTGAAGCACAATATTGATCATCAGTATAAAGAAAATGAGGGCAAGCATGAATGGCCTTATTGGCAACTTCATGTAAGAGCCACCCTTGCATTTTTTGCTTCTAAATGTTAGCAAGTCTGTTTTTTGGGCAATCGAAATTTGTGGCCTGTAAAATAATGTATCCAATATTTTCAAGCTAATAAACCTATCAGCTTACCTCTACGGCCAGTAGCGCCGTAAGGCATCTCATAAATTACCGTGCATATTTTTGAGGAGAATATTACTTATTTTGTGAGATAACTAATTGTACTTAATATTTGCTGCATAAAATTCTCAAAATGTTTTTGGAAAAAGACATAACCACAAAGACACGAAGGCACTAAGCCTCTATGGGAGTTCTCTTTAATTGCAAACCTTAACTTTATACTCGTGCGAGGCCGCCGTCTAATCTCCGACCAACGGCAGAAATCCGGTTAATGCAAGTTTGGGTGAATTGCCGGAGGATTATAATTATTCATCTGCAAAAATTTTATCAGGACGGAACAAATAGTTTTGGAATGCTGAAATATTTTCAGGGAATTGAGTTGGCTTTTTACACCCGAAAGCCGTTGGCCACTTTGGGATGCCTGGCACATGGAGGTTTTTAAAAATGGTACCGTAGCTCAATTTGTAAATAAACGTCAGAATCTTATTATATGGATAGATAATCACAAAACTTCGATTCCGGATTTCCAAAAAAAATCTGTCTATTGTCGCACACCGTTTATTATCTTGACAGTCTGTTGCGAAGTTTAAGTAAATCTTGTGTATTGTAAACTGTACGAAAACACTTTGCCTTTAGTCCATCATATAGCGGTTTGTCTCCTGTCCATAAACCACCTTTCAAATGTTTGGTAAGTGCAACGAAATCAGTGTCGTCCAAATCTATTCCTGCAAGCAATGTTTCAGTTTTTTTCCAATCGCTTTGCGGTATTAATTCCTCATTAATGAAGGTAAACTTTGTCTGCATCTTTTCATAAGCGGTCTCCAACTCCAAATCAGTCAGTTTAGAAAGCCTTTTGAGTTTATCCCAGTGGTTACGAATTTCAAATCGCATATACTGATTGCTGTAAAACTCAAAAATATTTTCAGAATTGAAAATAAGGTCGCCAATTGTGCCTTGCGAATTGAGTAGGCAAGAGAAAATAATGTTGGTGTCAACAATTATTTTTCTCATTTAATAAAGCGTTTACGATTTTTTTTCCACCAACCTTTTTTCACCTCGTTTGCAAGTTTGTCCACCTGGTCTTGTGTCGCCAGGGAATTTGCAGTTGCTTCTTTGTAAGTTAGGTAATCAATAAGCCGTTGTAGTCCTGTCGTGTCTACTGAAGACGGCAAACGAATGATAACTTCTCTTGATGTTCTTTCTATCAACATTTTCTTCCATGTTTTTGGTAGATAAAGTTAAATAAATTTTGCGAGTAAATTAGATTGTTTAAATATCTGATCAAATAGAGTGCAATCCAAGAATTTATCCTGCAAAAAACTATAGAAGAGATAAATTTATTTCTGGAAGAATTATTTAATATAATTGCACAGGAACGAATAGCGAAAATGTGGGAAGAAATATTAAAAAGAGAAACATGAACCCCTTATCAAAAGAACAATTGCTGGAACAATATGATTTATTAAAAACGGAATACATCAAATTATTAAACGATAAAGATGTTTTGTTGCAATGGGGAAAGCCGCAGTTGGAAGCGTTGTATAATACCCGCATTGGCTATTTACAAATAGAAAGGTTGCAATTGCAGCTTAGAATAAGAGCATTAAAAAGAAAAATAGAACTGGTACGCGCGGCCATCAATCAAAATAAAAAAGTAGATATAACCGAAATAGAATTGCAGGTGGCATCTGAGCTTGCTGAAGCAGAATCTAGGATTATGAATGAAGTGGCGAAATTGGAAAATTCGAAAAACCTGCTGAGTCATTTGGAATCTCCGCAGCGCAGCGCTGAACTTAGGAATTTATATAAGCAGTTTGCTAAACAATTACATCCTGATGTAAATGAAAATTTAACCGACGAGCAAATCAATTTATGGTACCTCGTAAAAGAGGCTTATGAAAATGGCGACCTGGAAAAACTAAAAGCCATGCAGGTGGTTTATGAAAAAGAATTAATGGATGCCGGCAATAAAGTAGCAGAATTAACAGAGGAAGAAATTACGCTGAGAATGGAAGTTTTAAAAGAAGGCATTAAAATTTTGAATGAACAAATAGTACAGATACGAAGTGAGTTTCCGTTTACGATGGAGCAGCAAATAAAAGATGAGGATTGGGTGAACGAGCAATCAGAAGAATTGAAAAAGGAGCTGAATAAATTAGCAGAATATGAAAATGAATTAACACAGCAATACCAGCAAATGATTAATGTATTATGAATCAAAATGAAAGTTTAATCAAAGTAAATCCCGGGTTGCTTGCTGCATTAAGCAAGGGCAATTTTTCGATTGATGTTTTTGCTCGCGAAATATTGGTTTTAGAATGTTTGGTGGCCGGCACTTCTTTTCGAAAATTAGACAAGGTGCAGGACGAATTAAAGGAAACTGTACAATTGGAAATGAAGCGTGAAGGCGATAATGAATTTGATCATTTTGCGGTGGCGCTTTGGTTTGGAGATACAAAAGTGGGCTATATTCCCAAAGATAAAAACGAAGTGCTCGCACGGCTTATGGATGCAGGCAAACAATTTTATGCCACCATTCATGCAAAAGAAATGGAGGGCAACTGGCTAAAGCTCGAAATAAAAATAATGCTGAAAGATTAGCCAGGCTTACCATGTATAAATTTTGAGAATTCAGTAGGCCGTTGGCCATACTTTAGGCGCTAAAAACATTTCTTAATTGGAAATTTTTATGTGTTGTATTGGCCTCTATGGGAGTTCCCTTTAATTGCAAACCTTTACTTTATACTCGTGCGAGGCCGCCGTCTAATCTCCGGCCAACGGCAGAAATCCGGTTAATGCAGGTTTGGGTGAATTGCCGGAGGATTATAATTATTCATCTGCAAAATTTTATCAGTATTGAGCAAATAGTTTTGGAATGCTGAAATATTATTCAGGGAATTGGGTAGCCTTTTTACAAATTAAAATCCCTACTTAATTACATCAAGAAGTAATAAGATGATAATGGCCATAATGCCTAATAGTGCAAAACCAAAAAAGTATTCTCCTATTTTTTCTGCTCGTTTTTCTGTGTTAATATTCTTAGCTCTTAAAGAAAAAAAGGAAAACAAACATGAAAAAATAAGGCTCAAGGCGATGCCAGAAGTAAATTCGTCAATCACGCTTTTGGATGCATAGTTTGAAGTGTGCAAAGAGGTAATCACAAAAAGACAGAAACCTAACAAGGTTGCAGAAGTATTTAAAATATGTTGCGACGATCTGTTGGGCATTTATTTTTATTATTGTAGCTACTGATTGCCCTCCTTTTTCTGGCATCGAAAAAAAACTCTTGAAAAGAGCTAATTAACTTCGGTTTAAAAAAAAAGGGAGCTATCCCTTAAAAATATCCTTTATAAAAAATTGTGACCCCGCAGGGACTCGAACCCTGGACCCATTGATTAAGAGTCAATTGCTCTACCAACTGAGCTACGGAGTCTGAAATGGTGTGCAAATATAATTTCATTCAATAGATTTTTGCAAAGAAAAATTGATCCGCCCTATTTAATTTAGGTAAAAAAGGAACAATTCTATGATTAGGATTAATTATTTTTTATTTTTTTTAATCCGAAATTATAAGTTACTCCAATAGACCAGAAAAATGTGTTTGTTATTTTTTCAGTCTTTGTTTTGGTTTCGGATATGCCGGAAGGCGGCGTAACTGTTTCCACAACTACATTTGGATTTACGGGTACCGCCGCTGTAGGAGTAAAGTCGAATGTAAATTTACCAGCCGTGTAATCGGTAGGCAAACTGAATTCATAATCCATTATTTTAAAATCGGAAGCATTTTGCAAATAAGCTTGAATAGAAGTAAATGCTCCGGTTTGTTTCCTTTTTGTTGCAAATTTCCTTTTATGGTAGTAGGAATTATATGCGTTCTGGGTGCTTGCGTTTACTAAAAAAGAAGGGTCAATTTCAAGTTGGTCATTCAATAAAGAAAAAGTATGGCTCACGCCAAGCGCAGCGTAATAATCATTTACCTTATTCAATTCAATTCCGCCCTGCATTACGGGTTTTATAAACCCCAAATCGTAGGAAAGGGTTCCATTTACACTTCCCTTGGTTTCTGCTTTTACATTTTGGCTTTGGCTGTTATAAAAATCTTTTTCAACATAGAAATCACCTGATAGATTGGATGCCGTAAAACTATACCCTGCATCAATATCAAAAAGATCAATACGGCTTACCCCTTCACTATTGAGGTAAGAAAGAGAACTGCTGAAATAAATACCTGATTTATGATAATAGCTAAAGGTCGGTGTCAGGTACGGAACCCTTAAAGAATCTTGCCTTCCAAGATAAATGTTGTTGCTTAGATAACTCAATCCGGCTTCAAAATGAGATTTTTCAGTTTCGTCGCTTTTAGCTGAATCCTGAGCTTGCATTTTTGGAATCCAGCAGAAGAAAGCAGCACAAACAAAAAGGCAGGGGCGCATTTTTTTCATAAATCATTTTAATGATACATTAATTTGGGAAGACTCCCAATATCCAATTGATACAAGAACGGAAAAGTTTCCATCTTGCCTATCTTCAACTTGAGTATTGACAATTAAATGAGAATTGGTTTATTTGACAGTTGAAAAATGACCAAATTATTACTTTGAAAATCACCCTTAAATCTGCGAAAAAAAAGAAAGTCCGGTGGAAAGGTTTCGGGTTAACCTTTACTATTTTTTAAAAATAAAATAGACCGCCAGGATTAAAAGTCCAAAACCAATGAGGTGATTGATCCTAAAAGTTTCGTTTTTGAAAAAGATAATAGTAAAGACCGTAAAAACGGTAAGTGTAATCACCTCCTGAATGACCTTTAACTGCCATAGGCTGAAAGGGCCGCCATTCTCATTGAAACCAATACGGTTAGCCGGTACCTGAAAAGAATATTCAAAAAGAGCTATGCCCCAACTAATAAGAATAATACTTACCAATCCTAAGCTATTAAACCAATTCATCTGCTTAAACTTCAGGTGCCCATACCATGCAAAAGTCATGAAGGTGTTAGAGAGTATTAACAATAGTATGGTAATCAATCCCTTTTTCATGTAGATTATTTTGAGAATTAAAATAGTATCATGGCGCATATATTATGCAGGATAGCCAAGTTTCAATAGACCCTTCATTTGTTTTGATCACAAAGTGCTGCCCATATTTTTTAGGAGTTTAAATGCTCTTTCCAAGCGAGCATCCCACCTTTAAGATTTTTTACATTAGTGAAGCCTAATTGTTCCAGTACCATTGCTGCCATCTGGCTGCGCTGCCCGCTACGGCAATAGCAAATCACTTCTTCATCCTTTAGTGGCTCAAGGTCTTCTGTTTGCATACTTTGAATTTTACCAAGAGGAAAGGCAATGCCACCAATATTGTATTCTGCCGTTTCGGCTGGCTCTCGCACATCAATGAGGTTTATTTTTTCACCATTATCTAATCGTGCTTTTAGTTCTTCGGGGTTAATGTTTTCCATAGGGTTTATTTTTTTTCAGTTGTTTTTTTTGAGGGTTCCTGTTGTATTACTGTTGGCGGTTTCTGTTGTATGATTACAGGTGGTGTGCTTTGCGAAGGGTTGGTGGCTTGTAATGAATCTGTTACCGGTTTCTCTTTTTGAATCCAGATATCCATTGTTTGCCCGGGCTGTATATAAAATGGTGTATTGTCTGTCCCCGCTACATCAGGATTTTGTCGAAATACAAATGCATTAGCAGTATCCGTGATTTCGCCTGTGGTGAGTATGGATGCGAGTACAATAGAATTGGTTTTCAAAACGTCGCGTGCTTCAGTTACAGTAAGCCCTACGAGGTTAGGTACTTTGATCATTATATTTTCATTGCCACCACCTATTTCCAGACTGATGGCAGAGCCCCATCTTATTTTGGTTCCGGGCTTTATTTCGGCCCCATTATAAGATTGGCTGAGTACAGAGCCTTTCATAAAATTAGGCGTCATAGTGGTGTCTTTCAGCAAGAGGTGGTTCTTTTCTAATTTGTCTAATGCAAACCGGTAGCTAAGCCCATCCAGCTTGGGCATATCAATCAGCGGAAGTTCTTGCGGATTTACATTTAAAAATACGGTGCGGTTTACTTTTACAGTTGCATTTGCTTCAGGCAATTGCTTTCTCACAATATTTAAAGGAAGGCTATCATTGTAAGAAGAATCTGTAATCACCACCTCAAATCCTTCTTTCTCTAATTGATTTACAGCTTTATCCACACTCAATCCTGCTACAGAAGGCACCTTGAGGTAGCTGCCATGATTAGTGATCCATCCTAACGATTCGAAGAAAACAAAACCTAAAACGAAGATGAGTACTAATATCGCTAACAGATTTACAATAAATGATTGGCGCAAAAGGAATTTAAACACGTAGGATTTTTAGATTATTTTAATTGGGTGCAATTTAATAAAATTAAAAATGGTTGATCTTAAAAGCAAATGGTAATATTTAGTTGGCACATTGTAAATAATTATCCTTTGTTTTTTGAAATTATAAAAAAATCAATTTGCAACAAAATGTTCTTCTATTGATCGAGGCACTCTTCTATTAAGGCTGTATAAAAATCTCTCAATTCCCAACCATATTCTTTCACCTGCTGAGGAACAATGCTTGCCGCTGTTTGTCCGGGTACGGTATTGATCTCCAGCATATAGGGCTTTTGTTGTTCTTTGTTATAAATAAAATCTATGCGAATCACGCCTTTGCAATTAAAAACTTCATAGATTTTTTTAGCAGTCTCAGATACCTGCTCTTGCATTTTTTCAGAAATTTCTGCCGGGGTTACCTCTTCACTTACACCATGGTATTTTGCTTCAAAATCAAAAAAGTCTTTCTTAGATTTGATTTCTGTTATAGGCAATGCTATTATTTCACCTTTATGTGAAAACACACCAATAGTAAGTTCGCGGCCCTCAATATATTCTTCTACTAACACCTGATCATCTTCTGCAAAGGCTTTTGCTATTGCTTCCCCTAATTGGTTTTCCTGAGAAATCTTACTCATTCCTATGCTGGATCCGCCATTATTGGGTTTGATGAAAAGTGGGTATTTCATCTTTTTTATTTCTTCAGGTATCTCTTTAAAATTTTTTCTGAATAATAGTATAGAATTTGAAACAGGGATTCCTGCAAATGCAGCAACTGCTACCGTATATCGTTTGTTAAAGGTGAGCGCGCTTACAGCACAGTTGCAGGATGTATAGGGTATCTTCATCAGATCGAAATACCCTTGCAGTTTCCCATCTTCGCCCGGTGTGCCATGTATGCCTATTAGCACTGCATCAAAGGTAATCTTCCCTGATTTTAAGGTAATGGAAAAATCATTTTTATCTACTGCAATCTTTTCGCCATCCGGAGTAGTATGCCACCATCCACCGGGGGTAATATCTATTTTATAATAGCTGAATTTTTCAGGATCTATATTTTTTTCTATGGTGGGTGCTGTCATATAAGAAACCTCGGCCTCTCCAGCAAATCCTCCTGTAACAAATGCAATTGTATATTTCATATTTAATTTAATGTTTACCGTGCACCTAAGCCTACGCCTTCATTGCCGGAATCCAAAACAAATTTCCATTCTCCATCTGATTGTTTTTTCCAGATGCTTACATAAGTCCCCTTTAAGGTTGTGTCTTTAGCAGCAAGGGTGTATATGCCATAGGTATAGCCCATTTCACCAGACTTTGCAATTTCCCCATGAGAGGGTACCCACGAAATGGTATAAGCTGTATCATTAATCTGGCTTAAGTAATCAATGGCATCAGCACCTACAATGGGCAAGTACCCAGGCCTTAATATTACTCCATCTTTACTTATATATTGTATGAATGCCTTCTTCATTCCTAATTGCCTGCTCATATCTGAGAATGCTTTATCTGTATTAATGATTTCCTGAACATCAGCATTTTTTTCCGTAAGAGCGGGTGTTTGTGTATTGCAAGAGGCCAGCATTATAAAGATTGAAAATGTGGTCAGTCTCAGATATTGTTTCATAGCTTTCCCTTTCAATGTGATCAATTTAGCCATACTTCACTTCGTGTATGAAATTATATATGCATTTTGTCTTTTTTTGCCAGCAATTCTTCTACCGTTTCCTTGTACATTTCGTCTGGCACACAGCAATCTACAGGGCATACCGCTGCACATTGTGGCTCTTCATGAAAGCCCTGACATTCTGTGCATTTATCGGGTACTATATAGTATATGTCGGTAGCTATGGGTGGGTTACGCTGCTCAGTACTCATAGTGCTTCCATCCAATAAGATCATTTCGCCCTGTACTGTAGTGCCATCAGATATAGCCCACTCTACACCACCTTCATAAATTGCATTGTTGGGACATTCGGGCTCGCATGCCCCGCAATTAATACATTCATCAGTTATTTTTATAGCCATAATAATTGTTTTAAAAGCAGGCTTTACAATATTTTTTATTTCCGACTTTTGCCTGCATTAGGTGTTACAAATATAATCAGTTAATTATTTTATTTTTTATGATTTTAGAAGAAAGGATTGCCCTGATGGTGAGATTGGGCAAATACATGGCAAATAGTAATAGTGAAGAAGTTGATTTCGTCATTCAGAAGGCCCATGAACATAATAAATGGTTTATTCCTGAATTTACTAAACTGGCATTTGCAAATATTGCTAAGAATTTATTGGATGAAGAAAAACTCCGGGCGTGGATAAATCATTATCACCTTGATGATAATATTGTGGCTCACAAAGTGGGTATTGTAATGGCAGGCAATATACCTTTAGTAGGCTTTCATGATTTTTTGTGCACCTTTATTACCGGACAAAAAACAATTATAAAATGCTCTTCTAAGGATGATCAATTACTCCCCTTTTTAGTAAAAAAATTAATTGAGTGGGATGATAGGGTATCGTCGCTGGTTTCATTTGCCGACATGCTCAAAGATTGCGAAGCCTACATTGCCACCGGAAGCGATAATTCTTCCCGGTATTTTGAATACTATTTTGGGAAATACCCATCTGTAATAAGGAAAAACAGAACCTCGGTGGCCATACTCTCTGGTGAGGAAACGGATACTCAATTAGCTTCATTGGCAGACGATGTATATCTGTATTTTGGATTAGGTTGCAGAAATGTGACAAAAATATTGGTACCCCATGAATATAATTTTATTCCCTTGATAAAGGCATTGAGCAAATACAATTATCTAGCAGATTTTTCCATGTACAAGAATAATTATGATTACAACCTTGCTTTGCTCATCATGAACAATATAAAATATATGAGTAATGAAAGTGTGATTTTAATAGAAAATGAAACTCCCTTTTCACCTGTAAGCCAATTGCACTATGCTTATTATGATTTACAAAAACCAATACAGGAAAGCATTGTAGAGGATAAGGCTATTCAGTGTGTCGTAGGAAATGATTTTATTCCTTTTGGAAAGGCGCAGACGCCAGGGCTTTTCGATTATGCAGATGGTGTAGATACCATGGCTTTTTTGTTGGCATTATAAATTTTGCAATTTTTAATTATTGGTAACAGCACATTATGTTTACAATTTCTTAAAAGCAGGCTGTTGCCGACTAATTTATTGTTAAAGGTAATAAGCGGCAAAAATTAAAATATTGAATGCATTAATTTTATTGCAGGCACAACGTTTGATGTGTAAACTTTTATAAATGAATATTTATCCTTAAATGACAATAATAAAATGAAAGCTAAAAATGTGTTTTTTACCGTTTTGATTAGTGCACTTACTACTGTGGGTGTATTGTTTGGTTACAACTATTATAACCACAATAGCAATAATCCAAATTTTCAAAGTGCTCAAATACCTTCTAATTACAAGTATGCCGGACTTTTTGATAGCAATGGAAAACCTTCGCCGGGGCCGGCAGATTTTACCCAAGCAGCAGCAGCGGCCATACCTACCGTAGTACATATAAAAACAAAAACGAACCCCCGTCAGGCAAATAATAATTTGCCACAACAGCGTAATCCATTCTCAGATTTGTTTGGCGACAATGATATGTTTGATCAACTTTTTGGCCAGCGGCAGAAAAGCATGCCTCAAATGGCCTCAGGTTCAGGTGTACTTATAAGTGATGATGGATATATCATTACCAACAATCACGTAGTAGCAGGAGCAGATGAAGTGACTGTCACCATGTCTAATCGTAAAACTTATACGGCTAAAGTAATAGGCGCTGATCCATCTTACGATTTGGCTGTATTAAAGATAGATGCAAAGGGTTTGCCCTTTATGCTTTATGGCAATTCGGGCGATGTTCAGATAGGGCAGTGGGTATTAGCAATTGGCTATCCTTTAAATCTTGATGCTACCGTCACCGCAGGTATTATCAGTGCAAAATCAAGATCGCTTGGATTGAATCGTGATAAATCCGGCAGAAAAGATTATGCAGTAGAATCCTATCTTCAAACAGATGCTGCAGTAAATATGGGAAATAGCGGTGGCGCACTAATTAATACCAATGGCCAGTTGATTGGAATTAACTCTGCTATTGCTTCACCTACCGGATATTATAATGGGTACTCTTATGCCATACCTGTAGATATTGTAAAAAAGGTAATCAATGACCTGATAAAGTATGGAAGTGTGCAAAGAGGCTTTTTGGGTGCAGTGTATGTAGATGCAGGTGCTCTTACAAGCGATCAGAAAAAAGCAAATAAAGTTCCTGAATCTGCAGATGGAATCTATATTACTGATCTGGTAAAAAATGGTGCAGCTATAGAAGGGGGCATGAAAGCAGGCGATATTATCAGAAAAATAAATAGCAGCACTATAGAGTCAGGCTCTGAACTGCAGGAACAATTAAGCAACTACAGGCCCGGCGATAAAATTCAGATTACCTACGACAGAGGGGGAAAATCATATACCACTCAGGTAACGCTTAAAAATAATGCAGGCAACTACGATATTGTAAAGCGCGATGAAACCATTGATAGATTGGGTGCTGAATTGATTACCCTAGATCCAAAGAAAGCCAAAGACCTTGGGCTATCCGGTGGAGTAGTCGTTCGTAAAATCAATGCAGGTGCAATCAATGATCAAACCAGAATGCGTGACGGATTCATCATTACTCAGGCAAATGGTAAAGATGTAAAAACGCTTGATGATTTGAAAAAAATAATAGGCACTCAAAATAGTGTTACCATTTCAGGTGTGTATCCAGGATATAATGAACCATTTGAATATCCGCTCGATTTGAGCACCAATTCTGATCAGTAAAAGTTATTTTATGAACACATTAGAAGCCCTGATTTTTTGGGGCTTTTTTTTATGCCGGTTTATGATTGGAAATACCTTTTGAGGGGGTACCAATCCCACATTGAAACTATACTGTGGGTTCGGCGGTAGGGTTGGGCTATGTCTATCAGGGTTGGATTGCTTCGCAAAAAATAGTGAGGCTTTAATAACAGCGTGAAATTGGTTTTGCATTCAGAGATGATACTATTAAAAATGCACAATCTATAGCAAAGCTGCCCTCGAAGAAGTACGGCTATATTATAAATCCTTTGATTTAAATTTTCGTAATGAAATAAGCAGAGGCACTATTACCCAAGCAGTAAGACCGACATAGGATAAAATGATACCGGCAGAATTGCCAAAGAAATCACGAAAGATGGCTCCAGTATATCCCATCAATGCAGAGATATCCATTTGTAATAATATCTGTACACGGCTCAGCCCAATCGGATTTAGAAAGCTCAATGCTACCATTATATTTTCAAGAGGGTAATCCTGAAATTGGAATAGCAGAAAGAGAACCAGCGCATCAAAGATTAAAGAAAAATAGAGCCAGAAGGATATAGACAGGCCAATACCCTTTGCCTTATCTCTGGTGAGGCTTGCAGATAATAATGCAATACTTACAAAAACAACTGTAAGAAAAAGCCCTGTTATAATCATGATGAAACCGGTAGCATCGGCATGGTATATAAGAATGGGGATACCCACCCCAATAAAATAGGCAATGCTTAAAGAAGTAGCAAGGCCACAAAATAAACTTAGCCAGATGGTTCTTCTTTTCAAGGGCTGGCTTACCAGCAATTCTATAAACTCTGCACTATTGTACATGTATATAGTAGAAAAGATGATGCAGATAAGTGGAACCAATATCAGAATGATATTTAATAAACTCAGCAATCCTTTGGCAGCGCTGTTTTCAAGATTAAATACACTTAAAGAAATGATGAGTAACAGAGCCGTGTACACGAGAACTATTTTGTTCTGAATGATATCTGCTACTACGTATTTTAATAATTTTTTCATTTTGTCAGGGTTCATCTATGAGCCTATAGCCAATTGCTACCTGCTATTTATAATGCCTCTTGCTCACTCATAATCTTTGCAATGGCTTTTGAAAGTTTTTCTTCGCCGGTTTCTTGTTTTAACGCTTCCAGTTTTTTATGAAATAGCAACTTGCCTTCCTGCATGTAAAAAACTTCGGTAATTAAATCATCCAATTCACTTAAAATATGAGAGGTAATTAACACCAACTTTCCATTTTGCTTTTCACTAATAATTTTTTGTTTCAGTTTTTCAGATGATAATGGATCAAGGCCGGCAGTAGGCTCGTCCAGTACCAGCACATCTGGGTTGAACATGAATGCCAGAGCAGCACTTACCTTTTGAGTAGTGCCGCCTGATAGAGTACTCATCTTTTTTTGCATCATGTTATTTAGCCCAAAACTTTTTACCAAATCTTCATCAGGCGCGGTATTATTTTCTTTCCTCATGTCCTTCATCATGTCTATCACATTAGCAATCGTCATATTCTCAGGGTAGCGGCCTATTTGCGGCATATACCCAATACGGCTTCTGTACGCCCATTTATTTTTGATAGAGGATTGATTAAATTCAATCGTGCCATTGTCTGGCACAACCATGCCTAATAATGATTTTATTAAGGTTGTTTTTCCACAGCCATTTGGGCCCAGCAGGGCTATGCATTCACCTTTAGAAAAGGTTACAGACACATCATCCAAGGCTTTTAGTTTGCCGAATTTTTTAGTGATATTTTTTGTGACTATCATAATCGTAAGGGTCTCATTAAAGGCCTTTCATCCTTCAGGTTTTCTGGTGTAATGCCGGGTAAGAGTTTTTCACTTTTATCAAGCAAAGAAACGATAAGGCTTCGAAATAGCATGAGTGCGGCCGGATTACTTTCGATAATCATAGAATACATGCTTACCGGATGGTAGGGTACATCGCCTACATTATCATGATTGAGATCATATCCTTCATATTTATCCCAATAATTACCATTGAAAGTGTTCAAGACCAATGAGCCATTGGTGCCTATATCAAAAGTGTTTCCTTTAAAATTATTTTGAGTAAAATCATTATTATCACAGCTTGCCTGAATTTTGATGGCAAATCCATTATTGGTAAATGAATTTTTGTAAAGGTTTATACGGCTGCACGCTTCCATGTGCAGGGCAGAGGTATTTCTGGTAAATACATTTCCTGAAATTTCACTGTCTGTAATATCTTTCAATAAAATGCCGTAAGCAGCGCCGCCCCAATTATTTAAAAAATAATTGTTGTACATATAAATAAATTTGGTGTACATAACTGCTACACCTGATTCATTTTCTTCAAAAATATTTCCGATATAAGTGTCGTGGTTCGAAAACATAAAGTGAATACCATAGCGTACATTCTTTCGACTAATATTCCGCCAGACTAATGAATTGGTTACAAATTCAAAATAAATACCATCGCGGTGGCCTGCAATTTTATTTCCGATAATTAGCAGGCTGTCTGATTTCCAGCAATGAATGCCATTGCCACTTTGTACTTCACTTTTGCCGTAAGCTGTTATCGAATTGTTCTTTACAGTGCATTTTTTGCTATTCTGTAAGGTAATGCCAAAGTTGGCGTTATCCACAATATTGTTGATGGCAGAAATCTGGTAACTGTCATAAATCATGATTGCGCCAATTTCCTTCAGCTCAGATCGCCCTGTATTCTGAAGCCTGAAGCCATCAATAATTATATTTTTTCCCTTGATAAAAAGGATTTCATGCTTCAGCTCGCCATCAATAACAGGATAGTTAATACCTTTTAAAACAATTGATTTCTGTATGATGATGCCGCCTTCTTTGTACAGTCCGGGATCTACCAGTATTGTGTCGCCGTTTTCCGAAATGTTTACTGCACTTTGTATTGATTTTAGGGCTCTTGATTTGCCTACATTGATGGTTCTGGCATTAACAAATAGTGTAGTAAGTAAAAACAGAAATGATCCTACTATTTTGCAAATTCCTCTCATTTATTTTCTTTAACCAATTGGCCCCAGGTCACTTCCATGCCTTCGCCTTTAATTTTTGTATTGGCAGTTTCCATTTTATTTTTATCATCAAATACGGCTATGTTGCCACCCATAGGCGAATGAAATTCATCACTCTTTAAAAGGAATGCATCTTGTGCATTTACGAAATTATGAGGTTCCTCAAAGTTTACCAAATAGGTGTCGCGTATGTCATTATTATCTATGGTATTTGATTTCATGAAGCCAAGCGCACAATGTGTATCATCAAATTTATATACCCTTCCTTTCTTTGTAATTAACTCTACTCCAAATTTATTATCTGAGATGGTCATCTTGCAAAATGCACATGACTCTTCTCCTAATTTAATTGGCTGAGGCCCCGATTTGCACGACACGAGGGCAAACGTAAAGAGTGCTATTGTGGCCCATAAGGCCAATTTGTTTTTACGCATATACGGATTTTGTTTTTTTTGTAAACTGTATAATCACTGCAGTTAGTAAGAGCACTCCGACACCTATAAATATCCAACCTCCGGTATCAGGTATAGAGTAGGCACCAAAATTTAGTAATTGCTTGTATCCCAAAATAGGGGGCTGATAGCTCATGCCCGGAACCTGAATGGGGGCATTAGGATCCAGATCATGACCATAATTATAATTCCACCTGTAAAAATCTACCATTGCAATGATGCCAAATGATACAAAAGAATAGAATAGGGTATATAGCCATTTCTTTTTGTTAACAAAAAATACCAGAAAGGAAAATGCCGCAAATAAAACAATGATGTAGGGCAATACAGTGAACTCAATAAAGTTTTCAGCATGCAATGTTTTCATTCCGATATAATGATTCAATCCATTGATTACCTCTACATTTCCGCCCAATTTATTAGGGTACATTTTTAAAACCAATCCCTCTGGATATTGGGGAGCAGCTAATTCAATTTGCCACAAGGGAACAAATAAAACTGCTATCAATGCTAAGCCACTGATAATGGTAAGTATTCGTGGAAATGTCGCTATTTGATTTTTTTTCATCTGAAAAAATTGAGATCATTATTAAAATGGTTGTGCCACCAAACGGTTAGCCATGCTGCATCCGGTAAAAAATGCAGCATGGCAATTTATTTATTTTTTTGCCGGTGGCAATAGTACTCCGTCTATTACATAAATCACGCCATTCGAGGCCGGTACAGTACCAATTATTGTTGCAGAATTATTCAACATTGTTTTGCCATCCTTTACAGATACAGTTATGTTATCGCCATTAACCATCCCTAATGTTTGTCCATCTTGAAATGATTCGGGTGTAAGTGCTGACATAAATACATGATATTGCAAAATATTTTGAAGGTCTGCTTTTTTATCATCTTTCATCAATCCGGCTACGGTGCCTGCCGGTAATTTGTCAAAAGCCGCGTTGGTAGGTGCAAATACTGTAAATGGTCCTGCATTGGAAAGTGATGTCACTAATTCGGCCTGCTTCAATGCAGCTACCAAGGTGGAATGGTCTTTAGAGGCCATTGCTACCTTCACCACATCTTTTTGAGAGTCATCATCTTTTACGTTTTCCTGACCACCGGATGGGGCTGCGGCTTCAGTGGATGTAGCGCTTGTAGCGGCTTTCTCTTCTGTAGCGTTGTTACATGATATGGTGAGAGCAAGGGCTAATACAGGAAATAATTTTGAAATTATTTTCATCTTATTATTTTTTAATAGTTTGGTAATTAGTTTCTCTTTTAAAGATGAACAGGCCTTTACGGCCTGTTCATCTATTTTGAATTTATTTAGCTAATAAAGAATCATTTGCGTCAGAGTTTTTTCCGAGGCTAAAGGATATAGGAACATTAGAACCTTTTGCAGAAACCCTAACATAACCCTGCATTTCCTGGTGCAATGCACTACAGAAATCTGTACAATATACTGGGTATATACCAGCTTTAAGCGGTACCCATTTTAAAGTTTGAGTTTCACCTGGCATTACCAGTAGTTCCCCATTTATAGCCCCTTTTACTCCAAAGCCATGTGGTACATCCCAATCCTGCTCCAGATTAGTAAGATGGAAATAAACTTCATCGCCTACTTTTACACCTTCAATATTATCAGGTGAAAAGTGTGAGCGGATCATGGTCATATATACATGCACTTTGTTGCCTTCACGTACTACTTTAGAATTCCTTTCTCCCAAGGTCGCATAAGGGTGCTTGTTCTGATCAATCCTAAATATTTTGGTAGAATTTTTAGAGATCAATTCTGCTGGAACTGCCTGTGCATAGTGGGGTTCACCTATACTTGGATAGTCTGCCAGCAGTTTCATTTTATCACCACTGATGTCAAATAACTGTGCGGATTGCGCGAGCTCTGGCCCGGTTGGTAAATACCTGTCTTTGGTGATTTTGTTGTAGGCTATCAGGTATTTTCCATAAGGTTTTTTGGTGTCGCCGCCCGGAATGCAAAGGTGGCCGGGTGAATAATAAGTGGCGTGCCTGTCTAATACTTTAAGATCCTTTAAACTCCATTTTACTATTTCAGAAGAAATAAAGAATGTAGTGTAGGCATTTCCTTTGCCATCAAACTCTGTGTGTAAGGGGCCAAGGCCTGGCTTAGCTACTTCACCATGCAAAGCTGATTCATATTTAATCACTGGTATGCCGCCATAATCTCCGTCAAAATCTTTGTTAGCAATGGCCTTTTGAATTTTATCGAATGAAAACACGGGAATCAACGCAGCCAACTTGCCACTTCCTACAATGTACTGGCCAGTAGGATCTACGTCGCATCCGTGTGGAGATTTAGGGCATGGAATCATGTAAACGATATCCGGAAAATCTTTTACATCTATTACAGTAGTTTCTTTGATCATAGTAGATGTAGCAGAGTGGGTCTCTTCGCTATATACATTATGAGCATAGTTTACAGGAACCTTTTTACCCTTTCCTGCTTTAAAATACTCTGCTGCTTTTTTCCAGTTCACTGCTAGGATATAGTCCTTGTCGCGCTTTGAAGCATTTACTTCTAATAGGGTATGAGCCTGCTCAGAGTTATAAGTACTAAAGAAAAACCAACCACTGCTTGGTCCTTTTCCAGAATGGCTAAGGTCAAAGTTCATTCCTGGCAACAGTAGTTGAAAATCTACTTTCATTTCACCATCGGTTGGGGCTACGCTGATGAAACTTAGTGTTCCTTTAAAATTCTTTTTGTAAGAGTTAATGGGTACATCGCCGTTTTCATAGTCCATAGGAACGCTAAAGCGGGTGCCGGCTACTACATACTCTGTATTTTCAGTAATGAAGGGTGAAGAGTGGTTTCCGGCGCTATTCGGGATTTCAATAATCTCAGCAGTGCGAAAAGTTTTAAGATCAATACGTGCTACACGTGGTGTATTGTTTTCATTGGCAAATAACCAGCGGCCATCAATTTCACCATTTGTCTGGGATAGATCAAGGTGATGCTGATCGCCCCATGGAATTTCGCCATGAGAAGTATTTAACATGGGTTTGGTTTCTTCGCTATAGCCCCATCCCTTTTCAGGGTCCACGGAGAATACAGGAATTACCCTGAGCAAACGACCGGACGGAATACCGTAAACGCTTACCTGTCCGCTAAATCCGCCTGAAACGAAATTGTACAATTCATCATATTTTCCTGGCGGTACATATACTCTTGAGGCAGCATCTCCATCGGCAGCGTTTCCTGCATTTTTGGGTTTACAGCCGGCTAGTCCGATCAAGATTGATGCTGTGATGATCACTGCCGGGAAAAACATTTTTTTCATAAAAATGGTTTGATGTGATTGGTTTTAGTTTAATTGTTGAATGTTTATTATAGAGGGGGTATTAGTAATATTTTTATAAAAATTCTTTTTTTTGTTGAGGCAAAAGATTCCCATTTTGAAAAAAAAGTCTTCTTTTTTTCCAGCAGTTGAAATCAATATTTTTTAAGAGAGAAAAAAACCGGGTTCGTTTTGCCGCCGCAACCCGGCTTATGTATTAAACAATGAAAACTTTATTTTACTCCATCGTTTTTCCTCATGAACTCAAGTATTTCGCGAGCTTCGTCATCACTGAGGTTTTGGTTGGGCATTCTCACCATACAAATTTCAAGCATGGCCTGTGCCTTAGGATCCTTGTCAATCATGGCATCTGTGTTGGTCACAAAGTTTAGTATCCATTCAGGTTTGTGGCGCGAAGTAACACCTTTCCATCCTGGGCCTACCAATCTTTCGTCTGTCATTTTATGGCACGACTCACATTTTAATTCAGCAATTTTTTGGCCTTTAGCTGCCATTGCAGCATCCAGCTTGTCGCTTAATTGTACATCATGAAACTTGCCTTCACCACGGTTAGGATCGTAGCTCGGATTTCCACTTTCTGATGAGGCTGTTGTGTCATCACTTTTAGCTTCTGTACTTTCGGGGGCAGCAGCATTGTTGTCTTTGTCGCCCGAACCGCCGCAAGCAGCGAAGAATAAAGCCAGAGAACACACGATAAACATTTTTTTCATAGAAGAAAATTTAATTTTTACTTTGCAATATTACACAGGCAATTTACAATTTTTTATGAGGGCAATCATGATGGATGATTTATTTTGATGATTTATATCATAAATTTATTTTTTTATATGTGCTCTTCAGGTAGGTTACCTTTATTTTTAATTCTTAAAGTGCATGATGAATAAATTTACATTCTCTTCCCATAGTTGGATAAAGATTGCATTAATTAATTTCTGTATTGTAGCCTTGGCCGGCGTTACTTTAAGGTATAAGATCAATTTTGATCTGCGTGCTGTAAATCAAAAGCATCTGCTTTATGCCCACAGCAATTTTGCATTTGTAGGTTGGGTTACCATTATTTTAATGGTTTTAATGATTGATTATATCGGAAAGTATAATGTAGCTACCAATTTTAAAAAGTACCACTGGCTGCTTATAGCTAATTGCTTTACAGCTTATGGAATGTTTGTGTCATTTATTATTCAGGGCTACGACTTTTATTCCATTTTGTTCTTATCGGCAGGTATTTTGCTTTCCTATTTCTTTATTGTATGGATGTGGAAGGATTTAAATAAGGTGGAAGAAAAATCTTATGCTACTATTTGGTACAAGGCAGGCCTGATTATTTGGGCTTTTTCATCACTTGGGGCTATATTACTTGCTTACCTTATGGCGCGCAATATCCTTATTCAGGATTTATATTTCGCATCGGTTTATTTCTTTTTGCATTTTCAATATAATGGTTGGTTCCTGTTTGTTTGTTTCGGACTACTCTTTTCATTTCTATTGCAGCAGGGGTATCTTCCATCAGTGGCTATCAGCAAAAAATTATTCATGATACTTGCCATTACAGTAGTTCCGGCATTTTTCCTTTCTATTTTGTGGTTGAAACTGCCGCCTGTTATTCAATGGGTTGCTAATGTTACCGGTATTCTTCAGTTGGTTGTATTATTGTTTTTTGTAAGAATATTTTCTTTATTTAAAAATAGTACCCGTCATATACTTTCATCTAATACCCGCATTTTATGGTTGTTGGCATCGGTAGCTTTTATTTTAAAGATTGTGTTGCAGATGCTGTCTATATTTCCCTATTTAAGCAATTATGCTTTCGGTTTCAGGCCAGTAGTGATAGGTTATCTTCATTTGTCTTTTCTGGGTATTATTTCCTTTTTTATTTTGGGGTACATCAATCAATTGTTTTACCAGAGGAGCGGGCGTCAACTGAGTGTTGTAGGCGTTTTTGTATTCATAGGCGGAGTGATTATTCAGGAGGTAATCCTTATGTTTCAGGGGTTAGAAGCGATGAATTTTTCACCACTTCCTCATGCTAATATTTTACTTTTTTATTGTGCTATTCTTATAGCGCTTGGTCTTATTCTTTTGGTGTTCAGCATTAAAAAGCCCAAAGAACTTATTCGCAATTAGCGAGGCTTCCCCCATTTTATTATTCAAAAATTTTCCATTATGATTTAGATCAGTTCACTAACTGCCTTCAATCATTTTATTAATAAGCTGATTTGTGCAATTTTATTTTTTTTCTTAAAAATTTTCTGCTCATTAATGAAAATCGAGTTTTTGATGAATAATTCCTTTCGCCAGCAGGTAGTTGAAGAGGCAAAATCATGGATACGGAGGTTAGAGTTTTTTATTCAGGAGAATGCATTATTAAAATTTCGTCTGAGTGAAATCGTAGATCATGATGATAATGCTACTGCTATCTCTCTTGCTGAATATTTTCAGAATGAGATGCTATTAATAGATGGCCGCGCTAAATACTTAAAGCGATCTGTACTCAATTTTGCCAAAAAGATAGATGAAGAAGAAATAAACTATTTGCCTGCCACTTATGATAAAAAGCAAGTTCGGCTTAGAGAAAATATGGTAGCATTTGAGAAGCAATTTTTAAATATTACCAATGAATTTAACTCCAGCCTTGCAAAGGCCATCAATCTTTAGTTAAGCATTGATCTTAATTTATCTTCATTTATTACCTGTATTGTTCCGCCTTCAGAACTGATTAGTTTTTCGTTTTTAAAATCGCTTATGGTTCGTATGAGCGACTCGGTGGTAGTGCCGGCTATGCGGGCAAGGTCTTCTCTCGACATCTGAATTACAAAATTTGATTCATCTGAGGGTTTAAATTTATTGAGCAGTGTAATGATTGCTTCGGCTACTCTTTTGCGTAGCGAATTATAGGCTAGATTTAGCAGTTGGTTTTCCTTTTCTGAAACATTTTGTGCCAGTAGCTTTATAAATTTCTGGGCTACTTCTATATTGCTGTGTATTAATATTTCAAAGTCTTCCCTGTTGATCAAACTGATGTCGCACTCTTCCATGGTTTCAGCAGTTTCCTGGTAAGGCTTGTCTTCGAGAAGTGCATTATATCCAAAAAAATCACCGGAATTAAACAAGTTTATGGTGAGTTCCTTACCACTATCATTGATTTTATAAGTGCGTACCTTGCCTTCGTTCAAATAGAAAAGGCTGTGCGGGTGATTGCCTTCAACGTAGATCTTCTGTTTTTTTCTGAAATGGCTCAGCGAGGTTTCGCTGGTAAACTTTTCCAGATTATTTTCATTCTTCACTTCGTTTAAAAAATTATCAAGGCGTGATGCTTCTAAATTCTCTTTAATATATTCTGACTTTTGAAGCCTACCTTCTATCGCGTTTAATATTTCTATTTCTGTAAAGGGTTTGGTAATATAATCATCTGCCCCCATCTCCATCCCTTTTCTTAAATCTCCTCTTTCACTTTTGGCCGTGAGAAATATGAATGGGATACCGCGAAGCCCTTCCTTTTTTGATATGAGGTGCAAGAGGCCGTAGCCATCTAATACAGGCATCATTATATCACAAATAATCAGATCCGGGTTTTCTTTCACCGCTATTTCAAAACCTTCTTTGCCATTGGCGGCCGTTACTACATTATAGTTGGCGAGTGCCAATATCTCAGCCGTATTTTCACGTATATCTGCATTGTCTTCTACAAGCAATATCTTTTTCATTGAATAAATTTTATGGTGATTTCTGTGCCTTCGCCAAGTACACTCTTTATGGAAATATTGCCATTCATTATTTCTGTATATTTTGATACAATATGTAGCCCAAGCCCGGTTCCTGCAATATTAAGTGCATTTTTTGCTCTAAAAAATATTTCAAATAAATGCTCCTGATCTTTATCTGAAATTCCGATCCCTTTATCTTTTATGGTAAATATAAGTTCACGATCGCTGGCATTTACATTTATAAAGATTTTTTTATTTTCTGAAGAAAATTTTGAGGCATTTGACAAAAGGTTGATTAAAATATTTTTGAATAAATTTTCATCAAGGGTTACTATCTCTTTACCGGTATGTGTAAATTCCAGTTCTTGTCCGGGCTTGAATAATGCTGACATTTCCTGCCATTGCTGTTCTATAAATTCTTTAATATTGAATACAGAAAAATGCGCCTTAATCTTGCCTTCTTCTATTTTTCCCAGCGACAAAAATTCATTTAAAATATTGGTAAGGTTGATAACAGATGATTTTATCCGTTGCACATGCTTGTCTCTTTTTTCTTGGTCTTCTGTAAGTTTATATTTTGCCAGCAAAGATGCTGAAGATAAAATAGTGCTGAGTGGTGTGCGAAATTCATGCGATGCCATAGAAACGAATGCGCTTTTTAATTCACCTAAATCTTTTTCTTTGCTTAAAGCCAATGTTAACTGATCCTTTGAGGCTTCTAACTTGGCCATAGTGTCTTGCAGGGTGGCGGTTCTTTCTTTTACTTTTTTTTCCATTACCTCATTCATTGCAGCTAACGCAAGCCGCTGCTCTCTCAATTTATTTTGAACTTCCAGCCTTGCTGTAATGTCGCTGATAAAGGCAATGGAAAATACTCCTTCTTCATTGGAATAACTGCTAAGGCTTATTTCCAGAGGTATCTCCTTGTTTTTTTTTGTGATACCAAAAAGATCGCGGCCCATGCCCATAGGCCGGGTAGCCGGATGCTTTATGAAATTATTCCGATCATGTACGTGTGTAGATTGATAGCGGTCGGGGATAAGAATTTCCAGTTTCTTCCCAATAAGTTCTGCTGCATTATCATAGTCAAATTGCTGTAATAAAAAATTATTGGCCAGCACTATTGTGGCCGATTCGTCAATCACAACAATGCCCAAAGATGCATTCTGAAATACAGCTTCAAATTTTCTTTGTTCTCTGAGTAATTCTTTTTCCATACCTGCAAAAAATTTCAGAGGCGAAGTTCCTGAATATTTGATTAATGAAATTGTATTTGTTTGAGGCTTGCGCCACCTCCCAATCTTTTACTCAGTTTTCAAATCTGAATATAAAATGTATTACAACCCTGAATAATAATCGTAACCTCTTTCGTACCAATAATCGGGAGGCCGCTCATTGCTAAAAAATATGGTGCCAATTCTTTTTAAATGTTTAATGCCATATTTTACGGGGATAATCAATCTTAAAGGATAACCCTGATTTACAGGCAGTTGTTTTCCATTCATTTCATAACAAAGAATTGTTTGGGGATGCAGCATACTGGCCATATCTATGCCTACATAATACTCATTATCGGGGGTAGAGAGGCCGGCATATTTTTCCTGGCTCGCTGATGGATCGTATTTCTTTAAAAAATCACTGAATTTTACTCCGCCCCAATGAGTAATCTGACTCCATCCTTCTATACATTTAAAATCATAGACCAACTCTGTTTTTGGAAATTTTTTTATATCATCCATCGTTAGTAAAAGTGTGTCGCCGGGGTGTAGTACAAGGTGCAGGCGCCAAGAAGTGTCCAGATCACTTTTGAGACCAATATCACCATTTACCCTTACCTTTTTTACCGCTTCTGATACAGGGTATGTCTTCGATAAATGTTGGTCTGAAAAAATGGAAGAAAAGATTTTTTCGTTTTTATCGAGTATGGTGCGCAAAGGTTTGGGTGTGCCTGCCACATCTGTAGCATGGTTAATTTTTTTCCAGACAAAAATGGCAAATATTGCAAACAGAATAAAAAAAGAAAAGGCGAGGAAGCTCTTTTTTCTAAAATTATGTTTAGTGATTATTATATCTTTTGTATCATCATTCATCATGCTTAATTATTTCTTCAGTTTTATCGGAATCTTCATGCAGGTTGTTTGTTGATTCTACAGGGCCAACCTGATCTGTAGGATCATTAATAGTATCCTCAATTTTATTTTCGATAATTGGTTGTTGTACCGGAATTGCATTTTTATCTACAACAAATAATCCTGTGACCATACTTTGAAAATTATTCCACCCTGCGAGCACTACCTGAATTATGTGTACAATAAAAAAAAGTGAGAATAAAATGGTGAGGGTAAAATGCTCAATTCGAGCCCATTCGTATCCACCTAATAATGATGTAAGCGTATGAAATTGGGTTGGCTTATAAATACTCAGTCCTGTTAAAATACTGCCCAATCCCATTAAGATCACGAGGCTGTAAGCGATGCGTTGCGCAGCATTGTATTTTTTTTGAGGCGGAGCTGTTTTCCTGATTCTCAAATCATGTAGTACCACAAGAAAGGATTCTTTAAAGGATTTTTTATTGGGAAATATTAATCGCCATTCACCCGAAAACAAGAGGAATAGGAAATATATCAGCCCGTTTATAGCAAAAAGCCACATAAAAACAAAATGAATGCTCATCCCTTCTGCCAACCGGAAAGGAATATGGAAGGCTTTGTAAAATGAATCCGGAAAAAACTTAAGAATTGTCTTATCACCCCAGCCAATGCGATAAACGTCATTAGCCCAATAGATCAGCATACCACTCCACACCATTACAGCCAGCACCGGAAAATTGATCCAATGAAGCCATCGTATGGCTAGCGGGTGTTTTTTATTAACCTTTATTTTCATTTGTATTTTACCACACATAAAGTTAGAAAAAAGGAAAAGGTAATAATTATTTTTTTGAAGCAGATACGGATATACTTACTTTTAGGATTTATTAAAATTTCTATTATGGGGGTATGGAGGCAAATAGGTGAATATTTATGGTTGGTAAAAAAAGATCCGGATGCACCTAAATCAAAGTGGTTGGGCTATATGCATTTTATTAACAGGTTGTCTATTTTATTATTCCTGCTTGCAATGATAATCCTGATCATTCAACTGATAAGGAGGTAGTTTTTCAATAATAAAATAAAAATGACTTTCCTAAGCTTTAATGAATTGCCACATATTTGTAAATAATTTTTGCAGCATTTTCTGAAGCATCTCCGCCCTGAGTCAGAAGGTCTCTTAACGCTTCATAATCTTGTTGTATTCTGGCAATATATTCCTGATCAAAAAGTAGTTTATTGAGTTCATTAGTTATATTTTCAGGAGTAAGGTCATTTTGGATTAATTCATTTACTACTGCTTTATTCATAATCAGATTTACCAGAGATATGAATTTTAATTTGATTAATCGTTTGCCTATTTCATAAGATAGGGAATTGGTTTTGTAACACACCATTTCCGGTACGCCAAATAAGGCAGTTTCAAGTGTGGCTGTACCCGAGGTTACTACTGCTGCAGAAGCCATCATAAGTAAGGAGTAGGTGTCGAAAGAAGAAATAGAAACATTTTGATATTCCCTTAAAAATTGCTGATAAAATTCAACCTCCACTGAAGGGGCTTTGGCTATTACAAATGAATGATCAGGGAAGTTTAAAGTAGCCGACAGCATGATGGGCAACTTAATTTTTATTTCTTGTAGCCTGCTTCCTGGAAGCAATGCCACGAGTTTTGAATCTTTTGTAGTTTCAAAATGTTTTTGCCTGTAGTCATTAATCACTTTTATCAAGGGATGGCCAACATATTGCACCTCATAATTCCATTTTTTAAAAAATGCTTTTTCGAAAGGTAAAATGACAATCATTTTGGGTATATATTTCTTAAAAATCTTTACCCTGTTTTCTTTCCATGCCCATACCTGAGGTGAAATATAAAATACGCTTTTTATTTTTTGCTCAAAGGCCCACTTGGCCATGCGAAGGTTAAAGCCCGGATAGTCAATAAAAATAATTACATCCGGCTGAAACGATAATATATCTTTTTTGCAATATTTAAAATTGCGCAGAATCTGAGGTAGGTTTTTCAGCACTTCAGTAAAGCCCATAAATGCCAGCTCTTTATAATGCTTTACCAGCGTAGCGCCTGCAGCTTTCATCTTGTCGCCCCCCCAGCAGCGAAATGCCGCCCCCTTGTCCAGAGCCTTTAATTCCTCTATAAGATTACTGCCATGAAGGTCGCCAGAAGCTTCGCCTGCTATTAAATAATATCTCATTTCCTTGCTGCTAATTTTTGCGAAGTACGATACAAAATAGTAAAGTACAACAGTATCGGATTAAATTGTGAGAACCGTTACCTTTTTCTGCAAAAGTTTACGCTTTATGCAGCCATACTGCGTAGAGGCACCTTATGTTTTATTGAAGCCCACAATCTTAAATTTTCATAATCTATTATTTTAAGGAAATAAGAATATTTTAAAAAAACAGGCATTTTTAGCTTAATAAAAAAAAATTTGGTAAAACTAAATAGATTAGTATTTTTGTTCTAAATAAATTAGTCGCCATGTCACAAGCCGGACAAAACCTTAAATACTTACGCAAGCTTCGCGGATGGACTCAGGAAGAATTTGCAAATAAATTGGGCATTAAAAGATCGCTGATTGGGGCGTATGAAGAAGAGCGGGCAGACCCAAGGATAGATGTACTGGAAATATTAAGTGAGATTTTTAAAGTAACCTTGGACGAATTACTACTGAAAGACCTTAGTAAAACAAATGGCAGCAGCTATCTTGCAAGGCGCCGGCAAATGAAAATGATGACGGCTGAGCGAAACCTGATTCATTTTGTACCAGTGAAGGCTGCGGCAGGGTATCTGGCAGGCTATGGCGACCATGAATTTATTGATGAATTGAACACTTTTACCTTGCCCATGTTAACCGGTGGAAGCTACCGTGCCTTTGAAATTTTAGGTGACAGTATGATGCCTACACCCAGCGGAAGCATAATAGTAGGCGAAAAGGTAGATAAAATGGATCATGTAAAAAATAACGCTGCTTATATCGTAGTGAGTAATAGTGAAGGCATTGTGTACAAAAGGGTGGTAAAGAATAACAAGAATACCAGCAAGATTACGCTCGTGAGTGATAACCCGGCCTACCAACCTTATCAGGTACTTGCTGCCGATGTATTGGAAATGTGGCAGGCTCAGGCTGTGATCAATAAAGTGACACAGCAACAGCGATGGGATGTAGATTCATTGGTAAATCTGGTGACCAACTTGCAGGATCAGGTAAGTACTCTTAAAAAGAAAATGAATTGATGCTTTTGACCGGTTTATTTTACTTAGATTTGTCAGGTATCCTTAATGCGGATTAGTTAATTTAAAAATGAATTTTTATGATCAAATTACAAATTATTGGCCATCTTGGTAACGATTGTACTACCAATGAGGTAAATGGAAAGAATGTAATCAACTTTAATGTGGCGCATTCTGAAAAATATAAAAATGCGCAAGGTAATATGGTAGAAAAAACTACTTGGGTTAAGTGTGCCTACTGGACTGACAGGACTGCCATTGCGCAATATCTTAAGAAAGGGCAATTAGTATATGTAGAGGGGGCGCCTGAGTCTGAAGGATTTTTAAATAAGGAAAATCAACCTGCTTCGTCTTTAAAGGTGCGGGTAAATAATATTCAGCTTCTCGGAGGGAAATCGGATAATGCAGATAACCAACAATCATCAGGTACTGGTAGTAATGTGCAGCAAAAGGTAAATACTGTAGCTGGAGTAGAAGAACCTGCGGATGATTTACCATTTTAGTCTATCATAATTTTTTGGGGTTAAGTACTATTGAGCCACGCATAGCGTGGCTCTTATTTTTTGCAACTCTTCAATTTAATATTTAGGAAGAGAGATATCTGTAAATATAATAGGCATAGTTCTTCCTTCATTTATTACTTTTATGCAATGAGAGCACCTGAGGAAAATATTAATTTTACCATTTCATTTGAAGGCGTTGAATATCCGGTTTCCTGTTATGAAGGTGAATTCAGAAATTTAATGGTACTCATCAATGAAAAAATTTATGTAGAAGATTTTGGTGAGTGCAAGGGTATAGGTAGATGTGGAACATGCCTAGTTTTGGTGGATTTTGTATCACTCCCCCAGCCGGATAGAAATGAAGCAAGTACCCTAAGGAAAGTAGCTATTAAATTACCGGGCTTAAGGTTAAGCTGCCAATTGATGATAACTAAAGAACTGCAGAATGCATATATTACTATTGTGGAAGAACGGGTAGATGTGCGTTGATAAAATGGTAGTTTGGGAATAATATATTTTGCGATTTTTCTATTCAGTGCTTTATGGCGCATAGGGCACAAAAGAATTGGTATCTTAGACCAGTTTTTTTATCTTAAATAATTACTTTACAATTTTTTTTCTATTCAACTTTACAATCAGGTGTACATTAATAAATGAAATAATAATGAAAAATTTAGTTGCATTTTTTTTAATGATTTTCATCACAGGGCCAGTTGTTTCTCAAAATCGGTACCAATACCCATTCAAAACAGATAAAGCATTCAATAAATCCTTATCTGAAATAGTTCATGAATGTGGCTTCGATAGTAGTTTTGATGCGGGAGAGGATGGGCACCTTAAAATTTCTTTAGCAGTAATAGACCTTAATAAAAAACAACCTGTGATAGGTGGCGTAAATATGGATAGTTTTATTTATCCGGCATCGGTGTATAAAATGTACGTGGCCATGGAGATTTTGAAACAGGTGATTGAAAGGAAATATTCTCTGTATAAAAGCTATGTAGTGCATTCGCCTAATGACGTAGATCATTCTTCAGAAATTAGTTGGGATCCAAGAAAATTGCTTAGAAATGGCGATACGGTTACCATTCAATATTTATTAGACCTGATGATTACCCGAAGCGATAATAGCGCAGCTAACTGCCTGATTGATGTGGCAGGCAGGTCCAATATCAATAAAACGATGCATCAGTATGGATGGTATGGAAGTGAAGTGACTAGAAAATTTCTCAGCAGAAAATATGAAGACCAAGGCTTTGATACCATTAGAAGTACCGTTACCAATGCTCGGCATGCTGCTGAGTTTATGTATCTTATTCAATCCAACCATTTGGTAAACCCATGGGTGAGTAAGAAGATGAAAGTTTTTCTGGGGCAGCAATTAGATACTACTAAATTATCTACAGGGCTGCCGGCCAGTGCAATGTTTTACCATAAATCAGGATGGTGGAGCTACTTTACAAATGATGTAGGTATAGTAGATGACGGAAAGGTAAAATACATCATAGCATTATTTACTCCTGTAGAAGAAGACAATGCCCGGCCTCGAATGAAAATGCTCTCGCAAAAAGTGTATGAGCTGATGAGGAAAAAGTATAGAGAAAATTAATTGGTTCAATATTTTATTTCTCTGAATTTTATTTTTTTTCATGGTTCAAAGTGCTTTTTGTGTAAAATTGGTATTACCTAATTTATAAAAATGAATAAGCAACTTTATCAGGCATCGGATAGTATTTTATTGATTCGGCCTGCTACATTTTCATTTAACCGGGAAACGGCAATTTCTAATGCATTTCAGATAGATATAGATGCAAGTGAAGATAGTTTGAAACTGAGAAAATTGCACGAGTTTGATGCTATGGTAAATGCACTTGAATTAAAAGGTGTGAAGGTTATAGTTATTGAGGATACAGTATTTCCGCCCAAGCCTGATGCGGTATTTCCCAATAATTGGGCAACTTTTCATTCGGATGGTACTGTGATTTTATATCCAATGTGTGCTGCTAACAGGCGCACAGAGCGCCGCCCGGATATTATTGAATTTTTAAGCAAAGATTTTGAAATTAAAAAGGTTCTTGACTTTTCTAAAAATGAAAATGAAGGAAAATATCTGGAAGGTACAGGTAGTATTATTTTTGACCAAGTTCATAAAATTGGGTATGCCTGTTTATCGCCGCGCACCAATAAAAGCCTGTTTTTGGAGGTATGTAAATACCTAAATTATACACCTGTTTATTTTTATGCTCATGATGCAAATGGGAAAGAAATTTATCATACCAATGTTATGATGTGCATAGGCGAAAAATTTGCTGCTATTTGTCTTGAAAGCATTACCAACATGGCAGAACGCGAAAAGGTAAAAAAATCGCTAACTGAAACAGGTCATATTATTATTGAAATTAGTTTTTCCCAAATGAAAAATTTTGCTGGAAATATGCTCGAAGTACGCTCTAAATCCGGGCGTAACATATTAGCACTTTCTATGAGTGCGTACAATGCACTTACGTACGAGCAAAAAACGCTAATAGAAAAGTATTGCGAATTAGTGCCGCTTTCTATTGATACTATAGAAACAATAGGCGGCGGCAGCGCAAGATGTATGATTGCAGAAATATTTTTGCCTGCTAAGAGAGATTAAGTAATGATGTATAACACTATGAACTAGGTGCTTTCAAGGTATTTATATGCGCTAATAGCGCAGATGTGCAGGGCGCAGATTTTATAGTAAAATAAAAATAAAAATATTTTCCCCCGTAGCTACTTATTTCTTTGCCGTGCGCCTGCCTTGTAATATTTTATAAAACGAGCGGCTGCGTATTTCGTCAAGCGTAAGCCCGGTTACTAATGCTTCTTCTTCGGTAATGGCACCACAGTTCATAGCTTTCAAAAAGAAATTGAGCAATCCCTGCCCCGTGGCGGCATCGTCAAATATATCGCCTGTAAGTGTGGAAATAGCGGCTCTGTCCACAAATATTTTTAAGCGATGTACAGCATCATCATAGCTGCTCAGGAAAAAATTGTAGGTAGCAGCATAGCGCATAGGAAGCTGGGCCGGATTCAAATCCCAGCCTTGGTAAAAGCCATTTACAAGGGAGTGAGTGGTGTGCTTAAAACCTTGCTGCCAAGCATTGTACACAGATTCTCTGTTTTCCTTTTGTTGTTCAAAAGTGAGATTGTCGCCTCGGTGCGGGCCTATAGGCATAATGTTAGTAGCGCCATCTGAAAGAAAAATGCCGGTGCCGCCGAGTGCCACTTTAGTAATGTGGTGGGCAAAGTCGCATACCGGATGATCCATTGTTTGGTATTTGGCAGTAATGCCGCAAGAAGCTGTATAATCATAAGTGCCAAAGTGGGCAGCAAGCATGCGCCCTTCGGAAGCTCTGATGATTTTCAATAACGGATTTTTACCTTCATCATCCATTATTATTTGTGTAGCCTCTACCATAGTTTCCATTTTCAATGCTCCACTTTCCAGGTTATTTTCTTTTTCTATTATCTTGAAAAAATTAACCAAAGCAATTACTTGTTCCGGTATGGTTACTTTAGGCAGCATTACTATAAAATTTGCTGGTAGTTTGCCGTCAGTTTCTTTGAGCAGTGTACTCAGAAAAATATCCAATGTTCTTACTCCTCGGTTTCTTAAATCTTCAGTAAAGGGTTTGATTCTGATGCCAATAAAAGGCGATAGGGTTTTATTTTTCATTGCCAGAGCCAATTCTTTTGCGGCATTTTCTGCCGTTGCATCCTCTTCAGCATCAGGCCGATTGCCAAAGCCATCTTCAAAATCTATTCTAAAATCTTCTACTGCTTCCTTCTTGAGCTTTGCAATAATTTTTTTGTAGATGGAGTAGGAGAGCCATGCACTATTCTTTTTCCGCTCTGCCTCAGAAATGCTATCCATATATTCTGTTAGGGCAGTAATTTCCTTTTCCAGATGTGGTAAATGCTCATGGCCTTGTAATTGTAATACTTTGGCAAGAGTAACAAAATCTGGGGCATAAGTGTTTAAATTTCTAAGTGCCACCTCGCCCATCTTAAGGGGGGTATCACTTTTGAAAAGATTTGCCCCGCCATATACAGTATGTACCGGCTGCCGCTCTGGCTTATCGCCGGGGTATGTTTTTTGAAAAGCTTGATTAGCTTTTTGAAGCGGTTCGAAAATGGCAGATTTTTCTTGATCGTTTATGGAAAATTTCATAAAAATAATTTATCAGCTACCACGATAGGTGGAGTAGCCATAAGGGTTTAATAATAATGGCACATGGTAATGCGATGAGTCTTTTATTTCAAAAACGATTTCAACAAAAGGATAGAAGGTGGATGCAGATTTCTGTAGGAAATAATTACCTGTCTCAAATTTTAATTTATAGATACCTAGTTCTAAAGTTTTATTGGCCTGTACAAGGTCAGGTATTCTGCCATCAAGGTTACTGATGCCTCCATTAATAGGTATCCATTTTTCTTCTTCAAAGAAAAATAACATGACTTTGATACCTTGTGCGGGTTTGCCGGCTGAAGTATCCAGTATATGCGATGTTATTTGACTCATAAAAATAATTTTTCTAACCTAAGCCTGGTTATTTTATTCTGCTCTGCCGCAGCAATATTTAATTCATCATGTGGGTCGTTGATCATACGGCTATTCAAAATGTCTAACATTTCCTGTGCTGATTTACCCGTAGCGAAAACTATAAAAATGTATCCAAAATGCTCAAGGTAATCTTCATTTGCTTTTTTCAGTGCGTTCAATATTTCTGCACTTGCAGCATCAACGCCTTGCTGCTCCTTGGATGCAAAGTCATTTGAGAGTGTACTGTTTGGGTGAATGGCATCTGTGTCGCCTATTTTGGGATGGTGTTGAAAAGCTTCGAGCCAATCTGCTGGATTACATTCGTACCATTTTTCTTCTGCATATTCCAGCAGGTCTATCAGGTCATTTACCGGAAATATTTCCATCATAGCCTTTACCCAGGCGGTGCATCCGCAGCAATTAAATAAAAGTATTTTTTTTTCTTCTGTACTTAAATGATCAAAGTCAGCTATTGTCATTATTAAATTTTTTATTGAATAGTTAGGCTTTAAAAGATCAGATTTCTGTTGGGAAACGATTTACATTTTTATAATAAATATATACAGCAGGTTCTTTTCCCATTGCAGTAAACCATTGCTGGCAATAGGGAGCCATCCAGATCGTATCACCTTTTTTTACAGGATACCATTCCTGATCCAGCATGTAAATGCCTTGCCCTTGCAGATACATTAACCCGTGCTCCATAATGTGAGTTTCCACCATTGGCAGATGGCCACCGGAATCATACGTGAAAATATTAACTGCCATATCAAAAGAGAGGTTGTCCGGTAAAAGTACTTGCAATCTGAGTGCCTTATCGCCAAGGTAAGAAGGGCCGGGTATAGTGCTACTATCACCAAAGAGAATACCGGGAACAGGATGCCCTTCTAATGGCTGATATACTTTGTGAAAAGTGAGTAATTGTGTGCCTGCTTTTATGCTGCTGAAATCATATTTTGTATGCACAGGCACATATACAAAATGACCTTTTGATAATTTCCTTTTTTCTTTGCCAATAGTGGCATTGCAGCTTCCTTGTACTACATAAAAAAATATCTCTGAGCTTTTATTTTCTCCTTTTATTTTACACCCAGCAGCAGCGGTTATTAAGGTTTGGCAAAGGTGGGCGCCCATTTGTTCATTTATCAGCACATTTACAGTGCAATTATCCCAACCGGGTACTTTACTATTAATATATCCATCTGGGCATATTAATGCATGATTTCTTTTTACGACCGATCTGGTCAATGCGCTTATTTCCATTGTTATTTTTTAAAGCTTTTATTTTTTTTCCATCTTTCTGCCAATTTTAGGAGAAAGGTATCTGTTGTTTCTAATGCCGATGCAATATCTGCAATTTCTACATTTTCCAAGGGGTTATGACTGATTCCTTTATAACATTTTACAAATAGCATGCTTACGGGTGCTACTGCTGATACCACTACTGCATCATGCCCGGCTCCACTTACAAGATTTAATGACTCAATAGAATTTTCATGCAAAGATTGTTGTAATACCTCTGTCAGCAAAGGATCGCACATTACAGGTGGGGCATCCAAAACCAATTTCCATTCGTGGTAAATATTTCTTTTCCGGCAAATTTCTTCACAAATTTTTGAAAGTGATTCGTATGCTTTACTCAGGGCGTGTGTATCGCTGCTGCGAATATCAAGCGAACAAAATACTTTTCCGGGAATTACATTCATTGCACTGTTTTCTACATCCATAATGCCCACAGTGCCCAAAATATTCCTTT
>JAFDXH010000313.1 GCA_018268075.1 Bacteroidota bacterium | reverse complement strand
GTGAACCGCTAAGTACGCGACCCGTACGCTTAGTGGTGTGAGAGGTGCACTCCGTCAGTATCTGGCGGAGCCGCCTACTCGATTAGCAGTAGTGGCTCTTGGTCGTCCGTCAATTATTTGGTCAATATTTGTCGCCATAATTTGCAAATGCTGTCAAAGTCAATGCCTGTGTTTGCAGGACTTGTGCTTGGTAAAGAAATATATTTTAAATCACTTTTTCTGTCGAAATACTTGTCAAAAAGAGCTTGGGATTTTGTCCCGTTGAAACCGATAACTTTTAAATTCTTATGTTTTGCGATAAAGCTGTCCAAGTCGTTTGGTTCTTCGTCTTCAATTGCACTATCAAGGCTACCTTTTCTATTTGCTTTGTGTGCTACATCCCAAATTCCAATTTTAGTTTTGAGTAAAAGTGCTTTTTTGTCGGTGTAGGTCATTGGCAAATCATTGTCTGTAATTGTCGAAATGATTTTCCAAAATCTGTTTCTTGAATGTCCGTAATACTGGCCAAGTTCAAGTGATTTGTCACCCGGCATTGTTCCTAAAATCAAAATAGCCGTGTCCGCATTTGAAATTGGGTCGAATGATGTTTTTGTATGTGTCGAGATTGATTTAGAAACAGGAGCTTTGTCCACAACCTTTTTTGTCAATGGTTTTGGTGCAGGTGTTGTTGCTTTTGATGCTGTTCCTATTGGTGTCGCACCGCTCCAACTAATGTCAATTGTAGTCCCGTAGTCATTTACTCTAAAACTAATACTGTCTTTATGTGCAACGTCTGAACCGTTAAACTTGTATGACTTACGAAATGATTTTGTCTCGTGGTCAATGTTAACCACTAAAATGTCGCCCCGAGAAACTGTCTTGGTGTCGATTTTATAACTCTTCGATTTTTCAAGTCTGGTCGAAGGTCTGATAGTTCTATTTCTAATTATTTCAGTCATTGTTGTTGTCCTGTTTGTTGTTGTGATGACGGTCGTTCTGCCATTACTGCTAACGGCTTGAAGCTACCAGTAGTGCGGCTCAAGGCACTCGTCTACCGAAAAGCTTTTAACAAAGCTAACTGCTTTTTGGACATTTGCAAAATGAAAATAACCTTCGCGAAGCGACCTTGAATTTGCAAATGCTTAGGTGTCCGCCCGCATTACTGGTAGGTTGTGTTATAAGATAGTGCGCCTACACAGTTACACCAACAGTTTATAGGTCTTGGTTAAAATAATAACTAAGGTCTGGTTTAAGTATAATTTCTTCGTGAGAAAAAGCATTCAAGTGAAATAGCATTTTGGCGAAAACAACACCATAATAATCATATTTTTCAAATGAAATATATTGCAATTTGAAATCTAATTTACCTTCTTTATTTTTAAAAAAAGATTTTTCGATAAATCCTTTTTTATTTAAAATAATTAAATCAGGTATTGTATTATAAGGGTTAATTGAAGTTTTATTTAGTTTTAGAATATCTTTTATCCAATCTTCTTTTAGAGAGCCACCATAAGCAAAAACAACTTTATAAGGCACAGAATTTTTCCAAACATTTGCCGTTTGCTCAAGATATTCCTGGTCAATATACCCTTCAGTAGAAAATTGAAAATTTTCTTTTGGTATTGACATAAATTCTTTGCAACAATCTAATATTTTTTTCTTCGATAATGTTGATGTTATGCTAATTGCACCATATACTGTTTCTGTAGGATAAATTCCTTTATCTGAAAACAATTTTAATGATTTTTTGGCGGTCAAAATAACATCTAATTGTTTAGAGTGGTTTCCTTTCCAGTCAATTATTTTACCACCTCTAGCAATTTTGAAACTATCACCCATAGTTTCAAATAAAAAATCTTTAATAAATATTTCACACAATTCCCCTCTATCAGCGTTATTTTGATTTAAAGAAATATGTCCTTTAAATTTCGCCTGAATTATATCAGCGACTGAATTAAAATATTCTTTAAAAAACATTTGAATGATATTTATTATTATTTTCTACCGAGCTGCCGCAGGCTTGCGCTTTTGACCGAACGGAGTGAGATGCGCAAAGCCGTGCGAAGCACACCTTTTATTAATTACAGTTCTGTTTAATTAATTCGTAAGCTTCCATTGTTCCGTATTGCCCTGCTTTACTCCAATTTTCACAAGCTTTTGTCTTGTCACCATTTTTGAAGTATACTTTGCCTCTAAAGAAATATGAGTTAGCTAATTTTGGATTTAATGAAATAGCAATATTACAATCTTCTAAACAACCAGCGAAATCATTTAATGCAAATTTGGTTTCTTGTCTAGAGTCATAAGCAACGTAGTTACGAGGCTCTAGTTCTATAGCTTTATTAAAGTCTTTTAACGCTTCAATATAATTTTTTAGTAAATAATTGTCCCAGCCTCTATTATTATATGCCATTGAAAAATTTGGGTCTAATTCGATAACCTTATTATTATCTTCTATAGATCCCTTAGAATCATTTAAAGCAGATTTGGCTCTTGCTCTGGTAAAATAAGCTTGCACATTATTTGGGTCAATTTCAATTACTTTATTGAAATCATCAATAGCTTCGGCATATTTCTTATTTGCAAAATTTTTGTTCCCATTTTCCTCAAATTCTGCATACTTCTGTCGCTTTAAATTCTCTTCCTCTTGCAACTTTTCATTTACTTCATTTTGTTCTGAAAAAGCTTTCATTTCTTCGTCACTTAGAGGCAATGCAATGTTTTGTTTTTTTAAATTCTTGAGCGTTTTTCTAAATAGCTCTACTCCTACATTTACGGAATATTGTGGACCATAACCTCCTGTAACATAAAACTCTTTATTGTTTCTGTCTGAAAATTTCACAAAAGATATATCCATTTCAATAAATTTTGATGTCTTGGTAGTTGTTGTAGAAGACACTCTACCTACGCCACCAGTTGGCGGTAAATATATGTTACCGTATGTCTGACTTGAACTTGAACTGGCTGTACTGCCTAAATATGTATAATAAATAATTGCATCAATACCCATTTTTTCGCAAGTAGTGGTTATTTCATTATCTGTATATTTTCTAATAGGAGGAAATACATCTTCAAAAAAAGTTAAGTGATAATTCATATTTCTTCCAACGCGTTTTATTCTTTTGTTTGTGGTATTATCCATTGTAGAGATAACCAAAATATTTTTATATGTTTTGGCTGCACTTGCAGGGTTTGAATAATAGTAGAAGTCATACATTAAATGTTTTTGAGCATTTAATTTGAAGCTTATTGAAATAGTTAAAACGATGAATAGTAAATTTTTCATAGTTGCTGTTTTGTCAAATGTAATTGATTTTATATTTCGGTCGGTATTTATTTTTGTGTCAAACGTTAATTTTCTACGGAGCGGTCAAGGCGCATTACTTATAACTCACAAATATACGAAAATATTCATTTTTTTCTCAAGCAAGTAATTTTCTACGTTTAAAACCCGAGTCAATTGAAACAAAGTGTCTTAATGCAAAAGCCAACCATTCGCATTTTATATTGTCAGTTTTTAAAACCTTTTCGT
>JAFDXH010000312.1 GCA_018268075.1 Bacteroidota bacterium | reverse complement strand
TGTTTTATTATATTATATGAGTCGAAATTTTACCTCAGATGTTGAAACCCAACGTGAATATTTTAACGCTTCTTATTTTAATAAATCTGGTTCAAAACAAATTGCAAAATACGAAACAACATTACTAAAGCCTTTTTTTAATGACCCTGATAAATGGCAGTTAGCTATCAATAGATTTCGTGTTCCACTTTCTGGTATTCCTTTAACCAGAAATAATATTCCATTTCAAAAATGGCAGGTTGGTCTCTATTATCATAATGGTTCTACCAGCCAAGTGGAAAATTTATATGTTCCACAATATAATCTACAACTTTCCCAGCCAATTGATAACTATCTAAATCTTGCTTCCGGTGGAGCTTTACAAGATTTACAATTGGAACCACCAGTTGTAAATACATCAACTACTATTCCAAATGTAATTTATAATGTAAATCCAGTAAACGATACATATCACGGAACACATACTTTTTATATTGAAAGTTCCAGTGCAGGTCAAGTCGACGCTTATCAAAATGGCATAATGGTTCAGTCTTTTACAATTCAAGGAGATATGATTCCATCAGGTCAAACTTTCTTAAGCATTTCAACAATGTGCACTGATTCTTCTGGAAATTTTTATTGTGGGTACTTGACACGAGATAATGTACAAAATATTTGGTATTTTTATATTCAATCTTGGACACGTTCATCAGCGACAACTTGGGCAGTTAGTGTTAATTATCATAACACTGATTTAACATATAACCATATATATATGCAACCCCAAGGGCTAATTGCGTTTCAAGGGCAAATAATTGTATATTTGAACTTTCCCGCATCATTCGTTGATTGCTATTACAATGTTTTCAATGTGGGTGTTAGTGATGTTTTTCAAACTGGCAATGCACAAGCAAATAATTGGGTGGCTATAACAGATTCAAATTATATTTATCGATGTTCCAGCACAAGTGTATTACAAATTGGTACGAATATTGCTTACACTCATCAATATTCCGGATTTCATATTGATAGATTTCTTGGATTTGATAAAGACGGATATTTATTGATTCATAGATTGGATAGCAGTGGCAATGAAATAGGCTATCAGGCCATAAGTGTAGCCACAGGCAATGTTGTCTATTCTTTTAGCCCTCCAAACGGTGCGTATAGTATGGTTTATTTAAATTCAACTCAGATTTACGTAGATTCAGGACCTTATAGTTTATACACCTATGAAGATTATTTAATCAAAATTAATTTCGCATTACAATCATGTTTCTCGACATTGAAAAATAAATTAGGAAGTGCTATTTTGCCGAGCAGTGCACCAAGAATAAAATATAATGCATCAACCAAACTATTCTTTCTAGTTGCTGATAGCGCATATAATACTTTAAATTCTGATGGTACGGCTCAATATTATATCTTATTAAATGAGGCTCTTTGGGAACAATTCTATTTTCCATCTCAAAATGTCCTTGATATTGATGGATGGAGAAATTTGAATTTATATAGTGGCGATTTGACAGGCAATACTATTGAATTGCAACAAGAAACATCAACTATTTACGCCTTCTATGACCTAACCAGAATCATTATATCGACGATAAATATACCAGTTTCTGGTGATGGCGAGGGTAAGACCTTTTCAAATAGTGGATTTTCGTCAAATAATTCTTTAAGCATGATTACTGATGTTATTCCAGATACATCAACATTATCGCCTTCTAGTGCTCTTATTTATATTCCGGCTGGTATTTTGAGATGGTATAATTTGTACGCTCAACAACCTTTTAATAAGGTGGATTTAATTATGTACTATGAAACTAAGGATGGTAATATTTATCCTATTGAAATCGCAAATGGTGAATATTTCAGTGTAAAATTAGAGTTTAAACGAGGCACGGGCGATTTTTAAAAGAGACAAAAACTTAAAAAATATTATAAATTTGTTTTTTTTCTCATTTTTTTAAAATTTATTGTCTAAAAATAAAATATAAACATATATTATAAATGAATACTGATTTAAAAAAAGTTCTTGTAATCGATCCCGTCGTTGATGTAGAAGAATCCTATCAAGCCTCCGAAGTTGTTTATAAAAGTGGCGTAAACAAATCTATCTATAAATATACTGCTGATTCATATTCAAATCAAAACTGGATCTGGAATAACATCACACCTCCATCTCTTACCACTATTGTGAAACGAAATTTACGTGTTGCCTATTCAATGCTTGTTGTAAACACTTGGACAACTGCTGATAACGATGAATTAGCCTTTAATGCTGTTGATAATATCACCGGTGCTCCTTCCATTGAGGGTGGTAATAATTTCTTTGGTTGTATTCCACGTGCCTGCCCTGTTCAAAGTGCTGCAAGTGCAATCGAACTTCGCCTAAACGGCTCTGCAACCTCGACTTCTATCAATGACTATGTATGTATCTACCCCCACTTAATGACTGAAGATGATATGAATCGTTTCGCTTCTGAAATGCCTCTACAAAAAGATAATTTAGCAATATATGCACCCGACCAAGGTGTTGGACCACGACAAGCATTTAATGATAATCGAAACCCATTTTCTCCATATGGGTCTAACACTACCGTTCCTTCCCGAGCTTCATTTGTCTGGAAAGCGTTGACAACTGGTACAAGCGGTACACAGTCATATAATGTATATCAATTAGATTTAGTTGAAGAATTATTTGTCAGTCCGATGACATGGGCTAAAATGATGGATACTTGCGCAGGACTTAGCAATCTAAATAATCTAATACTGAATATTCGTTTTGCAGACCTCAATCGTATGATTTCATCGACACTAGGTGGTTCAAATGCATTATATGTATCTCTTGAAAAATCTATGTATGTTCCACTACTAGCTGGAAATGTACTCGTAAATGGTAGCACTGAATTCCAAAATCCTACCCTATTAGTTGAATATATTACGCAAGACCCAATTTTAGCAGCGAGACAGCCAGCTACACTTGTTTATGATTATTCACTTCTTCAACCATTTATTTCAAGTTGTGGAACTTGGTCTTCTGCATCGCGATTAGGGAATCCTTTCACTGCACAATCTTTACGTCTCGCATCTATTCCATCGAAACTTTATCTATTTGCTAGAATTTCTAAATCTGCAATCAATACACCAACGTTAGCACAAACTGCACCTGACACTTTCTTACGGCTCAGAAATATTGCTGTCAATTTTAATAATCGCATTAATTTATTTGCAACATATTCAGAATCTGATTTATATAATATGTCTGTACGTAATGGATTACAAGATACATTTGCGGACTGGAAATATAATACTGGTTCTGTTTGTATCATTGATATCTCACGCGATATCGGGTTAGAAGCCGACGAGGATGCAGGACAAGCAAATAAATATTCAACACTCCAAATCACTGCGACACTAGACCCATCACCTCTTCAATATGTCGGACAAGCAACTCCAATATCTTATGACTTTTATATTCTAGTTGAACAACCCGGCAAGGCATTTATTACAGCATCTGAATGTCAATACATTCTTACTGGTCCATCATCTGCAGAAGTATTGGCACTCACTGCAAATCTCAATGATAAAGTTGATATAACCGAACTTGCAGGGAAAGAAGTTGGAGGCTCAGTATTTGGAAAAGTCGGTAAACTATTCAAATCTGGTCTGAATGTGGTCAAAAATGTAAACCCTCAATCTATTGCTCAAGGTGTTGAAACAGCACAAAATATGCTCAAATCTGTAGGTCTTGGTGTAGCTGGCGGGGCTGTTACTGGTGGAAAAATGAAACATTCTCGAGTCTATTGAACAATCTAATTTACATATATTTTTTTTAATTTTTTTTATTATCTTCATATAATATATAGAAATGAATTATAGAGAATTTGTCAAGGCAAATTATCATAAATTGCCGTCCGATTTGAGCGCAAAAGAGAAAATTAAAAAAATCGCAGAATTATGGAAAACTCAAAAAGGCAAAGGTACAGTTGCCACGGTTGTTGAAGCTCAGCCACCTGCTAAAATTAGCGAAACTTTAGGTGCCCTTGGTTTGGGAATGCATAAACAAAAAGGGCGCCGGACAAAACCTGAAGGCGGAAATCTAGCTGAAGAAAACCCAAAATCAGTATCCCAAGTAAATTTATCTGATAAATTGAAAAAAAAATATTATAATCATATGATTGCTTTAGAAAAAAAGCTACATCAAGATGGCAAATTAACGAATGCACAACATAACAAATTGAAGGCTTATCATCATCTTCATGGAGCTGGTGTTTTTGATATTCTGTCAGGAATTCAAAAAGGCCTTAATTTCGCAGCAAAAATTGGGCATTCTGCTGAAGCTATCCTTCCAATGCTAATTTAATATTCATTTCTTTGCATACGAATTGTCCCAAAAATGATTTGCATGAATCTATCATATATTTATAATTCAAACTTTCTGTGGTAATTAAACCTTCATTCTGATGTTTGAGTAAATATTCAATTGCTCTTGTCATTGATATTACAACTTGTAAGCAAGTAGGACCCGTAAATTTTAATCCAAGTTTTCTAGTTTGGTTTATATCTAAAATAGAACCACACCAGAACAATCTCTTATCTTTTAATATTATTGTTGCACCTACTGCATCATATCCAAGCGTGATATCATAACCTCTCAAAACATAGCCTGACATTAATTCATAATTATTTTTTCTTAATTTATCCAATGATTTTTCTGCTATACTGCAAGGTTTATATACATAATAGATATTCGGACAATATTCCCCATATGATAAATATTCAGATAAACTGAATGGTTCATAATGCGGAATCATCATTCCTTGATATTTTATGACATCGAGTTTATCATTGAATATATATGAATCATGTTCGATATCCATCCCCCTTTCTGTAGAATAATAAGTATGAGGCTTGATTTTCGACTTTTGAAAACCATTTATTTTTTTATATTCATTCTCTTCACCGACTATTTGAACGTGGTCTCTCGCCTCTTCTTGGAATCCGTTTGCTGACCACGTGGAATAAAATATTTTAGAATCATATGATTTACTTGTTTCTTGCGTATCTATTTCCGAAATATGGATTGTATCAATTCCTATTTGTTTTGATAGAATACCAAACTCTCGTTTTGTTAAATGCTTTTTCATTTTGGAATCACCATATTTATTCACATACCAGTCAATCCAATACAGAACAAAACAAGAAATTAAGCCCGGATTCATTGCATGCGAATGTAATATAGATTTTGCATTACGTGACCGAATCTTTTTCAGATGCTTTTCAGTCTGAATTCCTCGATAATATAATGTTTTATGTTCTATCGGTTTATCTTTTTTCAAATCTTCTTCGTAATCTTCAATAGATGAATCGATATACATCGCTTTGTATTCTTTAGCTTTTTTCATTAATAATAAACTATCAACATCAACCGAAACATTAATAATAAATGTTTTATCATCAATATTCTCCTTGAAAAAGAGATTTATATTTTCTTTTGTTAATCTTGCTCTCAAATGTATTAAATCTTTATATTTTTCTGTTATTTCGACTGGTATTTCATGAGGTTCAATTATTATAATCTTATAATTTTTTAAATCGTTTTCGATTGTTTGCCATAATTCTAAGAGTCCTTGTCCTGATGAACCACAACCTATAAATACTAATTTATTGATTTTCATATATGATATGATGAGATTTTTATTCAAAATATACTTTAAACTGATTTAATAAGAACTTTTTGTGTGCTTCTGATTCTTCATGCTTTTCTTTATTTTTTATTTTATATTTAACACCACATTTACATAATATTTTCGAATCTTTTTGCACAGGATTAGTCATATATATTATATATAAAGATATTCTTAAATGAGTTTTCTCATTTATTTCTTCAATAATTTTGACAATCATTTTAATCAATTTTGTTGTCTTGTTAACTTTCAATAGGTGGTACTCAACAATTTTGACTCTATATATACAATAATTTTTTCTATCTTTTTTTCATGTATGTATCACCCATTGAATCACCTTCATTTCTCCTTTGGTTATTCATTAGGTTATACTCAATTTTTTTTCCTATATATACCTACTAATATTTTTTATCTTTTTTTTCATGTATGTATCACCCATTGAATCACCT
>JAFDXH010000311.1 GCA_018268075.1 Bacteroidota bacterium | reverse complement strand
GTTCCGGCAGACGGAATTCTATCAGCAAACGAACAAATAATCAACTTTTTTATTCTATATTCGGCAGACGGTTTCGGGCAGACGGAACATTGAATTCCCAACCTGCACAAAGCCCTGTTCGTTGTGCGTCATTCTAAACAATACCCTACTTCATAACAAGCTACTAAAGTGACATTAATTGAAACTAACAATCTTGACTTCGCTTTTGACAAAGGCGATGCTGTTTTAAAAAGTATAAACCTTAAAGTTGAGCAAGGTTCCATCTATGGCTTTCTCGGACCAAACGGCTCTGGCAAGACAACGACAATTCGACTGCTCCTGGGACTTCTGCCAAATGGGAAAAACAACATCAAACTATTCGGACAAAATCTACAAGACAATAGAGTTGGCATTCTTTCAAAAATTGGTTCACTTATTGAACAGCCGTCATTATACGAACATCTATCTGGCTTTGACAATTTAGAAATTACTCGGAGAATTAGAAATGCAAACAAAAGCCGTATTGACAAAGCACTTCAACTGGTTGACTTAAAATCAGCAGCTCAAAAAAAAGTAAAAGAATACTCGTTGGGAATGAAACAGCGTTTAGGACTTGCTATCGCATTACTTTCCGAACCTGAATTATTGATATTAGACGAACCAGTGAATGGCTTAGACCCAAATGGAATCATTGAAATCAGAGGATTGCTTTTAAAGCTTAACAAAGAAAATGGTATTACTATTTTCTTATCAAGTCATCTACTGTCTGAAATTGAAAAAATTGTAACTCATTTAGGAGTTTTAAACAAAGGTAAATTGGTGTTTCAAGGACGATACAATGAACTTGCAGCACTACAAACAAAATCTGCAATAATTAACCTTGAAACAAGCGATAATCAAAAATCTTTTAACATTATCGGCAGAGAATACAAAACTATTTCTTTAACAAACTCACATATAGAGTTATCATATCAAAACAAAGAGCAAATCGCAGCTTTATGCAGATTGCTTGTGGAAAGTAATATTGACATATACAAGATGCAGTTGGAGAATAATGACCTTGAAAATATTTTTTTAGAAATTACCAGAAACTAAATGCAGAACACAATAAAAGCTATAAGTACTGAATTTATAAAGTCAAAGAAAACATTTGCCGGGTGGTTGGTAATTCTTGCGGCAGGGTTTATGCCTTTTTTTGTTTCTTTTGTTTTTCTTAGCAAATGGAAACATTTAATTCCTCAACAAGAACAAAACCCATGGAACGATTTTACAGAAATGTCTTGGAAAGGAATGGGCTTTTTATATACACCATTTTTTGTTGTATTACTGACTTGTCTTTTCTTAAATATTGAACATAAAAACAATACTTGGAAACATATTTTTACACTTCCTGTTTCAAAGAGTACTATTTACTTCAATAAACTATTTACACTGCTTATTTTCATTGCCCTGTTTTACGCCCTTTATATTCCGATTTGGATAGGCTGTGGTTTTGCGGTCGGGCTTTTAAAGCCAGAGTTGCAGTTAACGACTCATGCGCCCGACTATATGTCATTGTTGAGTTTATGCTTCCATTCGTTTATTGCATCACTTGGAATTGTCGCCATTCATTTTTGGTTAAGCATACGTTTTAAAAATATGATTATCCCTATCGGCATAGCGGTTTTGGGCGGAATAATATGGGTAGCATTATATCAAGGGAGAGCCGAACAAATAACTTACTTCCCTTACGCATATAATTACTCAACTGTGAGCCCGCCCAATTGGGTTACGCCTAAAATGTTTGGCATCTTTCCTCAACATGAATTGTTCAGCATATTGTATTTTATTATATTTTCAGTATTGAGCTATCGATATTTCATAAGGAGATTTAAGGGATAAGAAACAACTTTATAATGACACGAAGAAGAACGAACGCACAACATGGGGTTTGCTGCTATGCTGGCTGATGAATAAGTCCTCATCTTTTTGTTCGCAAATCAGCAGCAGTTCGGGCAGACGTAATTCTATTCGGCTTTTGTTCATGTCTTCATCATCAATAATTTTATTGGGCTTCGGTTTCGGCTGACGAATATAAATGCCAGCACAGCAGCAAGCCCTGTTCGTTAGCGGCAAGGCTAACACGGGACTCAAACAGACCACGATAAATAAAAAATGACAAATAAAAAACTCATTAAAACCACAGGGAAAATTTTGGTAAACAAAAAGGTAGATACCGTTTTTGACTTTTTTGCTAATCCTAGTAACGACTACTTGTGGCGGACAGAAATAAACCAAAGCACATTAGACGGAACCATGCAATTAGGCGTGACTGTTTCTGAATATTCAAACTTGTCGAAAAAAGCATCCAACAATTTACTGAGACTAAAATGTGTGTTTTTTGACAAAAATAAAACTGCAACTTTTGAAACAACTAACAATGACCCTTTCTATTTAAAAAGCCAACGACATGTAGAAGCGATTTCAGACAATACAACAGAAGTAGTTTACTCAATAGACTTTGACATAGCTATTGTAAAACATGCTTTAGGCATTTCCTTACCAAAATTAATTGTTTCATTGAAAGCGAACAGTGATATGAAAAAATATTTACGACAATTAAAAGAACAGCTTGAAAAGTGTTAATAGAAGCCCAGCCGCTAACAAATAAGACTTCGTCGGGCACGAAGTGCCTCCGATGAAGTCTCATGTTGTACGGAACCGGTAAAATGATAATTACTATGGGGATTGGGTTGGGATTTTCCTGCTATGGGAGACCTGC
>JAFDXH010000310.1 GCA_018268075.1 Bacteroidota bacterium | reverse complement strand
TCTCCAAAATATGAAGGCGAATAGGTACTGCCCGAAGTATAGAATATTTTGTCACCTCCACCATCACCAAAATTGATGATTAACCTGTTAACTGTTTTGGTGTGGTTGCTATAATAATTACTATAGTTAAAAGTGAATATGTAGGAGCCCTTAGAATAATCCAAAGCACTGTCAAGGGGTACGGCAAAAGTGGTTTGTTTTAAAATATAAGGATTACTAGGTCTGCCGGGCACATCGTAAAGCATGCTGTCAGTACTACTAATAAAGATCAACCCCTTTTCCAAGGCTGCTGTATCTATATAGTGGTAATTGTAGCTGATCACGGCAAGATTTACAGTATCTGTGGATGCTGCCTGTTTTGCAACTGTATAGAAATAATCTGCAGTTGGTAAAAGATTATTAGGTGTATAACCAGCTCTTTTTAATTCACTGGAAGCCTCTACCAGGAAGCTAAAATCAATTGTATCTGGTTGACTTGGATTTATATTAAAAAAAGGCAGGTTGGAAAAGGGAAAAACACGGTCATATAAAATGCCGGTAGTAATTCCTGACTTATCTAGATGCAGAAATAAGGAGTCTACATCTTGTTTATATGTGCTAATTAAAGGATTAGATTGAGTATTGCCAATTAAAAAAGTAAAAGTAGTAGTAATAAAAAATAAAAGTTTTTTCATGGTGAATGAGTTTAAGAAATTTATCAATCTATTTTACAATCAAAGCGTCCATTTGTAACGACTACTGAATCAAGGCTTCCATCATAGTTCTGCGCCTTAAATTGGAAAGTTCCGGATATTATCCTTTCAATTTCATCATAGGAGGTAATATTCACGATACCCTGATAATATCCGTTAGTAATGTATCTTTTATTAAAGTTTCTATCCGAAAAATATATGTAGTTGTTTAATTCACCATAACTACCTGGCACTCCGATAACTTTTGAAATCACGTCCATATGATAATTGCCTACACCGGCAAATTCTTTCAAATAAATATCTAGATTTTGATTATCCCCATCTCTTTGCCGATAAAAAGTGAACAGTAATTGTGATTTAGTATTCCAAAAAACTACAGAAATTGCCTTTAATCTCGGTATGCTTCCATTGTCTCTTGTATCAGGCAACCATACTATTCCATTGACATAACAACCCATGGTGTTAGCTCCGCTTTGGGTAGCAGGTGGCAGCGGGTCTTTTAGTTTATTTTTTTTGCAGCTTGCTGCTGAAAGAAGAAGTAATGAGATAAAGACAATGATGTATTTCATAAGCATATATTTAGTTATAGAGTTTCTGATAGTTTTTATAATATCTCAAAAATTAGATTTCAAAAGCCACTTGCTTTTAAAAATGATATCAGATGAATTTAAAAAAATGAAATCATAAAAAGAAAGCTATTAATCTATATTTCTTATCGTAATCTATAATACACTGTTATAGATAGGGGTCTGTATAAAATAATTTTTGTCGCAGCCGAATGCCTTATTCAAAATGGACACGGATGTTATATAACTTTTGTTTAATTGTTGAAGTTTATAATCAGCATAGGATTTCCAAGGAAGCGTATCCCATACCGTTTGAGAAAAAGTTGAAAGGGAAAAAAGAATTGCTAATAGTGATAGGAAAAAGTTTTTCATAGTAAAAGTTTATAGTATTGGAAATTATATATTAGTTAGTAGTATATTTTAATCTGAATTTACCTTCAGTTATGTTTACAGAATCATCTCTATAAGAATTATATGCTTTGAAATAAAAGATGCCTTTAATAATTCTATTTGTTTTATCCAGGGATGTTATTTCTAAATGGCCCGTGTGACTTGAATCAGTATCGTACCTATCGTCCGTATTCGTCACATTTTTATAAGTTCCTCCATTAGCAATATTACTGTACAGGTAATATGATTTCTTTAATATTTCTGGCTTATCAATAATTCCTAAAGCTAAAGCCTCATATCCAGCATTTCCTCCCAAAAGAAAAATCGAATTCTTGTATATGGTGCACGTAATACAATTAGCACAACTATTTGGTATATACAATCGTCCATCAATTTTACAGCGGAAATAAGAATCATTTGGTCCTGATTCGGGATATTCATTTTTATGGCAACTTGCAGAAATGGTGATCAGTGCGAGGAGAGTAAAAGAAAGCGTTTTTAGATGTTTCATAAGTAGAGATTTCAAAGCAATATAAAATTAAATTAAATGCTTTGAATTGTTAAGAATTTTGAGCTGTGTTCAAGCAATAAGTGCAACACTTTGTTTTAGTAAATGTACCTCATTAGGAGTTTTATAATCAAATTTTCTAACGGGTCTGTTATTAATCATTTTTTCAACTTTTTTTATATCTTTTATGGAGACATTTTTAAAGTCGGTTTTCTTTGGATAAAATCTTCTTATTACTCCATTTCTGTTTTCAACACTTCCTTTGTCTTGTGAAGTATATGGCCTAGTAAAAAAAGTTTTTATGTTTAATTCTTCTGCAATTTGCTGATGCAGGCCAAATGCCTGATCATTGTCGAATGTCATCGTTTTTATGTGCCTGTTGTTTTTCATTCTTTTTAAAATCAGCTTCTTTATATGTGCTGGTTTTTTAGAATTTATTTTATCAATTGTTGTTACCAGAGAAGCCCTATCCAGCATTACCAATAACCCGCCCTGATGATTTTTTCCAATAATCAAATCTACTTCTATGTCTCCCAGCCTTTTCCTTCTGTCAGCTAATTTAGAACGCTTTTCAATAGATATCCGGTTCGGTATCAAACCCCTGTTATCCTTGTAATTGCCACGCTTCCTGCGCCTGTGGCCATGTTTTAAAAGCCGGTAGGCTTTCTTAAAGTCTTTATGCTCCTTTTTGTTACTAAATTTAGCTTGCCAAATAAATTTGTAAATTGTTTCATAGCTAACCGGGGTTTATTTTCTTTTTTCCATACTGCACTTATCAACTCTGGGCTGAACTTTTCAATCCTCATTTTTGTCAAAGCATCTTTTTTTAAATCGGCTGTAAATAATTCCCTTTTAGGTTTTACTTTATGCCTTGTATCAGTTTTGTTTTGTGCATTTACGGCACTGTATATTTTTGCACCAATACCTCTTTTAGGAATATTCCTGTTCAGCTCCCTGCTGATGGTTGATTTGTCGACACCTAATCGTTTCGCAATCGCACTTTGGCTTTGTCCTGTACTTTTTAATGCTTCAATTTGATACCTTTGAACTAGGGTGAGCTGAGAATAGTTTTTTGTCATCGCAACACAAATTTCGGTTTTCAGTTTCATCCTCTCTGGAGGGGTACCCCTCCAGAGAGGATGAAAACCATGTGTTGCACTTATTAATTGAACTTACAGAAATAAAAATGAACAATTATCGCAAGTCAAGTGCCGTGGTTGATCACCTATTTTCAAAATCATTATAAATCAGATTCCACACATCAATATCGTAAGCAAAGTTGCTATCTGAAAGTACACCGTTGATCCACTTCTTCTCTACGACAACCGGCCGTACTCATTCAGATAACCGGTAGGGATGAAGGATTTATTAACGTATTGAAAAATATGATCCAGTTCCATACGAACAGAATCGGTTTGCGCATTCGCTGCAATTGTAAGCAGCAACATGAAAGGTGCCAGTAAAACTTTTCTCATAAGTTTGGTTTTAAAGTTTTTTATCAAAACGGCCGTGGGTTACTTTAATCGTGTCACAGCCGGGCCTATAAAGAGTAAATTCAAAATTGCCGGGAATTACACCGGATTGTAGATCCTTTCTTGTCAGATTAACTGTTCCGAAAGTAACTGTATTTGAATCCATTGAGTTTATCCAATAGCAAGGATCTTGTAAGTTGCTGTTCATAAAATAAAATCCGATATTATTCGGTTTCAGGTTAAAATCAAATTTATTTTTCAGGCTGATAGAATCAATCCCGATACCTATCCGTTGATTAATTTGAATTGTTGAGTTTAAGTAAATGCCTAAAATTAAAAGGTTGCCAGCATGATCACTATCATAGTACATTTTAAAACTCGGATCGCAATACGGAAAGCAATCTGCATTTTGCGCTACCCATGCTTTTCCATTCACCAGGCATCCAAACGTGTTCTGTCCGGTTTGTGTAGCTGGTGGCAATTTGGCTAATTCCATCTCAAGCGTGTTTTGTTTCTTGCAGGTGGAAGTAAAAAGCATAATGAAAAGAAGAACACAAAAAGAAAAAAATTTGTTTTTCATAACAGGTGGCTTTTAGGATGTTGCTATAAACTTAAAGAAGGTTTTGTCACTACCGAATCTGTTTGGGCATTAGTAGCGCTAACTATAGGTAATATGAAAGCTGCGAGTAAAATTTTTTTCACAGAATATTTTTTTGGGATTTAAGCGGTCAGTTTTTAATCAACTTTCCTGAATGCCATTACTGCCATCAAACACCTAAAATGATATTCCTGTTTCTAAAATTAAAATAAAAGTAATTAATTTCAACCCGTAGCAACAAAAAAAGCATGAGTTTACTTGAGCGGCGACTGACCCTAACACAAGCTACTGCTATCAACATGATAGATATGGTAGGTATTGGCCCGTTTATTACATTGCCAATGGTAATGGCAATGATGGGCGGGCCATGGTTTTTATATGCCTGGGTAGCGGGTGCGTTGCTATCGTATGTAGATGCGATGGTGTGGAGCGAGCTGGGCGCAGCCTTTCCTAAGGCCGGTGGCAGCTACAATTTTTTAAAGGAGGCTTATGGAAAAAATGGAGCGGGCAAAATGATGAGTTTTCTATTTGTATGGCAAACCATGATTCAGGCACCCTTGGTTATCGCCTCGGCTGCTATTGGTTTTTCTGGCTATTTATCTTTTTTATTACCGCTTAGTTTTATTGAAAAAAAATTAGTAAGTGGAGGTGTCGTAATCCTCATTGTTATTTTATTGTATAGAAAAATTGAATCCATTGGCAAAATAAGTATCCTGTTATGGAGTGGAGTTATTGTAACGCTGTTTTGGGTAATTGGTGGTGGCATCGCTCATGGAAATTTTTTATCGCCTGTGCGAAATATACACGATGGCCTCACTTTTAACTTTGCATTTATAACTGCTTTGGGCTTTGCTAGTGTCAAGTCCGTTTATAGCTTTCTTGGGTATTATAATATTTGCCATCTTGGTGGCGAAATAAAAAATCCAGAAAAAAATATTCCGCGAAGCATGTTTATTTCCATTACGGGTATTACCATTTTTTATTTATTGATGAATGTGAGTGTAGCAAGTGTTATTCCCTGGCAGCAGGCTCAGCATAGCGAGTTTGTAGTGAGCGAATTTATGAATGTACTTGCAGGCCCTCTTGCTGCTTCTATCATTACCTGCCTTATTTTATGGGTAGCTTTTTCCTCTGTGTTTTCTGCTACATTAGGCTATAGCCGCATCCCGTATGCTGCTGCCCTTGATGGCGAATTTTTTAAAATATTTGCGAAGCTGCATCCTTCCAAAAATTTCCCTTATGTATCACTGTTAGTATTAGGGGGCATTGCTTTTATTTTCAGCTTGTTGTTTAGGCTGGGAGAGGTTATTAGTGCCATTCTCGCTATGCGTATAGTGGTTCAGTTTATAGCTCAGGCTGTAGGTTTGCTTGTATTGCGATATAAGAAAAAGAACATAGATTTTCCTTATAAAATGCCCTTATTCCCTTTGCCGGTAATCATTGCAATAATAATGTGGCTGTTTATTTTAATTTCTACCGGGCTGCACCTTGTATTGAGTGGATTGATTATTACTGCTACAGGTATAGTGGTATATATGGTAAAATCTAAAGTTAATAATGAATGGCCTTTTAGCTAATTTCAATGTAGAAAAGTAAGCATGCTTTAATTAAATTTATTGCTTAATACTCTTATTTCTTCTTGCATGGTTTCTATTTTTTCCAACAGGTGAAAAATAGTTTCGATACCTTCTACATTAATATCGAGGTCATAGTGAAGCCGTATTATTTTTTCCAATTTTCTTATTTCATATAAAGGAAGAAATTGAGTGTGCTCTATAGAGGTGATTTTTATTAAGCCGGAATGTTCAAGTGAATTTATGAAGGATGTTTCTACATTGTAATAATGACAGAAATCTTCAGCCGGGATTAAGTCATTAGTTTCCATAATATTTTTTTTAAGAAGATAATTTTTGAATTTCTTTTAGTAAATCTTTTTGCTTTTCAGAAAGATGGGTCGGCATTTTTATATTCCAAGTAATATAGAGGTCGCCAAATTGCCCTTCTTTTTTATATACCGGAAACCCTTTTCCTTTCAAGCGTATTTTAGTGCCGTTTTGCGTTTCAGGGTTTACTTTTAATTTTATTTTTCCACTAAGGGTGTCTATGGTTTTTTCGCCACCTAGTATGGCAGTAAACAAATCTATATCCTCATTTTTATACAAATCATTTCGCTCTCGCTTGTATGCCGTATCATTTTCTATTACGAATGTAATGAGTAAATCGCCGGCTGGGCCCCCATTTGCGCCTGCGTTGCCGTAGCCTTTCAATCTTATCTGTTGCCCGTTTTCTACACCTGCCGGTATAGTGATTCGTACATTTTTTCCATTAATAGTAAGCGTTTGTTTATGAGTGGTATAAGCAGCGCTTAGGCGTAAATGTAGTTCTGCTGATAAGTCCTGCCCGCGGTATTTTGCTTGATTTCTTTTGCTTCTGCCACCACCAAATAAGGATTCAAAAAAATCTGAAAAACCACCCTCTTCACCGCCTGAGTAGGTATATTCCCCAAAATCGCCTCCATTACCAAAGCCTCCAAATCCACCGCTACCCTGTCTTTGCCTTCGTTGCGATTGTTGGCGCTGTGCTTCATACTGATCAGCGTTTTTCCAATTTTCACCATATTGATCGTACTTCTTTCTTTTTTCAGCATCACTCAATACCTCATTGGCTTCATTTATCTGTTGAAATTTTTTATGCGCCTCTTTGTCATTCGGGTTTACATCAGGATGGTGTTTTCTGGCTAACTTCCTATATGCTTTTTTGATTTCATCCTGTGTGGCATTTTTTGAAATGCCCAATGTTTTATAATAGTCAACGAAATCCATTTTATAAATTTATCTTGTTCATTTTGATAACAATGTTACAATCGCCTTACAATAAATAATTCAAAAATTGTTATTAAGAATTATTTTTGCCTTTTGCAAAAGTATCATTTCAATTGTGTATCAAAATTAATACCTCAAATCTTAGAATGAAAAAAATTAAACTTATTTCTTCTGATTGCCACAATTCACGGGTTGCAGTTATTTTATTGTTGGTCGTTTTTAATTCCTGTACTATAGCTCCTCGAATATCAGTCAATACGCCACTTCAGGATCAGGCGATCGTAAATGGTAAATTATTTTCTACTGCCTATCAGCAAAAGGCTGCTGAATATCGTGGACTGTGCTATCAGGCATATAACATTGCCCGTATGCGAGTAGATGAATTTGCCCAAACGACAACTGCCCTGCCAAAAGCTATTATGACCGATATAGATGAGACTGTTTTAAATAATAGCCCTTATCAGGCACGCCAACTATTAATGGGCAAAGATTATGAAGCTGAGAGCTGGAAACAATGGACAGACAAAGGAATAGCTGATACGGTACCCGGTGCGGTTCATTTTTTTCAATATGCTGCATCCAAAGGCATTACGGTTTTTTATGTATCCAATAGAAATGATAATGAGCGCGTAGCTACCTTGAGAAATTTACAACGGTATAATTTCCCATACGCAGATAATGACCATTTGTTATTGGTAACTTCCGTTTCTTCTAAGGAACCACGGCGCGAAGTGATTCGGAAAAATTATACCATTATGATGTATGTGGGCGACAATGCTAATGATTTAAGTGTACTTTTTGAAAAAAAGAATACTGATGATAGAAAAAAAGTTGCAGACGACTATTCAACTTATTTTGGAAAACAATTCATCATATTGCCTAACCCTGTTTATGGTGATTGGGAATTCTCTATTTATAACTATAACTATAAACTTACTCCTGCTCAAAAGGATTCTGTGATTAGAGCTACCATGGATACTTATTGATTTCTTTCTATTGAGAAATCCATTCTTTGGCGGCTTCTACCTCATCACTTAAAAAACCTCTTGTTTTGCCAGGAATTAGTTTGCCAAAAAAATTGGTAAAATCCTTTACGCCTTTACCATGTGATACGATTGCTATTTTACGCCATTCAGTAAAATATACAAAACCAAGTATTACATCCTTGATCCATGCACCCGTACTATAATTCTTCAAGGGCGTATCCAATACCAAAAGGTAGTTGATTTTTCCAAAGTTTTTATAAACCCTTTCTACTTTGGGGTTTACAACATTGTCGTAGTCTATTTCAGAAATATTACCTGTAGCCTTAAAGGCAGCTACATTTTCGGGGAGGCCTTCAATAATTTCTATCATAACATAAAATTTTTATGAATGAATGATTCGTTTGCAACAATAAAGTTACCCCTATTTTCATAAATAGAATTACCTCAATTAACCATTATCCATTATTTAATCGTTTCTAATTTTTTTGCGGCATCCTTATTCAATAATATTTTAATTAAAAGAATGAGTGCAGTAAGTGCAAATATGCCACCTATGATCCAGTTGAGCAGGCCCTGGTTGGTATTTAAGTTTTGCACAAGGTATTTGCCGCCAAAAATAAAAACACAATTTCCCATTAGAGTGCCTATGCCAATGCCTATAATGTATAAATTATAATAGCTGTTTTTGGGAATTAGAATCTTTTTGGTAAAAAGCACCGTGCTCCAGCCAAACCAGAATGGGATTTGCATCGGGCTGATAGCACTTAAGCCAAGGCCCAGTACAAACCTGTTTACATGATTATTAAGCATCACATTTTTTGCCTGATGTGGCTGCATAGCTGCTATGAAACTACCCGCGGCTAGCGCTACCACTATAGCTAAAGTAATCCACTCCATCCATCGGAATAGTTTTTTTTGCTTGCGAATCCAGTTGATCCCCACCAGCGAAATTCTTACATAAATCATTTCTGTAAGTAAAGACCCAAGGCTGAACAGCATAGCATTCATAATACTTTCCTGCACACTTATTTGCATGGCAGCTACATTCAGGGTTCCCAAGGGTAATGAACCTAAAAAGCTCACCATCATTCCCCAAAAGAAGACTTTGATAAGACCCATACACCTAAATTTTATTTGCAAAAACTTTTAGGGATACAGTTACTTTGTTGGCCAATACCATACTGGATTCACCCACTCCAAAATCAAGCCTGTTGATAGTGAATTCTCCGGTAAATAAATAGCCAGACCCGGATTTTTCAGCCAGAAATGGAAATGATACAGGCTTGGAAATTCCTTTAATGTTGAGATTGCCGGTAAAATAATAATAACCTGTACCAGACTTGTTGGTCTTATCTATTTTAGTGGAAGTAAGTTTTATTTCCGGATACTTTTGATCATCGAAATAATCTTTGCTCCGCAAATCCTGATCACGCATACTATTATCGGTATCAATCGTTTTTACTGCTATAGATACATTAAAAAAAGAAGAAGATGGGTTAAGGGTATCAAAGGTGATTTCGCCTTTTAGCCCCTGAAAGTCGCCACCGGTGCCGATTCCAAAATTTTTAATTACAAAATGAATTTTGCTCCCCTTATCTGTAGGAGTATATTTTTGTGCACCACTATTAATGGTCGCAAAAATAAAAAATAGGATGATGATCAATCGCATAAGGTGAAATTAGGTATTTATGGTATTTTCTTATCTACCGCTCTTACAAGTTTATAATATTTTTTGGTCTGCAGCCTAAATCTTACACCCTTCCAGAATGGCCAGTGAGGCGCACCGTGCTTGTGATTGTATCTGCTTATCTCAAAGAGCACCTTCCAGTGCTTTAAAATTTCTCTCCAGGCTTTTGTTAAGGTATAGCCGGTATCATAGAAGTGATTGGGCTCTGCACCACAACCATTATATTCTAAAATAATGAAATTTTTACCATTTTTCAAAGCCTCAATGCTTTCACACATGATATCATAGCGGCCATAAAAAAAATCATTAACGCCATAGCTTATTTCATCGAGCATATCTATGAGAGAATCATTTATTTCATCTTTGAGGTCTATGAATTGTGCCCCCTGATTGTGGTTGGCTGCATAGCTGAGTTTATATATATCGCCTGCCAGAAGTACTTTACCAAAATTGTGTTCGTGGCGCATTTTTATCTCTTCCCATTTTTTTTGCGACTTCGAATTAGCCTGTAATAATTCTTTTAAAGTATGAACTCCATCGCCTACTACCTGCATCGGTACTTTTTGTAAAAAACCACTTATATGCCCCCGGGGCTGCTGTGGATGCCGGTAGTAAAATAAACTTACCTCCACCGGCCATGGAATAAATGCCTGAATAAAATATTCTACCGGAATCTTCTCATGGTAATCTCTTAGCTGCTTCTCATCTTTAATTCTTCTAAATAAAATACCCTGTCCGCCAATCTCTGGCTTTACTATTAGTGGGTAATGAATATTATTTTGTGAAAGGTTTTCCTGTATTTCAGAAAATGGCTGTCTGGGTATTACATTAAAATAAGGCGGGCATAATGCAGGGGGCAATAGCTCGTGCATTTCTTTTTTGGGCTCGCCTTCCATACCGCCAAAAGTAAGTTTGGGATTACTGGAAGTGAAAAACCATAAAGACCTCGCGCGAATCATATACCAAACCCAAACCGGTACAATGGGGGCGTACAATAGTTTGAATGGCCATTGTTCCCAATTCTTTATCTTTTTTATCAACTCTGATTCTTTTTAGAAGTAAATTCTTGAAAACATTAAATTCTTTTTCTGGGAATTTTATTTTTTACAAAAATAGGTTTAAACACAGTAAGGTACATAGCCTTCAAAGGTTTATCGTAATTTAGCCTTTTTTAAAATATGGTTCATGCATATAAATACAATGGCCGAATTGGCAGCCGAAAACAGAGAGCCTGAGATTTTATTTTGGGTGGGTTGTGCAGGAAGTTTTGATCAGCGTGCACAAAAAATAACGCAGGCGTTTGCCTCTATACTCACACACATAGGAGTAGATTTTGCTATTTTAGGAAATGAAGAAATGTGTACAGGCGATCCAGCTCGCCGCGCAGGCAATGAATTTCTTTTTCAGATGATGGCATATCAGAATATTGATATCCTTAATCGGTATAAAATTAAAAAAATCGTTACCGCTTGCCCGCACTGTTTTAATATTTTAAAAAATGAATATCCTGTTCTTGGAGGTGCGTATGAAGTGATTCACCATGCAGTATATCTTCAACAGTTGATTGATGCTGGCAAAATAGTAATGAGGGAAAATGGATTTTTTAAAGGAAAAAAGATCACCTATCATGATAGCTGTTACCTTGGCCGTGCAAACAATATATATGAAGCGCCCCGAAAAGTATTAGAAGCATTGGATGTAGAGCTGGTAGAAATGAAAAGATGCAAGAGTAATGGTTTTTGTTGTGGTGCTGGTGGAGCCCAGGTTTTTAAGGAAGAAGAAAAAGGCGAAAAGCGGGTAAGCACAGAGCGTGCAGAAGAAGCGCTGGCCACAGGTGCAGGCATTATTGCTTCTAATTGCCCATTTTGTATGACGATGCTTACAGATGGTGTAAAGGTAAAAGAGCAGGAAGAAAATATGCAGGTGTTGGATATAGCTGAACTGATTGCAAAAAGTTTGGCAGTTTAAATAAGTTTAAAAGAAAGAATAAAAATGTCTGAAGAGAAAAGCAATAATTTTATAGAAGAGATTGTAGAGCAGGATTTAAAGGAAGGGAAATATAAACGTATTCTTACAAGGTTTCCACCGGAACCAAATGGATACCTTCATATAGGCCACGCCAAAAGTATCTGCCTAAATTTTGGCCTAACAATGAAGTATAATGGGGATACTAATTTAAGATTTGATGATACCAACCCCGTAACCGAGGATACGGAATATGTGGAAAGTATAAAAGAAGATATTCGCTGGCTTGGATTTTCATGGATCAATGAATTTTATGCCAGTGATTATTTTGAACGCCTGCATGAGTTTGCAATAGAGTTGATAAAAAAGGGGCTGGCTTATGTAGATGACAGCACAAGTGAGCAGATCGCTTTAGAAAAAGGATCGCACACTACCCCGGGAATAGAAAATAAATACCGTAGCAGAAGCGTGGAAGAAAATTTGCAGCTATTTGCCGGAATGAAAAATGGTCAATTTAAAGAAGGTGAAAAAGTATTAAGGGCTAAAATAAATATGGCATCAACCAATATGCACATGCGCGATCCGGTGATGTATCGTATTAAATATGCATACCACCATCGTACTGGCGATAAGTGGTGTATTTATCCTCTATACGATTTTGCTCATGGGCAGTCTGATAGTATTGAAAAAATTACCCACAGCGTTTGTACGCTCGAATTTGTTCCGCATCGTGAGCTCTACGATTGGTACATTAAAGAGTTGGGGATTTTTCCATCACACCAATATGAGTTTGCGCGGCTAAATATGACTTATACGGTAATGAGTAAGCGAAAATTGTTACAGTTGGTAAATGAGCAGTTTGTATCTGGATGGGATGATCCCCGTATGCCTACTATTTCTGGCCTTCGACGCAAAGGCTATACACCCTCCAGTATTCGTTTGTTTTGCGAAAAAATTGGTATTGCCCGGCGCGATAATCTTATAGATATTAGTTTGCTTGAATTTTGTATCAGGGAAGAATTAAATACAACAGCAAACAGGCGTATGGCGGTGATTAATCCAGTGAAACTAATTATTGAAAATTATGAAGATGGTAGAAGTGAAAGGGTCACTTTGGAAAATTTACCCAATGAACCTGAAAACGTGAGAGAAGTATCCTTTGGAAGGGAAATTTATATAGAAAGAGAAGATTTTATGGAAATTCCGGTTAAAAAATGGTTTCGCCTGGCACCTGGCCAAATGGTAAGGTTAAAAGGTGCCTACATTATTAAATGTGAACGTATAGAAAAAGATCAAAGCGGTGAAGTTTCATGTATCTACTGTTCTTATTTCCCAGAAAGTAAAAGTGGGCATGATACAAGTAATATGAAAGTAAAAGGGGTGATCCATTGGGTGCATGCATTGGACTGCGTTCCTGCTGAGTTTAGATTATACAGCCACCTTTTTAAATCCGAAAATCCGGCATTAGAATCAGGAGACTTTAAAGATGATATAAATCCAGATTCTCTTATAGTAAAAAGGGGGGTTATTGAGAATGGAATGAAAACTTCGCCTTATGGAAATCATTTTCAATTTCTTAGAAATGGCTATTTCTGTGTAGATAAAGATAGTAAAGCAGAAAATTTGGTCTTTAACCGAACAGTTGGCCTAAAAGATTCATTTGTTCCCCAAAAGAAAAATTAATCAAAGTACTATTTGAAGTGATGCGCTGTGGTACTTTTAAGAAATCCCTTAAAGGTGGGATGAGTTTTTGCCTTTCCCACTGAGCATTTTCTGTACATACTTACCTAAAATATCAAATTCGATATTTACGCTTTGGCCTTTATTTAATTCACTAAAATTGGTATGCTGCAGTGTATAAGGTATAATGGCTACAGTAAAAGAGGTATTGGTTACATTGAAGGCAGTAAGGCTTACGCCATTTACACATATTGATCCCTTCTCTATAATCAATTCACTAAACTGCTCATCAAAATCAAAAGAAAATTCAATACTTCCGGGAATCTCAATTTTAGAGGTGCACACGGCCGTGGTATCTACGTGGCCCTGCACTATATGACCATCCAATCTTTTATTAAGCATCATAGCTCTTTCCAGATTGATTACATCACCCTTCTTCCATAAGCCGGCATTTGTCTTTTTCAATGTTTCGGCAATAGCAGTTACTTCATGGGTATTTTCAGTCAACTTTTCTATTGTAAGGCAAATGCCATTGTGACTTACGCTTTCATCAGGTTTTAGTGCAGGCGTAAGTGGGCTGGTAATAAAAAAGGTAATATTGCCATTATTCTTTACTGCCTTTTGAATGGTGCCTTTAGCCTCAATTATACCAGTAAACATATTTTTTTAATTTTTATTAAGAAAAGAAGCAATTATGATGCACGAATTTTGAAAAAATTATTTATCTTTGCAATCCTTTAAAAAAAATAAATCTATTTATGCTCATTATTGATTCTAAGGATTGCGAAAATATTGATAAAGCACTTAAGAAGTATAAGAAAAAGTTTGAGAAAAGCCGTACCCTTTTACAATTGAGAGAGCGTCAGGCATTTACTAAGCCTTCTGTACGCAGAAGAGGTGAAGTTTTAAAGGCCGTTTATAAGCAACAGATTGCCAGCGGTAAAATAGAAGTTTAGATTTTTTGACAATTAATATTATCATCTACCGGTACCCTCTTAGTACCGGTTTTTTTGTTTTATTTTTTTTCTCAACTCTTTTCTAAAATGATAAGTTTGGTTATCTTTAGTGTTCATAAAATGGATAAATGCCTGAACCCATTAGCTTCTATTTAAAATCCTATTTAAGTTACCTCACTTTTGAAAAGCGCTATTCCCCCCATACTGTTATTTCTTATGAAAATGACCTGAATTCATTTGTTGAATACGTGCAGGAAATATTCGCCATTGTCATACCGGGCGAAGTGACTACCGTAATGGTCAGATCTTGGATGGCTACATTAAAGGAAAAAAAATATTCTTCAAAAACAATCAATCGAAAACTTTCATGTATCAAATCTTTTTATAAATATTTAATGAGGATGCAGATTGTAAGTCAAAATCCGGCTTCTGATATCCCTTCTCTTAAAATAAATAGGCGCTTACCTGTTTTTTTAGAGGAAAAACAAATGTCAGATCTTTTATGTAAGGATTTTTTTGAAGATAATTATATAGGAAAATTGGAATATATAATACTTCAGGTTTTTTATCAGACGGGAATTCGCCTGAGTGAACTGATCAATCTGAAACAGAATCAGGCGGATAAACATACTAATGTTATTAAAGTATTGGGCAAGGGCAATAAAGAGCGGTTAATACCGGTTAATAATTCTCTGTTGTCGGAGATTGAAGATTTTATAAATGAAAGAGACAAAGAAATCAATAAATTGAATGACTATCTTTTTGTAAGCTACCATGGCCAAAGATTAAACCCGAGGTATGTATATTCACTGGTGAAAAAACACCTCGGACGTGTATCTACTATTAGCCGCAAAAGCCCACATATTCTCAGGCATACTTTTGCTACTCATTTGACAAATAAAGGTGCTGAAATCAATGCTATTAAAGAGCTTTTGGGGCATAGCAGCTTGGCTGCCACACAGGTATATACCCATAACTCTATTGAAAAATTAAAAGAAGTTTACAATCAGGCTCACCCAAGGGCTTAATTATTTATGACTCAATAAACATGAAAATAAAATGATCTAAACTTTTACTAAACTTTTTTTCACATTTTAAATGCAAAGCAACCATGAACGTAAAAATTCAAACCCAGCATTTTGATGCAGACAGTAAGCTGGTTTCATACGTAGAGAAAAAATTGGAAAAATTAGGTCAATTTCACGACCGCATTACACGAGTAGAGGTATATCTCAAGCTGGATAACGTAGTACATAAAATCAAAGATAAAATTGCAGAAATAAAGGTTTCAGTACCGGGGCAAAGTTTTTTTGTAAAACATTCCTCAAAATCATTTGAAGAGAGTTTTGATCTTGCCTTGGAAGCGCTTATTACCCAAATAATCAGAGCTAAAGAGAAACTTTTGGCTTAGTTAAGGTGAAAAATTTACTGAAGATTGTACAGGAACATTTCTAAAGTTGAAATGCAGGCAATTTTATGAATTAAATGCCTGTCAAAATTTTCATTTCAAAATTTTTGCATTAAACATTTTCCATTACCTTTGCCTTCCCAAAAAATAGCCTTTGCCATTTTTTGGGGAAAGTTCTTGTATTTGATATGGAAATTGCCAGTGTAGCTCAGTTGGCCAGAGCAGCTGATTTGTAATCAGCTGGTCGGGGGTTCGAATCCCTCCACTGGCTCGTTTTTTTTAAACATTACTGCATAAGAAGTATGTGATTTAAATTCATATCAGTAAATTGGGCAGATGGCCGAGTGGTTAAAGGCGACAGACTGTAAATCTGTTCTCTCACGAGTACGTAGGTTCGAACCCTACTCTGCCCACTTAAGTTTTTTGAAATAAATTAGGGAATGGCTTTAGCAGGGATGATAATAGAAAAAGTTTTTTGAAATAGAATAAGATGACTTCTTTCAGGCTGTTGTAGCTCAGGGGTAGAGCACTTCCTTGGTAAGGAAGAGGTCGTGAGTTCAATTCTCATCAACAGCTCTGTTTTTGCAGGCATAACTCAAAGGTGGAGCATTGTGATGATATTCGGAACGAACAGCTCATTGAATTAGAGAGGTCATTTTCAAAATTAGTAGGGTCAGTTCAATTTTTAATATCATTGTACTGAAAAAATATAAGCGGAAGTAGCTCAATTGGTAGAGCGATAGCCTTCCAAGCTATAGGTCGCGAGTTCGAGGCTCGTCTTCCGCTCAAATATTTCATTTAAAAAAAATGAAGTAAAATTTTTAAAACAAACAAATAAAAAACAAATAAAATGGCAAAAGAGAATTTTAAAAGGGATAAACCCCACGTTAACGTTGGAACTATCGGTCACGTGGATCATGGTAAAACAACGTTGACAGCCGCTATAACCGATATTTTGTCTAAAAAAGGTTTGGCGGAGAAGCGTAATTATGATGATATTGATGGCGCTCCTGAAGAAAAAGAAAGAGGTATTACCATTAATACAGCACACGTAGAATATGCAACGGCTAATCGCCACTATGCACACGTGGATTGTCCTGGTCACGCAGATTATGTAAAAAACATGATTACCGGCGCTGCCCAAATGGATGGCGCTATATTAGTAGTAGCTGCTACTGATGGACCAATGCCCCAAACGAAAGAGCACATCCTCTTGGCTCGTCAGGTAGGTGTACCTCAGATCGTGGTATTTATGAATAAAGTAGATTTGGTGGACGATCCAGAATTATTGGAATTAGTAGAAATGGAAATTCGTGAGTTGTTGACTTCTTACGGCTTTGATGGCGATAATACTCCAATTATTCAAGGTTCTGCTACTGGTGCTTTAGCCGGCGATGAAAAATGGGTTGCAAAAATAGATGAGTTGATGGCAGCTGTAGATTCTTACATTCCATTGCCTCCGCGCCCGGTTGATCAGCCATTCCTTATGTCTGTTGAAGACGTTTTCTCTATCACAGGCCGTGGTACAGTAGCTACTGGCCGTATTGAAAGAGGCCGTATAAAAGTAGGTGAGCCTATTGAGATTGTAGGATTGATGGAAAAACCGCTTACTTCTACCGTTACCGGTGTAGAAATGTTTAAAAAACTATTGGATGAAGGTGAAGCTGGTGATAATGCCGGTTTGTTACTTCGTGGTATTGAAAAGACCCAGATCCGCCGCGGTATGGTTCTTTGCAAACCAGGTTCTATCACCCCGCACACTGAATTCAAAGGTGAAGTATATGTATTGAGCAAAGAAGAAGGTGGCCGTCATACTCCATTCTTCAAGAACTACAGGCCTCAGTTTTATTTCCGTACTACAGATGTTACAGGTGAGGTTACTCTTCCTGAAGGAACTGAAATGGTAATGCCAGGTGATAATACATCACTTACAGTAAAATTGATTCAGCCAATTGCGATGGAAAAAGGGTTGAAATTTGCCATTCGCGAAGGTGGCCGTACAGTAGGTGCAGGTCAGGTAACTGAAATTATAAAGTAGAAAATTAGGCTGTTAGCGTTTAGCTATTAGCTGTTAGCATAAGGATGCGCTAATAATTTTTTATCTTTAAAAAATAATGCTAAGAGCTATTGGCTGATTGCTAATAGCTTTTAGCTTTCTTACGGGCATAGTTCAATGGTAGAATAGAGGTCTCCAAAACCTTTGATCAGGGTTCGAATCCTTGTGCCCGTGCTGATGAAGAGTAATTTAAGATTAGTATAAAACACATTTAATAAAAAACAGAATGAATAAGATTGCACTTTACATAAAGGATTCTTATAAAGAAATGATGCAAAAGGTAACCTGGCCTACCTGGGAAGAGCTTCAACAATCTACGATGATTGTACTCGCTGCTACTATCATCATCACTGCAATAGTAGCGCTGATGGATTTTGTATCTAACGGAGTATTAAAATTTGTTTATTCTTTATTTAAATAATTATGACAGAGATCGAAAATGTTGAAAACGCATTGCCTTCCTCAGACAATGAATCTCACGAGAATGCTGAAAGAGAGACGAAATGGTATGTATTGCGCGTAGTGAGTGGAAAAGAGCGTAAAGTGAAAGAGTATCTGGACAAAGACATAGTAAGAAATGGATGGGATAAATTAATTCTGCAAGTTTTTCTGCCGGTAGAGAAAGTTTATAAAGTGCTCAATGGCAAAAAGGTAATGCGCGAACGGAACTTTTATCCGGGATACATTATGATAGAAGTGCTGGAAAATAAATTATCTGAAGATATGATTCAGCACTTAAGCAACATATCGAACGTAATGCACTTTCTTACTGATGGCAAAGGATCTAAAGGAAATATCATCTGTCTTCGTAAAGCTGAGGTAAACAAGATGCTGGGCAAAGTAGATGAAATGGCCGATGCAGGCGGATTGAAAATGAGCGAGCCATTTATTGTAGGCGAAACCATTAAAATTATAGACGGGCCGTTTAACGATTTCAATGGAGTGATAGAAGAAGTAACCGACGAAAAGAAAAAATTAAAAGTACAAGTAAAAATATTTGGCCGTGCCACCCCTGTAGAGCTCAATTATATGCAGGTGGAAAAAATGATATAATACACCTTTTAGCAATAAAAATGATTGAATTGAAGCCCTTCTTTTTTGGAAGGGTTTTTTTGTGGGGTAGAATGATACTAGTTTGATAAAAAGAGGGTAAACCCTAATCTTCCTTTCGCTTCACCAGCAGGTACCAATCATTCTCTAATGGTAGGTAACCAATGTCGTAGCAGAAATAATAAACATTCCCTTTTTTATTGGTGTATAGCTGCGTAATATATTTGAATTGAAAACCTTTCTGTAACAATTTTTCTTTGGTGGTTTTACTGGTCTCTTCATTTATTTTAAATAAGCTATCCAATATGCGCCGGTTTTTTCCCAGCGCATTATTTACATTCCTTACCAGGTTATTTTTATCGGCTTTTAATTGATTGTTGTAGGTATTACGGCAATAATCATCGCAGAATTTTTTATCTGTGCGGCCTTTTAAGGTTTTGTTGCAATTAAGGCAAACAGGGCTATCTTTTTCTTGCATGCTTATTCCTATTGAGTTTCGGCAGTAAGATAAGTTATATTTTTTTATTTACAACCGTTTACAAACGGTTATATCCAACTATAAACGAATAAAAACCGATTAGCGCTTTTGGGCAATAGCATCTTTGTGCCGTTGATGAAACGATCATCACAAAAAAAAAATCAAATTTTAAACATCGCTCATAAAAAAAATGGGCACAAAACAAAAGATCATGAACGCATTAAGAAACAGAGTACAATTGATTGGCAACCTGGGCAAAGCGCCAGAAGTGAAAAACACAGAAAGCGGAAAGAAACTTGCAAAGTTCTCTATAGCTACCAATGAAAGCTACAGAAATGCTAAAGGCGAGAAAGTAACAGATACGCAATGGCACAATGTAATAGCATGGGGTACTACGGCGGATTTTGTTGAGAAATATCTCGAAAAAGGTACAGAGGTAGTGATAGAAGGGAAACTGATGAACAATTCCTACACCGATAAGGATGGCAATAAAAAGTACAATACTGAAATTCAGGTATTAGAAATTATGTTGCTCGGAGGCAAGGCTTCCTCCTGATTGCAGACTTGCTTTTATACAGCCTTGCCTATGTAACTTCAGGCAAGGCTGTATTTTTTATAATGATGTAATTTTATGCGAGAGTATTCTATATTGCTACATTTATTTCACCCGATTATTATGATCATTTTACTATTTTTAAAGCATTCCTAATATATCCAAATGGATTTTTATGCAGCAAAACCCTTTGATAGAACATAATAAAATATTCGACCTTGCCTATCGTTTCGTAACCGAGACGAGTGAAAATATTTTTCTCACCGGTAAGGCCGGAACAGGAAAAACAACATTTTTAAAATACCTGAAAGAACATTGTTGCAAAAATATTATTGTGGCCGCACCTACAGGTGTGGCAGCTATCAATGCCGGAGGAGTTACACTTCATTCATTGTTTCAATTGCCCTTTCATCCTTTTCTTCCTGGCAAGAATAATCAGGATGAATTATTGGGCCGGCTAAAATTCAATAAGCAGCGTAGGCAAATATTAATCCATCTAGATCTGCTGGTGATAGATGAAATAAGCATGGTGCGGGCAGATGTAATAGATGCCATAGATACTATTCTCAGAAGTGTAAGGCGCAGGCATGATTTGCCCTTTGGCGGTGTGCAATTACTTTGTATTGGCGATCTTTTTCAATTGCCTCCCGTTACCAAAAATGATGAATGGATGCTCTTGCAAGAATTTTATGCATCACCATTTTTCTTTGACAGCCAAGTAATAAAAGAGCAGATGCCTTTGCTGATTGAGCTTCAAAAAATTTACAGGCAAAAAGATGATTCCTTTGTAGATATGCTCAATAAGGTGAGAAATAATCTGATGGATAAAGATTCATTTGATCAATTGCACCTGCGGTATCGCCCAGATTTTCGCCCCGATAAAGAAGAAAAATTTATTACCCTCACATCGCATAACAATCAGGCAGATCTTATCAATGCGCGAGAGCTTTCAAAAATTCAGCATGCTACCCATATTTTTGAAGCAGAAATTGAAGGCGATTTTCCTGAAAGTATGTATCCTGCCGAAGGATCTCTGGCGCTAAAAGAAGGAGCGCAGGTAATGTTTATTAAGAATGACCCCATACTCAAGCGGTATTTCAATGGTAAAATAGGGGTAGTGAAATCTATAACTGAAGAACAGATTACAGTTGATTGCGATGGTATCAGCATATTGGTGGAGCAAGATACGTGGGAAAACACGCGCTACTCTATAAACAGAGAAGATGGGAAATTAAATCAAGAAACCTTGGGTTCTTTTACACAGTTTCCGCTACGGCTGGCATGGGCTATAACCATTCACAAAAGCCAGGGGCTTACTTTTGAAAAAGTAATGATAGATGCCGGCGCAGCCTTTGCGAGCGGGCAGGTGTATGTAGCGCTTAGCCGTTGTACCACGCTAGAAGGAATTGTATTGTTATCCAAAATTCCGGCAGCAGCCATTTATAGTAATGATAGTATTATCAAGGGGCAGGCGGCGCTTACACCCAAAGGCCCACTCGCAGAAAGATTTCAGGGTGCACGGCAAATTTATGCCCAACAGATACTAGAAGAGATTTTTTTATTAAAAGATATTACTGCCACTATTCAAAAATTATTTAATGAACTGAACCTTCAAATGCAAAAGATAAACAAGGAGGCCTTAGGTTGGGTATTAAATATTAAAGAACAATGGAATAAGGAAAACATCGTAAGCGAAAAATTTTTAAGGCATGCCTTTTCCCTAATGAAGGGGCATCCAATTCTTGAAGAAAATCATGAATTGCTCAAAAGAATCACCGACGCCGCAGGCTATTTTCAACCAAGGTTACAAAACCTGACAGAAAGCCTTCAGCGTCAACCAGTAGTAACCGAGCATAAAGAAGTAGCCGCACCTATAAATGAATTGCTGAATCAGCTTTATAATCAGGTGCATAAGCGCAATTATTATATGCAATATTGTAAAAAGCAATTTTCTATTACTTCCTTCCTGCAGCAAAAGCTGAAATATGTACAGCCAAAAATAGCACTAAGCTGCTATGCTACAGGTAAGCAGGCAAGCAGTGCAGATGTAGAAAATGGGGAATTGTATAATACCCTTGTGCGTTGGCGCAATATGGCGTGTGAGGAAAATGATTTGCCAATATACATGGTAGCCAATCAGAAATCATTAAAAGAGATAGCCCGCTACCTGCCCTTAGAAAAAAAGGACTTGTTGAAAATAAGTGGGTTCGGTAAAGCGCGAGTAGATAAATTTGGCGATGATATACTTGATACTGTAAAGGATTATTGCGAAACGTACCAATTGTCATCTAACATGAATGAGAAGGACCTGCAACCCAAGGCCCAACGAAATGAAAAGCCCAAAGAAACTGCAACACCAACCGCACAGATTTCTTTTAATTTATTTAAGGAAGGTAAAACTATAGAGCAGATAGCTGCCGAAAGGAAAATGGTAGTTAGTACAATAGAAAGGCACCTGAATAAATTTTTGATAGATGG
>JAFDXH010000030.1 GCA_018268075.1 Bacteroidota bacterium | reverse complement strand
TTTAAATATTACGTTTCAGAGCGTGTAACCATAAGCATGGAATTATTGCTTCGTAAATCCTTAACAGATTATATTGATGATGTAAGCACCAATTACATTGATCCTAATTTGTTTGATAAATATCTTACACCACAGAATGCCATCATCGCACGAAAAATATCTGATAAAGTATATGGTATTGTTACTCCTTCGGTTTCAAGGTATGCCCCAGGAACACAGCGAGGCAACCCCAATCAAAACGATTCTTACTTTACAACTTTTTTAAAATTTGGTATTAGGCTTGGCCCAATTTATGAAAACAGGTATAGCCGCAATGCAGCCATGCATACCAGATGCCCAAAAAGATTTTAATATCGCTTGCCTTTGATACAGGTAAAATATATAATGAAAGTTAAACCCGGAACCATCGCATAATCTTATGTAATGTGAACCCCTGAAACCACAAATTTTTTAACTTTGTTACTATGTTTTGCCTTTTTTCTTTTGCTTAAGTTCTTCCAATAAAAATTGAGCCGTAAAACTTTGCTTATTTTTTATCAACTCTTCAGGCGTACCCTCAAATAAAACCTCGCCACCTCCATTGCCACCCTCAGGGCCAAGATCTATTATATAATCTGCTACTTTAATAATATCCATATTGTGTTCTATTACAAGAACGGTATTACCTCTATCCGCCAGCTTATTAAGTACATCTATTAAATGTTGTATATCCTGAAAATGAAGTCCCGTTGTAGGTTCATCTAAAATATAAAATGTTTTGCCTGTATCTCGTTTGCTTAGCTCTGTAGCCAGTTTTACACGCTGTGCTTCACCCCCACTAAGCGTTACAGCGCTCTGTCCAAGTGTAATGTACCCTAAGCCCACCTCTTGAAGCACCTTAATTTTTCTATACAGATAGGGTACATTTTTAAAAAAATCAACTGATTCATCCACAGTCATTTCCAACACATCACTTATAGATTTTCCTTTGTACCTAATTTCGAGCGTTTCGCGATTATATCTTTTTCCATTACATTTTTCACATTTCACATATACATCAGGTAAAAAATTCATTTCTATTACACGCATACCTCCGCCTTCACATACATCACATCTTCCACTCTTCACATTGAAAGAAAATCTTCCCGGTTTATACCCTCTGATTTTTGCCTCAGGAACTGCAGCAAATAATGTTCTGATTTCAGTAAAAAATCCACAGTAGGTGGCAGGGTTACTTCGGGGCGTGCGGCCTATCGGTGATTGATCTATTTCTACTACCTTGTCAATATTTTCCAGCCCTTCAATTTTTTTATAGGGCATTGGTTGCATTTTACTTTTATATGCATGTATGCTCAGCAAAGGATAGAGTGTTTCATTTACCAAGGTAGATTTTCCACTGCCACTAACACCTGTCACACAAATAAATTTACCTAAGGGGAATGCTACTGTTACCTGCTTCAGATTATTTCCAGAAGCACCTGTCAATTTTAAAACTGCTCCATTTCCCTTTCTTCTCTCCTTTGGCACCTCAATAGATACCCTCCCACTTAAAAAAGCAGCGGTAACTGAGTTGCCCCTGATGAGTTCTGCTGGTTCGCCACTTGCTACAATGTGGCCACCATTATGGCCGGCTTTTGGGCCTACATCTACTAAGTAATCTGCAGCAAGCATAATATCCTTATCATGCTCTACTACTATTACATTATTGCCTATATCTCTCAGATTCTTTAAGGCATTAATAAGTTGATGATTATCTCTCTGATGAAGGCCAATGCTTGGTTCATCTAAAATATAAGTAATCCCCTGAAGTTTACTTCCTATCTGGGTAGCCAATCTGATTCTCTGAGACTCGCCCCCACTAAGGCTTTTTGAAGGTCTGTTGAGACTCAGATAGCTGAGGCCTACATCCAGTAGAAATTGAATTCGCTCTCTGATTTCTTTTAAAATATCTTTTGCAATTATGTTTTGTCTGGCGCTAAGCCTTTTTTCTAATTCCAAGAAAAAGTGCTGCAATACATCTAAGTCAAATGCACTTAATTGTGCAATATTTTTATCGTCTATTTTAAACCAAAGGCTTTCCTTTTTCAGCCTTGCACCCTTGCAGAGCGAACAAGGCTCCAAAACCATGAATTTTTCTACCCAGCTTCGAAGTCCCTCACTTGTAGTACCAGATGTAAACCATCGCCTAATCATATTCACAATACCCTCATACTCCGTCTCCCCATGCTCAGAAGTAGCCAGGTTATTATCATATTCAGCAAAATCACTCAATTCATTTTCATTTCCGGATTCATTGTTGCCAAAGAGTACCAAATTAATAGCAGCCTCTGAAAGATTTTTAAGGGGTTTATCTAAACTAAATTTATTTTTTTTAGCCAGTTGTTGTACCTGTTTAAAAGCATACGCCTCTCTCTCTTCTCCAAGTGGGGCTATTGCCCCTTCATTGATGCTTAAATTCTTATCCGGAATTATTGCATCCATATTTACCTGAAACACATTTCCTAAACCCTTGCATTGCGGACAAGCGCCATAAGGTGAATTAAAAGAAAATGCATTTGGCGAAGGTTCTTCATAACTAATTCCTGTGTCAGTACACATCAGTTGGTGGCTGTACTGAATTATTTCTTCACCTTTTTGCAGAAAAAGCAAGCCCTTTCCTATTTCTAAGGACTTATGAACACTATCAGCAAGCCGGGGCCGTTGACCTTGATCTGCTACAATGCGGTCAATGACTAACTCTATGTCATGAATCTTATACCGATCTACCTGCATTTTTGGGTTAAGGTCTATAATTTCGCCATCTATTCTCACCTTTAAAAACCCCTTCTTTCGTATCTCTTCAAAAAGCTCCCGATAATGCCCCTTTCTGCCTCTGACCAAAGGAGCCAACACAATAATCTTCTCACCTGAAAATCTTGAAAGTATATTATCTACTATTTCCTCCTCACTCCACTTTACCATCAGCTTACCGGTATTGTAGCTAAATGCCTCTCCTATGCGCGCATACAAAAGCCTAAGAAAATCGTAAATTTCTGTGACTGTACCTACTGTACTTCTGGGATTTTTATTGGTGGTTTTTTGTTCAATACTTATTACTGGGCTCAATCCTGTAATTTTATCTACATCAGGCCGCTCCATATCGCCCATAAATTGCCGGGCATAGGCAGAAAAACTCTCCATATATCGCCGCTGACCTTCAGCAAACAAAGTATCAAAAGCAAGTGATGACTTTCCGCTTCCGCTAATACCGGTGATTACCACCAATTTATTTTTAGGTATCCTGAGATCTACATTTTTAAGATTATGCTCTCTTGCACCAAAAATTTCAATAAATTCACTTTGCACTCCTGAAGTCCTTGTTGATTTTTCCATGATTTGGAATGCAAATTTACTAGTTTATTATGTTTTGTTTTTTGCAATTATGCACTGCTCACCGATTTGTTATCTGCATACCAATTTGGCAAAATACTGAATACCAAAATGTGCATTAGAATACAAGAGGTTTCCCTATTCAGAATAGGGAATACCCATTTTTCTAAATAAAATACCGGATTGGTAAATCCGGCATTTTAAAAAAAAAATTACTTATAAATACTATAATTTACTGAACGTTTTTAAATAGCTATCCGCCCCTTGTTTTACCTTGATATTATAAATTCCTTTTGCAAACTTAGCTACCTCGATAGTCAACTTATTATTGCCGGAATTAACTATAGATTCATTATTATAGAATACACGACCTGCCTCGTCTGTAATGGTAATGGCAGCCTTTCCAGCCTCTACTGAATTCCATTCTAAAATTAAATTTTCACTTACCGGATTGGGATAAATAGAAAAAACAAGAAGAGCATCATTTCTTACGTTTCTGATATCACTATATTTCCCTGAATTATCCTTATCTACCATCTTTATCCTGTAATAATTAATACCCTTTACCGGCTTCACATCCACATAAGAATAATTTCTTATAGTAGTACTGTTCCCTGATGCATTTACTTTTCCAATTTCTGAAAAGATAGTCCCATCCTCACTCCTTTGTATAGAAAAATAATTGGAATTAATTTCTTGTGAGGTACTCCAGGTAAGTGTGTTGGACACTCCACCTTTTCTGGCGTTAAAATTTGTAAGCGTGACTGGTAATGGAATAGACGAAACTATTTCCCATCCAAAATTTGCTACGGGCGAGCCACCAAATCCATAGGTCTTTCCAGCAGGGTTATTTGATAAAAAAGAACCTGCAGCATCAGTTTGAAAAAAATCATCAGTACTGGTACCTACATCGGTAGGATTAAAAAGCCCCATGCCCAAATTATTCAGTTGATCGGCTGTAATGCCGGTAGCACCGGTATTATCATCAAAAGTAATACCAGCCCAAATAGCCTGAGTAGTTATAGCAAAAGGAGCAACATTTCCTGTATAAACCTGGATGCTACTAGCGGTAAAAGTTATTGGGTTAAAGCTAAAGCCAGTAATATATGTACCCGGGCCGCCATTGGTTCCATCATTAGCATAAAATCGAATTCTGGGCCTGGCAGATACATCAACTGCATTTAAATTGCCTATTGCAAATTTAAACTGCCCAACAGAAAAGGGGTTTGTTCCGATCAATCCAAGACTATCTGCTACAAGCGTAGTAATGGTATTTCCAGAGACAAGAGTAGCCCCGCCGTTAGGATATGCCGATCCAGAAAAGGTAGTTACGTTAGAGTAAAGCGCATTGGGGTCAACTACTAAGGTTCCTTGTGTACCCCTTTCATTAATTTTAAATGTTTTTACCAATTTAAGATGAGAAGCATCTACAGGTATATCATTCTGGGCAAAAGACACCGAACCCCAAATAAAAAGAATAGCCAATAAAAAGCTATATTTTGTTGGAGATTTTAGGGGAAATAGGAAGTTGTAATGTAACATTTTTTTCATGTGTAGTAGTTTAAGTTTTTATGCAATAAAGTTACCAGTATTTCTAAGAGATTTTCAATTAATATTTCAAATATTTTATTTTTTTTAGTCAAGAATTTATCTTTAACGAAGTATTTTAAAAAAAAATGCCAGTTTTCAGATTGTTTAATTATGAAATTCCGTAGTTTTATCTTTCTTTCATGGTAAAATACAAGCCCTCCAAAAAAAAATATTTGATCCTTTTTTACAATAATACTTTTTAATACTCGTTTAAGATTGTTAGCAGGCATGTTTTAAAATAGTGTGCCTGTTAATAATAAGTTTATATAAAAATAATTTTTACATTTGCCCTTACCCTCAAAGATTAAAACAATGAAGAACACTTTGTTCGCTATTTTAGCCGTATTAGCAATAGGCATATCCGGTTGCGGTAAATTTGGCAAGTCGAAAGGACTACCAAACGATGGCCAGGTGCATGGGGTAGCGCCCAGTGGTAAATACAATTTACCCAAACCTCCGGGAATGGTTTATATTCCACCAGGAACTTTTCACATGGGACCAAGTGATGAAGACGTCAATTATGCTTTTACTGCAAGGAATAAGCAGGTGTCTATCAGTGGGTTCTGGATGGATGCTACAGAAATAACCAATAATGAATACCGCCAATTTACTAAGTGGGTAACAGACTCTATAGCAGGAAAATTACTTGGCTACGTAAAGCAAGGGCAAGATGGAAACGAATATCTTGATTGGAAAAAAGTAGCCACCATTAAATGGAACGATAAGGCAACAATGGAAAAAATTGACGCTATGATCGTAACGCCTGATAATAGAATATTCGGTAAGAAAGAAATAGACCCGCTAAAAGTGGTTTATCATTCAGAGATATTTGACTATAAAGAAGCCGCCAAAAGGGAAAATGCCAATGTACCTCGTGGTAAATTCATCGTTAAATATGATATTCCAGTATATCCTGACACCTTGTGCTGGGTAAGAGATTTTACCTATTCTTATAATGAACCAATGGCTAAACAATATTTTAGTCATCCGGCCTTTGGTAATTATCCTGTAGTGGGTGTTACTTGGAAGCAGGCTACAGCCTATTGCGAGTGGCGCACACAATATCTTAATGCCTATTTAAATGATCATAAAAGAGCAACAGAATCACCGTTCCGTCTTCCAACCGAAGCGCAATGGGAATATGCAGCCCGCGGCGGAAGATCACAAGCGCCTTACCCTTGGGGTGGCCCTTATCTGAGAAACAGAAAAGGATGCCTGCTTGCTAACTTTAAACCAGGCAGGGGCAATTACCCTGAAGATGGTGGATTTTACACTGTAAGAGCTGATGCTTACTGGCCCAACGACTTTGGACTTTACAATATGGCTGGCAACGTTTCTGAATGGACATCATCCTTGTATTACGAAGGTGGATATAATTTTCAACATGATATGAACCCTGATATTCGCTGGAATGCTAAAGATCAGGATCCACCACGTATGAAACGCAAAGTAATACGCGGCGGAAGCTGGAAAGACGTAGGTTATTTTTTACAAACAAGCACCCGTGCATACGAATACCAGGACACCTCTAAATCTTATATAGGTTTCCGCTGTGTAATAGACTTACCACCATCCTTAAAGAAAAAATAATTTCCCAAAAGAATACTCAATAAACTCCCAAAGCATAGATTAAATTTTTAGTTCAAAATTTTACGGCCTGTATTTAATAATTGTACAATTATTTAATATGGGCTTTTTATTTGTGAACCACCAAAACCCTCAAAAAAAAATAAAACTTAAATTCAATGGCTACGAACTCACAACAACCCAAAAGAAACTTTTTAACCCTTATAGATGTACTGGTAAGCGCCGGTGCAGCTGTAGTTATTTTCGCAGCGTGGGCTAAACTTACCCACCAATCCTATGCAGATACAATGCTTACAGTAGGTATGTGGACGGAGACAGCCATCTTCCTTGTATATGCCTGTATAGAATGGGTACGGCCTCAGCCACATCCTAAAACAACCGTTAACTCTGATAAACCAATTGGGGAATTAGGTAAATCTGAAAATTCTGCATTACAGTCAATAGAGGAAATGATGGAAAAAGCCCAAATAACGCCTGCAAATATGAAAAGGCTGGGCGATAATTTCGAAAAATTGGGTACCACTGTATCTCAATTAGGTGAAGTAGGCGATGTAGTAAAATCCACGGGCGATTTTTCTGCCAAAACAAAAGAAGCAAACAATGCACTTGGAATGATGAAAGATGCCTTCGTTAATTCTGCTAATACCATGAGTAGCTTTAATAGCGCTGCTGATAGTGCAAAAGGCTTCCATAATCAAATAGAAGTGCTCACAAAAAATCTGGGCTCTTTAAATACTATTTACGAAATAGAACTGAAAGAAAGCAACAACCATCTTAAGTCTTTGAATAATTTTTATGGAAAGATGGCTAAAGCGAGTGAGGTAATGGTATCTACCGTATCAGATGCTGAAGCTACCAAGCAACAGATCAATACATTAGCAAACAACCTTGGCAAATTGAACCAAGTATATGGAAATATGCTAAGCGCAATGCAGGGTAGACAATAATAATACCAATCCAAAATTCAAAAAAAACTAACCGTAAAATAAATTACAATGGCAGGACTACCCAAAGACCCGCGGCAAAAGATGATCAACGTGATGTACTTGGTACTTACAGCGATCCTTGCACTGAACGTTTCCAATGAAGTTATCAATGCGTTCAGGGTCGTGGACAAAAGTTTGATCACTTCAAATGAAAATATTACCAGCTCAAATGAAACTTTGTATAAATCACTTGAAGCAAAACTCGCTGATCCTCAATCTGCAGAAAAGGCAAAAATCTGGGAGCCCAAAGCGATGCAGGCAAAAAAATATTCTGACGATATGACTGCATATATAGATGGGCTAAAGCTTGATCTAAAGAAAGCGGCAGACCTGAGAATGAGATGGGATTCAGAAAAGAAAGACAGTGTAGAAGATTATCGGTTTGATAACCTTGATGCCTCCACTCGGCTTTTTGAAACCAAAGGCAAAGGTGAAGAACTGCGTAAAAAATTAGATGAATACAAGCAAAACATGCTGAATATTGATCCAACCATCAAAGCACAGTTTGAAAAATCTTTTCCTGTAAATACTGTACCACCCCTTTCTTTGGAAGGTAAACAAAAAGATTTTACCCAGTCATTTTTTCACATGACACCTACAGTGGCAGCACTAACCATGTTGAGCAAATTTCAAAACAATATTAAAAATGCAGAAAGTGAAGTAGTAACCTATTGCCATAGTCAAATAGGTGCAGTAAAAGTTATTTACGACCAGTTTGCAGCATTGGTAGGCCAAAGCAGCAACTATGTAATGCCGGGTCAGCAGATTCAGATTACTGCCGGCGTAGGTGCATATAGCAAAGCGGCACAACCACAAATAAGCATCAATGGCGCTACATCATCTTTAGATGCAGACGGAAGAGCTAATTACACGCTAACAGCAAGTGGTGCCGGCGATCATAGTGTGCCCGTAGTAGTTAAATATGTAAAACCGGATGGCACTACTGAGTCTAAATCATTTGATGTAAAATATACTGTAGGTACACCAGGGGGTGCAGCAGTGATGTTAGATAAAATGAATGTATTTTATGTTGGCGTGGACAATCCTATCACCATTTCCTCTGGTACAGGATGGGATAAAACAAAAGTTTCTATGGCAGGGGGCACATTATCGCCAGCAGGTGGCCCAGGCAAGTTTAAAGTACGCGTATCGGGTGGTAATACTGCCTCGATTACGGTAAGTTCTGATGGCAAACCAAGCACCTACAGCTTCAGGGTAAAACAAATACCCGACCCTATCCTTATGGTAGGTAATAGTAAAGGTGGCAGAATCCAATCTGTAATGTTTAAAAATCAAAACTTTGCAAGAGCGGAATTAGAAGGATTTGACTTTGACTATCATTATAGTATCGTGGGTGCAACAGTATATTTTTCCGGAGCTAATTTCCCTACAACTCAGCAGGCTTCTATTTCCGGCGGAAGTTTGGCAGGAATTCAGGCTCAGCTTTCAAAATGTATTCCAGGCACATCAGTTACCTTCGATAATGTAAGAGTTCAAGGTCCTGGAGGCCCCATAAAATCTATTCCAGGTCCGGGCTTTATTTTATTTTAATGGCAATATAATTTATAGATTATGAAAACAGTATTTTTAAAAGTCTTTATGGTGATTTGCATGATAGGATTGTTCTCTCATGTAGCGGATGCCCAGACAAAGAAAAGAACAGTAAAAAAACGAACTACTGCAAAAAAAACAACCAACTCAAGAACGAAGGCTAACATAGCCCCCGCAAAGGTTGATACAGCAGTGGTAGTAGCGCCTCCCCACATAGACAGTTTGCCTATGGTAAATGTGAAAAAGTCACTAAGGAATGATGGAGCCATTGTACGAAACCTCGTAAAGGACAGAGTACCATTACCTTATGAAGATCTTCGTGAAGATGATGCTGTTTACATGGAAAAAGTATGGAGGGAAATAGACACCCGTGAAAAAATGAATCTTCCCTTCCGTTATTCAGCAAATGATGATAATGGAAACCAACGATTTATTTCCATTCTTTTTAAGGCAATACAGGACGGGCCTGATAATGGTGGTGTAACAGTATTTAGCGGTATAGATGACCGATTTACAACTCCTATGACAGTAGCAGAAGTAGCAAAGGTAATCTCAGGTGACCCGGTTACTGTGCCCATTACAGATTCTTTAGGCAATGTAATTAGCTATAAAACTACCAATCCAGAAGTAAATCTTGATTCATTTTATAAGTTTCAAATCAAAGAAGAAGTAATTTTTGATAAAGAAAGCTCCAGACTATTTTGGCGCATTCTGGGTATAGCACCACTCAAAAGAATCATTACTGCAAGTGGTGTAGATCTTGGTGAAAGTCCTCTATTTTGGGTTTACTATCCCGATATGCGCCCAATTTTTGCCAAATACGAAGTTTACAACGGGAAAAACTATGGCGCACGCATGAGTTGGGAAGAATTATTCGAAAGCAGGATGTTTTATGGCCGCATTATTAAAAGTACCCTTGATAATCCTTATGATCAGTTTCTTAGCCAGCAAACCGGGCTAAAGCAAAGCTCAATATTACAATTACTTGAAGGTGAGAATATTAAAGATAAAATCTTTAATTACGAGCAAAACCTTTGGAGTTACTAATAATTTAAAAAAATATAGAAAAGAGGAGGGTGTCATGCTTTCCTCTTTTTTGTATATAGAAGATACTATGGCGGTAATATACCCATTGCCCTTGACTAAAAAATACCCTATTTGTGGTATTTTTACTACCCTTTTTATGACTATATTTGCTAAGGTTTTTCATAGGATATTGGATTTTAAACAGGGGCTGGATATCTATCCTGGCCCTTTTTTTATATATCTGCTTTATGAAAATAGTTGAAAATTAAGGTAGCCTTAGCTTTACCTATCGTATCTTCCAGTTCTTTAAAAGTCAGTTGCTTTATTTTTTTTACCGATTTAAATTTTTTCAAAATAGCATCTGCTGTATGCTTCCCTATTCCCTTTATTTGCTCTAATTCATTTACAAAGGTGCCCCTGCTTCGCTGGTTGCGGTGAAATGTAATGCCAAAACGGTGCACCTCATCGCGAATACGCCTGATGAGCTTAAGGCTTTCGCTATTCCATGGTAGTTTAAGTGATTCCTGGTCGTGCGGATAAAAAATCTCTTCCTCATTTTTTGCCAAGCCTATTACTGTTACTTTGCCCATCATCTTTAATTCTTCTAATCCTTCAATAGCAGCATTTAACTGGCCCTTTCCGCCATCTATAATTATTAATTGAGGCAAAGGCTTTTCCTCCTTTAATAAGCGATTATACCTTCGCGTTACTATCTCTTTCATGCTTGCAAAATCATTAATCCCTTCCACTGTCTTTATATTAAAGCGCCTATATTCCGATTTATCCGGAAATCCATTTTTAAAAAATACCATCGCTGCTACTGGATAGCTACCTTGGAAATTACTGTTATCAAAACATTCAATCTGCACAGGCAATGATTTCAAACGCAGGTCATTTTTTAATTGTTCAAGTACTTGAATTTTTTCACCTTCACTTTTGTCTTCCAGATGAAGCATTTTTTTTCTTTTTAACTCATCTATAAAATAATTAACATTCGTAGCTGATAAGTCTAAAAGATTTTTCTTTTCACCCGCCTTTGGAATCATGATCTTAACCTCGGCATCGGGGTATTCCACTTCGAATGGAACCACTATTTCAAATGCATTGCTATTAAAAGTTTTTCTCAAATGGGCTATTGCAAAAGACAATATTTCCTCATCAGATTCATCTAATTGTGGTCGAAGGGTAATTGTATGGGTTTGTACAATCGTGCCATGTTGCAACATTAAATAATTTACGTAGGCAGTATCCTTTTCTCTAAGGATAGAAAAGACATCTATCTCGCTGGAAGTGGCTGATATAATCACTGATTTGGAACGATAATTTTCCAAATAATCCAACTTACTTTTCACTATTGCTGCCTTTTCAAATTGCATTTGCCTGCTGAAATAATCCATTTCTTCCTTATATCGCTGAATCACCGGCCCAAGATTCCCTTTCAACATTTGTTTAATTTGCTGCAACCCTTCTTCATAATCGGCTACTGATTGAAAACCTTCACAAGGGCCCTTGCAGTTTCCCAGATGATATTCCAGGCAAACTTTAAACTTCTGCTTTTCAATATTTGCCTGGGTTAGGTTTAATTTGCAAGTACGCAGTGGTATAAATTCTTTAATAAATGATAACAGCTCGCGCACGCGCCCGGCTGATGTAAATGGGCCAAGGTATTGCGACCCATCATTGATTTTGTTTCTGGTCAAAAAGATTCTGGGGAAAGGCTCATTCTTAATTACAATATAAGGATAGGATTTATCATCCTTAAGATTGATATTAAATTTGGGTTGGTATTCTTTAATAAGAGAATTTTCTAGCAGGAATGCATCTTGCTCATTATTTACTATTGTAAATTCAATTCTATGAATTCTCTTTACCAGCTCTAATGTCTTATACCCTACAAATGTTTTTGTAAAATAGCTGCTTACCCTTTTACGAATGTTTTTGGCCTTGCCTACATATAGCAGCAGGTCATTTTCATCATAGTATTTATAGATACCGGGTAATGAAGGAATTGTTTTTATTATTTTTTGATAGGATTCTGTAGTCATAATCAATCTCTATGAATGCTATTGGAATCAAAATTTCCATTTTACACTTACTTCTTTTATATCAGGAATAGAATCACTCTTGCCTGAAAGGATATTTCTTATTAAAAAACCATCTTCGGTATTCCAGGTAAGTTGTTGCATATTATTTTTACCCTCCATAATTTTTTCTTTTATCATGTAAAGGCGCTTCACTTTACGACTTTGAGGGTCCACATAAACATCCAAATGGGTAATAGGAAAACTATCCGCGGATACTTTAATGGCATCGTAAGTAAAAGTAAATGCATCAACTGTCTGATCTAAAAAGGAATGAGCACTATAATTTTTGCCAAAATTTACTGAATCAATAACAGGGGATAAAAACGGTTTAGAAAAATACCTGATGCTATCACGGCTTACCCATTGAGAATCCACCTTACCATTTTGGCTTACTACTTTAAGTAGGGTAACCGGCATTTTTTCAATTTCATTTATCTGCCCCAAAAGGAAATCAGTAACAGGAAAAACTTCTACTTTCTCTTCCTTGGCGCCCAGCTCCTTTGTTGGCGAGGGCGCTGAATGGCATGAAATAAAAAAAATAAATAATATGGAATAAAATCTAAGTGTGTATTTGCGCATAGGCAAATTTAACAAACAAAAATGGGCGCTTTTATGACTTTACAAAATTAAAATGCAAATCATTATTTACCGGTAATTCCAATCTTTAATCCATAATCAAAAAAGTGCTCTCTTTCTGGATTCATATTTTTAAATGAAGAAAAAACCTGATAACCAAACCTTGGACCGATTTGCCATTTTATGCCTGATGATTTAAAAGTAACAAAACTCTCAAAATTAGCGAGCAAATTGAACCTGCGGCCAAGGCCAGGATCAGTGAGATAATTTCTTCCTTCGGCAGACAGGATATAGGATTGAGCCGCTATAACCACCGATGGAGCAATTGATGAGCCTATTTCCCAATTAATTTTTTGGTTATTAATTATTGAGTATTGCAACCCGATGGGAACAGCAAATTGATAGCTGTAATTATTTAGTTGAATTTGACCATAGCCAAGCCCATTTCCATAGTGGGTAATATAGCTTTTGAGATAAGTACTTCCAGTTTTATCCTTCAAAATAAGGTCGGCGAAAGTGGGATGTATAAAATTAGATGTTGTTTGATATCCCAGATAAGTAAGCATCAATCCGCTTGTAAACTGAAACCGATCATTAATCGGCAATGTGGAAGTGGCTCCTACACTTAATGAAAGTCTTGCATTATACTGCCTGTTAGCTGTAATATTAGGTGCGCTTACCATAAGTGGCGATGTATTGGAAATATTACTTTGCGAAAGCGGTGCCGCAGTAAAACGGGCAGAAGAAATAGATGGATTTAAATAAAAAGTCCACGCGCCTTTACGAATCTTCTTCAACGATATTTTTGCAACACTTGGTTGAGATTCCTTGTTTTCGTTTCCATCCTTATTCATAGCCACTGCGCTTGGTATCTGCGTTTGGGGATTTATTAATTCTCCGGCATTTAATTTATCCATATCAGGCATTTTAATACCTAAAATAGGGATCTGAACTGTTAAAATTTCTAACTGCTCTGGTGAAGTGTTAGCCACGACCGCCTGATTATTTATATCTGAATTGTAGGTCTTGTTTGCTGGGTTAATACTCTTTAAAGGAATTGAATTGGTAGAATAACCCTTTAAGCTATTATTTAATGATTGTTTTTTAGTTAGAACAGCACTCGTCAAATCATCAAAAGGTGTTGGTTGCAAATCATTGTCCACAGGTATCAAGAGCGGTTCAGGTATTCCTTGATTTGTAGCGTGCGATGTAGCTTGGTAAGCCGTAATAAAATGAGAATTATTTTTTTTCTGCTGGTGGGTTGAAGTATTTTGTAAAGTTTCTTTATTTGAAAAATTATTTTGAGTAGAAATTAGAAGTGAAGGATTTGACTTTCTATATCCAATATTTACATTTCCAACTATTATAATTGAAAACAACAACATTAGGCTGATTGACTTTGAAGGCCATTTACTTCCTGGGTGAAGGTCATTGTAAATGCTGTTCCAAACTCTTCGCGATGGCGTGAGTGTAAACCGATCAGTATGTTCTCTAAGTGATTCTTCAAAATCCATCATATCAAACCGTTTTTCCATCTTACTTTCTCTTTGCAGTGTTTTTTTGGTAATTGGTATCTCAAATTATACGCCGGCTCCAGAAACCATTTTTAATTTTTCTCTGGGCTTTTGCAAAATCTTTTTCTTTATCAATATTTCCTCCAGCAATCCTCGCGCTCTGGTATATTGCGACCTGCTGGTACTTTCTTCTATATCCAATATTTCACTAATCTCTCTGTGAGAAAAGCCTTCAATTGCATACAAATTCAGCACAGTTCTATATCCCAATGGCAAAATTCTTATACACTCCACTACCTGCTTAGCCTGCAATAAAGAAGGAATGTTGTGATCATTCATGTGAATATTATCAGCATGAATAATATCAACACTATCTGAAAATTTCTTATTCTTTTTCAGAATATTGATACAGGTATGCACGATTATCTTCCTAATCCATCCTTCCAGCGCACCAGTATTTTTAAATTGTCTTATCTGTGCGAATACCTTTATAAATCCCTCCTGAAGCATATCCTCTGCATCTTCGCGGTTGTGCGCATATCTATAGCACACCCCCAGCATCTTAGGGCTAAACCGATTATACAATGCCTCCTGAGCTGTTGCATGGTTTTCCAGACAGCCTTGAAGAATATTCTCTTCTGTCATCATGTGCGTGGTTTAACCCTACTAAGTTAGGACAATTTTTTACTAAAATCGCTGCATCACTAATCCCTTAAAAAAAATATTTGTGATAAATGGTACTTTAAGCCTATTTCCGAGGCTTTGACTTTAGGCTATCTGCAGGATATTGGCTCTCCATTAATTGCCTGCTATTACTTACCCAACTATATATCAATTCCTTTTGGGAGGCGCTTAAGACAGCGTCACGATGGATTAAGGTATAAGATTCCATGGGCATTTCCCCCGCCTTTACCTGCTCACCTATTTCTTTTAGTTTTTTATATTGCCTGGCTAAGGAGTAAACTGCAAATTCGTCGAAATTTAAATGTCTTTTCCCATCTATAATATGGTTTGTGAGAAACCACATCACAGGCTGAAAATTGGAATACCAGGGGTAAATAGTTTTGTTGCTATGGCAATCATAACAAGAAACTTTTAAAATTCCCTGTACACTATCTGGAATTGGAATTTTGGCAGTAATAGTATTTTCTGCCATTACAGGGCTGTTGTTCTTTTCTGGCCTGAAAAACTGAATAACAATCAGTACAATCAATAACCCTATCAGGATTAATTTAAAAATTTTTCTCATAACAATTAATAAGCTTTAGTTTATTATTAAATTCTCCCCGGTCATTTCTGTTGGTACAGGAAGTTTCATTAAAGATAATATTGTTGGAGCTACATCGCCTAATTTACCAGGCATTAATTTGCCCTGCCATTGCTTATCAATAACAAAATAAGGAACCAGGTTTTTGGTATGGGCAGTATTAGGTGATCCATCATCATTTTTCATGAAATCAGCATTGCCATGATCTGCAGTAAGAAAAACTGTATATCCATTATCCAACGCTGCATTGATCACCTGCTCCACACACTTGTCCACTGTCTCTACTGCCTTTATCACTGCTTCCCAAACTCCTGTATGGCCTACCATATCAGCATTGGCAAAATTTAAGCAAATAAAATCCGCTTCATGCTTTTTTATTGCTGGCAATAGGGCGGCTGTTACTTCATTGGCGCTCATCTCAGGTTTCAGATCGTATGTAGCCACCTTGGGCGAAGGAATCATAATACGGTTCTCGCCTTCAAAAGGTATTTCTCTGCCACCACTAAAGAAGAAAGTAACGTGAGGGTATTTTTCAGTTTCTGCAATTCTTATTTGCTTCAAATGCTGTTGTGAAATAACTTCTCCTAAAGTATTTACCAGGTCATCCTTTTTAAAAATCACATGGATATGTTTAAAAGAATGATCATAAAGCGTCATTGTAGTAAAATATAATCCAATAGGGTTCATATCATACTCAGGAAAAGGGCTCTGGGTAAGCGCTTCGGTAATCTCCCGGCACCTATCTGTACGAAAATTGAAACAAATAACTGCATCTCCTTCCCGGATATTTCCATCCTGTACATTACTATTGATAATCGGTTTTATAAACTCATCAGTAATATTTTCTAAATATGAATGCTGAATAGCTTCGGTAATATTATTGGTTTTATTTCCAATACCATTTACTATTGCATCGTAGGCTATTTTTATTCTTTCCCATCTTTTGTCGCGATCCATGGCATAATATCTTCCGGTAACAGATGCAATTTGGCCCGTGGTTGTTTCTAAATGCGATTGCAAATCCGAAATAAATTGAAGCCCACTTTTGGGATCTGTATCTCTACCATCTGTAAAGGCATGGATAAAAACTTTTTCTAATTGATGTTCTTTACAAATTTGTGTGATGGCTTTCAAATGATCAATGTGAGAATGTACACCACCATTACTCACCAAGCCTAATAAATGCAGCGACTTATTCTTTTCCTTAGCATATTTCAAGGTATCAAGCAACTCTGTATTTGCAGCAAATTCACCATTTTCAATAGCGACATTAATACGCTCTAATTCCTGATATACAACACGTCCTGCACCGAGGTTGAGGTGGCCTACTTCGCTATTACCCATTTGCCCTTCAGGAAGGCCTACTGCCCTACCACATGTAACGAGAGTGCTGTGTGGATATTTATTATACAACGAGTTTACAAATGGTGTTTTAGCGTTGCTTATTGCATCACTGGAGTGAACGGTTCCTATGCCCCATCCATCCATTATAATTAATATAACTTTTTTTGCTTCCATTATTCAAAGCTAATTATTAGCTTTAACATTAGAGCCAACAAGATTACTCTATGGTCTATTAAAATTTTATCCTATGAAAAAGACTTTGTTCTTAACGGCAGTTTTACTATCCCTTAGTTCATTTCAAGCGCCTGTGCTCAAGCAGATAATTGAAGCCTTTAAAACCAATAAGGCTACTGATGTTGCAAAATTTTTTGATAATAATGTCGAAATCTCTTTTGACGGGACTACCAATAATTATACCCGTAACCAGGCAGAAACTGTCTTGATTCAATTTTTATTGAAAAGTCCCGCACGCAATTTTGAAGTAATTCACCAGAGTGATAATGGATCATCCGCTTATTGCATTGGCAATTTATCTACTTCGGCTGGCATTTTCAGAACTACCATTTTTCTAAAAAATAAAAACAATAAAGTACTCATACAGGAAATGCGTTTCGACAATAAATAATCTCTTACAAAAAGATTCTTCAAGGTGTTTTAATAATTTTGCCTCAAATGGATAATTCAAAATACTTGCAATACCTAAACCAGTTTATTAAATCTGCACTAAAGGAAGATGTGGGCGATGGTGACCACTCCACGCTTTCGTGTATTGGCAAGAAAGCAAGAGGAAAAGCAATCTTAAAGATAAAGGACACAGGAATTATTGCGGGGATAGATGTTGCACGGCATATTTTCCAATACCTTGAAAAGGATGCAGTGCTAAATCTGTACAAAAAAGACGGGGATCCTGTAAAGCAAGGTGACATTGCCTTTGAAGTGCAGGCTTCGATACATGCAATACTTAAGGCAGAACGTCTAGTATTGAACTGTATGCAAAGAATGAGTGGCATAGCTACACTTACCCATACTTATGTAAGTGAAATAAAAAATTATCATACAAAGCTATTAGACACCAGAAAAACAACTCCCAATTTCAGGCTATTAGAAAAAGAAGCCGTAAAAATCGGGGGGGGATATAATCACAGATTTGGATTGTACGACATGATTATGCTAAAGGATAATCATATTGATTACTGCGGTGGAATCACAAAGGCTCTTAACAAAGCCTGGGATTATGTACAAAATAAAAAACCAGGAATTAAAATTGAAGTAGAAACTCGAAACTTAAAAGAAGTAAAAGAAGCCGTATCAACCGGAAAAGCAGATCGCATCATGCTGGATAATTTTAGCCCCTCTGAAATAATCGAGGCTTTGATAATCATAAATAAAACCTGTGAAACAGAAGCAAGTGGTGGCATTACACTCAAAAACATTCAGGCGTATGCTGCTACAGGAGTAGATTTTATTTCAAGTGGCGCCATCATTCATCAGGCACAAAGCCTAGACCTGAGCTTAAAAGCAGAAATAAACTAAAACTTAAAACACACTTGCAATTATTAAACTTTGCAAAGTGTACATTTCATTTTTAAATGGAAGTATGATGGATAAAAAGAAAAATTTAGCAGGAAACATTGTTTATTCGACCAACGCAGCATGGAAACCCGAAGAGGCTGAAAGCACCAAAGAATATTTGCCTGCAACCCAGCAACCAGTAAAAGTTAAGCTGGACAGAAAACAAAGAGCTGGTAAAATAGTTACCCTCATAGAAGGATTGGCGTTGAACAAAAATGAATTTGAAGACCTGGCAAAGAGATTAAAATCATATTGTGGCAGTGGCGGATCTTCAAAAGATGATGTAATCATCATTCAAGGTGATCATCAGCAAAAAATTATCAATTGGCTTCATAAGAGCGGTTTTATTCTAGCTAAAAAGGCCAACTAATTCCGCTCAATTTCAAAGGATAATTACTTTATCTTTGAGACACCTTATTCACCATTACTTATAATAGCCAAAATCATGATTTCAAAAATATCAGAAGGGGTAACTATAAGTGTAGAAACTTTTTACCAGCCAGATTATAGTAATCCGGAAACATCGGACTACATGTTTAGTTACCGCATTACATTGGAAAATAATAATTCATTTGCAGTGCAACTGTTAAGAAGGCATTGGTATATTTTTGATAGTATCTATCACACCTACGAAGTGGAAGGCGAAGGAGTAATCGGGGTACAACCTATCATTCCTTCAGGTGAGAAATATCAATATATCAGTGGATGCAATCTTAAAAGTGATATGGGTAAAATGTATGGAAAATATTTTATGGAAAATTGTTCCAACAAGAAAACCTTCCTCATTAATATTCCTTTATTCGAAATGATTGCTCCTTATAAGTTAAATTAATCACGAGGCCTATATCTGGATTGCTGGTACACTTCTCTTGGCGGCATTTTCATTAATTCTTTTAAGGTTACTTTTTCATTTTGCGTCATAAATTTTTTTACAATTTGCCAGCCTGAAAAGGCCCCCAAATTCCCCGGTGCTCCTTCGCCAAGTTCCGGTGTTTTAGGGCTTTCGCCAATATAGTTTTTTACTACATTCTGATCATTGATATTGAGTAAGTCATTGTTCAAATAAAACTGCCAGATAAGTGCTTCATGAGCGAGTACATCCTTCATTTGAATGGGTGAATATCCAATAATTATATTATCATTAGTTTCCGGCAAAAATTTAGAAATAAGAAATAATCGTTTACCCCGCTCTACCATTTGCTCTATCAAAGCAGTACCATCATTTTTATAAGGGTAAAGATCATCCACGATATTTCGCATACAGTTGACTGTTATATGCGCTTTATCAAAATTATTGGCCATATAATCCGGATATTGCTCACGCCCTTCTGCACTTTTATAAAAAGAAAAATCTTTACCTAAGTGCAGCGTGAGGCCTATACCCAACCCTTCAGGCGTAAGTATATCGCCCTGTGTACCGAAGGATGTTTCAAAATTAGCATTGATAGGCCCAATAAAGGTGATGAGCTTCTTGGGTTCAGTATAATCCGGGAAATAATATTTTACATACTGAAGCCCCTTTTTTATTTCTTTTTCTTCTTGAGAAAAATCTTTATAAATCAGGTCGGATGAATCTTTAAGCGGCCGGTAATCATGTAAAAATAATTTTATTGCCTGCGCCTGAATATTTCCTTCAATAGTTAGGCTATCAAGATCGAGGCCTAAAATGCTTTCTATAAAATCAGGGGTAAATTTTGGATATTTTTTTACAAGACTTTGTATTGATGCAGCAATATGGTTTGTATCTATTGCAAAAAAATCCTGTTCGTAGCGCATAGTTTCAAGTGGCACTTTTACCGATGAAACATCGGGCGCCTTATTCCCGCTGGTACAAGCGTACAAAGAGAAAACAAAAAGCAATGATAGTAAATTGAAATATTTGGAAGTAATCATTACATATTGCGCCTGCTCATCAATTGCTTGTTCATGCTTTGTTTCATCTATTTGATCATATTCATTTAGCATTTCTTCTTTGTTCCTGATTTTCATTAAAATTCATTTTTAATTTTGCATATAACCGCCCTGCCTTACCAATAGTAAGCGGTATTTATTAAAGATTCCATTTTTACTTACAAATCCAAGATACAATCCATTTTTATTAATCACAGGTAATATTCGCGTATCCAGGCTATCCATTATCTGCATCACTTCGCTCATTGGTGTATCTATTTCTATTACTTTATTAGGTGGCTGCATGATATTGCCTATCAGTTGCATGGCCATACTGGCATCGGGATTTATCAATAACTCCAATAACTGATCGCTGTGAAGAATACCAACTAGTATTCCTGAAGCATTTACCACCGGAAAAATATTTCTATGTGTATGAATGATTTCTGAACTGCGGCTTTTAGGTGTATCTTCCGGATGTAGCAATACAAAATCTTTTTCTAGTAAATATTTCAGCCTTATTCTTCGCAACACATTTTTATCTTTATTTTCTATTGAAGAAAGTGTGCCTTGCTCTGCCAGCACTTTGGTATAGATAGAATATTTTAAAATACTTTTATTAATAAAAAATGAAATCGCAGACACCATCATCAAGGGAATCATTAAAACATAACTTCCTGTAATTTCAGCAGCCAAAAAAATACCTGTGAGTGGGGCATGCATAACACCACTAATGGAAGCAGCCATTCCGGCAATGATAAAGTTGGTTACATTCAATTGCACTATCCCGGTCTGATTAAGACCAAAGGAAAACACAAACCCTAATAATCCGCCGACTACAACACTTGGCCCAAACATACCTCCATTTCCACCACTGGCCATGGTAACCACGCTGGCTAAGCTTTTAGCAACTAAAGTAAGCGCACCATAAAGTACCAGCATCCATGTAATATTTTGATAATCGGAAAAAAAGCTATTAGCCAGCAGACTCTGGTAATTACCATTCAACAATTTTTGAATAGTAATATACCCCTCGCCATATAATGCAGGAAATAATGCGATTAATACGCCTAACCCCAAGCCGCCCAACCAGACTTTATTATATCTATTTTTTATGCGGGCAAAAGTGTGAAATATGAAAGCATTGAGCTTATTAAAATATACTGAGTAAGCACCTACCAAAAAGCCTAAAAGTATATAAAACCAAAAGGCTTCAGTAACCCAACCATTAGTAACCAATGCAAAGAGAGGTTCATTATAAATAATTCTGGAAACAACAGCCGATAGAGCAGAGGCAATTAATAAGGGGATTAAAGAAGGAATAGAAAATTCAGGAAGAATCACTTCAATGGCGAAAATCATACCTGCCACTGGGCTATTAAAGGCCCCAGCTATTCCGGCAGCAGCACCGCAGCCGAGTAACAAAGTCGTTTCTCGATAGTTCAGCCCAAAAAACCTGCCTATATTACTACCAATAGCCGAACCACTTGCTACCGCAGGCGCCTCTAAGCCTGCAGAGCCGCCAAGGCCCACTGTAAGTGCACTTGAAATAATCTGGCTGTAAATATTATGAAAATCAAGCCGGCTGTTATGGTGTGTAATATTATTTATAATTGCAGGAATCCCATGTTGAAACTTACTTCGCCTGATGAAAAACCTGATATAAAAGACCGTGAGAAAAATGCCAATCAATGGAAAAAAGAAATAGAGGTAATATTTAAATTGCCAATGAAAATCATCCTGCAAAAAGCGCGCGATAGAATGCGTGAGCTGTTTTAAAAGTGAAGAGGCAATACCCCCCAAAATGCCTACCACAGCCGCAGCGATGATCAAAAAATTGGTATTGGATATTTTTCTTTTACGCCAATGATTAATAGATTCTAAAACTTTTAGAAACTTATTATATGCTTTCAAACTGGCTAAACTTAATGATGAGGCCACAATAAACGAAAATAATGAGAATAGATAAATAAACGGTTACTTAATTTATGAGCATTCCTGTTAAATTTATTTTATCGGGCATTTTTTTATCTCAAAGCGGGCTCTTAATCGGCCATAATTTCTCATCAATAATCCTAATATTTGAAATCAGGCTCATAAACCTTTTTCGAACAATCCGGATAGTATTAATTTTGAAACATGAAAATCGTGCTTGCTCAACAAAACTATCACATAGGCAACTTTAGTAAGAATACTACAAAAATCATTGAGGCCATTAAGAAGGCTAAAAGCAATCATGCTGACCTTATTGTGTTTAGTGAAATGAGTATCTGTGGGTATCCTGCACGCGATTTTCTGGATTTTAAAGATTTTATTGACAAGTGTTATGCAAGTATAGAGACTATAAAAGAACATGCAGATACTATTGGTGTAATAGTAGGTGCACCAGATAGAAATCTTCGGCCAGAAGGAAAAGATCTATTTAATGCTGCTTTCTTTTTATACGAAAAAAAGGTGATAGGTGTAGCGCACAAAACCTGCCTGCCTACCTATGATATTTTTGACGAATACAGGTATTTTGAACCTGCGTTTAACTGGAAAATAATTTCATTTAAAGGAAAAAAAATTGCACTGACTATTTGCGAAGATATCTGGAACCTTGGCGACAACCCTTTGTATCGCATCTGCCCTATGGATGAATTAATGAAACAGTCGCCCGACCTGATGATCAATATTTCTGCATCACCATTTGATTATACACATGATGAAGATCGCAAGGCTACCGTAAAAACAAACGTACTAAAATATAAACTGCCACTTATATATTGTAATTCTGTAGGCAGCCAGACAGAAATAATTTTTGATGGCGCTTCTCTAGTTTTTGATAAAGAATCCAACCTCATTTGTCAAATGCCCCAGTTTCAAGAGGCGATGGAAACATTACTCTTAAATGCTGATGGCACTTTTGATGCCCCTGTAATAGAGCTAGCCAATGCCCTGCCTGCGAAATTATCAACGCCAGAGAATTTTATTCCAGAGTTGAATATTTCTCAAGTATATGAGGCCATCATTTTAGGCATAAAGGATTATTTTCAAAAAATGGGATTCTCAAAAGCTATACTTGGCAGTAGCGGCGGTATAGACAGCGCCGTTTCGATTGCACTTGCTTGTGAGGCACTTGGAAAAGAAAATGTATTTGCAGTTTTAATGCCATCAGCATTTTCGTCTGGCCACTCGGTACTGGATGCTGAACAATTAAGTAAAACATTAGGCAACAGCTATCATAAAATTCCTATACATGATATTTATCAATCTTTTCTCTCATCATTAAAACCCCTCTTTAATGAGCTTCCATTTAATGTGGCTGAAGAAAATCTACAGGCACGTACACGAGGCGCTTTGTTGATGGGCATTGCAAATAAATTTGGGTATATTTTATTAAATACTTCTAATAAGAGTGAACTGGCAGTAGGATATGGTACACTCTATGGCGATATGGCTGGAGGCCTTAGTTTGCTGGGCGATTGTTATAAACTTCAGGTATATGAGTTGGCAAAATTTATTAACTGTAAAAGGGAGATTATTCCAAAAAGTATTATTAACAAAGCTCCCTCTGCAGAATTAAGTCCGGGCCAAAAAGATAGTGATAGCCTGCCCCCATACCCCACACTCGACCAAATACTTTACCAATATATAGAAAGGGTACAAGGGCCTTCAGAAATAAAAGCAAAAGGTTACGACTCCGATCTGGTGGATAGAATTTTAAAAATGGTCAATAAAAATGAATATAAACGAAACCAATTCTGTCCTATCATTAGGGTTTCGCCCAAGGCATTTGGCGTGGGTAGGCGGCTACCTATTGTAGGCAGCTACCTTTCATAATATCTGGCTATTACTTTTTTTTCATAGAAATTTAATCCCTAAATTGCCCTAATCATAATAATTAATATTTATGGAAGCATATATTATAGCAGGCTATCGTACCGCAGTTACTAAATCAAAGAAAGGAGGGTTTAGGTTTTACCGCCCTGACGACCTTGCTGTGGATGTAATAAAAGGATTAATGGCAACAGTGCCCCAGCTTGAAAGTAAAATGGTGGACGACCTTATAGTAGGCAATGCTGTACCAGAGGCAGAGCAAGGCTTACAGGTTGGGCGCATGATAAGTGTAAGAGCATTGGGGATTTCTGTACCAGGTGTTACGGTAAACAGATATTGTGCAAGTGGCCTTGAAACCATTGCAATGGCTACTGCGAAAATAAGAACAGGTATGGCAGATTGCATCATAGCAGGTGGCACAGAAAGCATGACGATGGTACCCACCAGTGGCTGGAAAACAGTGCCTGCTTATTCTGTAGCAAGTGAAACGCCGGATTACTACTTAGGCATGGGCCTAACAGCAGAAGCCGTTTCAAAAGAATATAATGTAACCAGAGAACAGCAGGATGAGTTTAGCCTTAACTCTCATCGCAAAGCGAAGATTGCAATAGACAACGGCTACTTCAAAAGTGGTATCCTTCCTATGCCGGTAAAAGAAATATATGTAGATGAGAAAGGCAAAAAACAGACGCGCACATTTACAGTAGATACTGATGAAGGTGTAAGAGCCGACACCTCTATAGAGGCGTTGGGCAAATTAAAACCGGCATTTGCACTTGGTGGCACGGTTACTGCCGGCAATTCTTCTCAAACAAGCGATGGTGCAGCCTTTGTGATTGTGATGAGTGAAAAGATGATGAATGAACTTGGCTTGAAGCCGATAGCCCGCCTGGTAAATTGTGTGAGCGCAGGTGTACACCCTCGTATAATGGGTATAGGACCAGTAGAGGCAGTACCTAAAGTATTAAAAAGGGCAGGAATGAACCTTAGCCAGATTGATCTTATTGAATTAAATGAAGCCTTTGCTTCTCAGTCTTTAGCTGTGATCAAAACGTTGGAATTAAATCCAGAAATTGTAAATATTAATGGCGGTGCTATAGCGCTCGGGCATCCACTTGGCTGTACCGGTGCTAAGTTGAGTATTCAATTAATCAATGACATGAAGCGATTAAACAAAAAATACGGCATTGTAACGGCTTGTGTAGGCGGAGGTCAGGGCATAGCGGGAATTATTGAAAATTTATAGGAATTTTCAACCTACTTCTATAGCTAAAGTTTTTCTTCAGGGTATTAGTTTTTAACCATATAAAGACAGCCGAATAGAAAGCCTGAATAATGATGGAGGCATTTAGGATTTTACCTAAATTGAATATTATTATTTTACCCTAATAAAAATAGCTGATATGAGTAATTCAATAGTCAGGCCATTAGGCCGATACGCCCTAACAGCCGTAATATCAATGATGTTTTCAATCATTTTTTACAGTTGCTCACAAAAGAACAAACTCATTTCTATTGATCCTGCTTTTGGCCAATACATTGATGGCTACACGAGTGGCACTATATCAAAAAAAGCAAGTATTAAAATTCAATTATCTGCCCAAACAGCAACATCACATGCTTTAGGAGACGTAGCTGATAAATCTCTCATCACATTCTCCCCGGCAGTTAATGGCAAATCACATTGGATAGATGCAAGAACCATTGAATTTATCCCAGATGCAAATTTAAAACCTGATCAATTATATAAAATCACATTCCAGCTTGGAAAGGTTACTCATATACCTTCAAAATACAATGAATTTATTTTCAATGTAAAAACCATTAAACCCTCGTTTAGTGTAAAAGACCTTGGACTTAGAAGTGATGGCACCAAAGACCAGATGCTTTTACCGGGCATATTAGAAACAGCAGATTTTGAAAATGATGCAGATGTGGAAAAGTTGATAAACATTTCCATGAAGGAGAATCCAATAAAAATTACATGGCAACATAACGGTAATACTAAAACGCACAATTTTACAGCCCAGCCAATTGCGCGTACTTCTACCACCCAAACGCTTAGCCTGCAATGGAATGGCTCTCCAATGAACATAGATATTAAAGGCAATAAAACTTTAGAAGTGCCAGCCATAGGCGATTTCAAGGTGCTAAATGTAATGGCGATGAATGACGATGACCAATATGCCTCTGTGCAATTCAGTGATCCTATTTTACCAAGTCAGGATCTTACCGGATTGCTTTCCATAAGTGAACAACCTGCTGTTTCATTTAGTATCAATGGCAGCGAAATAAAATTATATACCGATGAGAAACTTGATGGAAACTATACTGTAAATGTAAATGCAGGAATTAAAAACACATTTGACAAAACACTTGACCGGCCTTTTACTTCCAATGTATTTTTTGAAAACAGAATGCCTTCTGTAACTATTCAGGGAAGGGGAAATATATTACCCAATTCAGGCAAACTCGTACTTCCTTTCGAAGCAGTGAACCTAAGCGCTGTTGATGTAAGCATTTTAAAGATTTATGAAAATAATATTCCCCAGTTTTTACAGAATAATAATCTCGAAGGTGGTGAAGAGTTAAGAAGAGTGGCTAAACCAATAGTACAAAAAACGTTAAGACTGGATAATGACAATACATTGGATCTTCACAAGAAACAAAGATTTTCTCTCGATATTGATCAATTTTTAAAAACAGAACCAGGGGCTATTTATCGCGTCACCATTGGTTTTAGGCCACAATACTCCTTGTATGATTGCAAATCAATAGACTCTTCTTCCAATACAGAAGATGAAGAAAATTATAGTTATACCAATGAAGAATCACCTGATGAAAATAGTGATTTCTGGAATCGTTACGATCAGTACTATCCCTATGGCTATGATTGGGATCATCGAAATAATCCATGTTACAATTCCTATTACAATAAAGACAGATGGGCATCAAGAAATATCCTTGCCAGCAATATCGGGCTTACTGCCAAGCGAGGTTCTGGCAATAAACTTACTATTGTAGTTACCGACATATTAACGACCAACCCACTGGCAGATGTACAACTTAAAGTGTTGAATTATCAAATGCAGGAAATAGCAACTGTAAATAGCGACAGAGAAGGGATTGCCGCTGTGGAACTTCCTGAAAAACCATTTCTTTTAATTGCCAAGAAGGAAAAAGAAAAGGGCTATTTGAAAATAGATGATGGAAGCAGCCTGCCATTAAGCCGATTTGATATTTCTGGTGAGGAGGTTAGTAAAGGGATCAAAGCTTTTATTTCAGGAGAACGTGGAGTATGGCGGCCTGGAGATTCTATTTATTTAAGCTGTATCGTTCAGGACAAGGATAACAAGCTTCCACCCAATCATCCGCTCACTTTAGAATTATACACACCAAGAGGCCAGGTATTCCAAAAATTGGTTCAAAATAATACCAATGAGGGATTCAATGTTTTCCGTATAGCCACCAGTACAAACTCCCCCACAGGAAACTGGCTTGCAAAAATAAAAATTGGCGGTGCCACATTTGAAAAAAGAATTCGGGTAGAAACTGTAATGCCTAACAGGTTGAAGATTGACATGGATTTCAACAATGATTCAATGCTTGGAAAAAATATACCCAAAGAGATAAGCCTTTCTGCAAGGTGGCTTTTTGGTGCCACTGCAAAAAATTTAACTGCCAAAATAGATGCCAACCTCTATGCAAATACTCCAACATTTGCAAAATTTACCGGCTACACCTTTTACGACCCTACTACTAACTATAGTGCTCAAACGAAAAATATTTTTGATGGCAAGCTAAACGATGAAGGTAAAGCAACTGTAAAAACTAATTTTGAAGATAATGGAACCGCCCCCGGAATGCTTACTGCAAATTTATTTATTAAAGTTTTTGAGCCTGGCGGCGCATTCAGCATCAATAGTGTAAGCGTTCCTTATAGCCCTTACACCAGCTATGCAGGAATAAAAGTACCCGAAGGCGAAAAACCATGGGGCTTCTTGGTTACAGGAAAATCGCATACTGCCCAAATTGTAGATGTAGATAGAAAGGGCTCCCTGATAGCAGGCAATAAACAGGTAGAAGTACAATTTTACAAAATACAATGGAGATGGTGGTGGGATAATAGCGGCAATTCGCTTAGCAACTTTACTCAGGATAAGTTTAATAAATTAATTAAAACAGAGAAAATAAATCTTACAGATGGCAGAGGCAGTTACAGTTTTAGTGCTGCCTCTAATGAATGGGGCAGATACCTGATATTGGTGAAAGACCTGCAAAGTGGCCATACTACCGGTAGTATTGTATATCTGGATGAGCCGGGATGGCAAAGTAGAAATAATATGGATGACCCTACGGCAGCTTCCATGTTATCATTTACCTCAGATAAAAATAAATATCAGGTAGGCGATGATATTACACTTACTATTCCCAGCAGTAAAGGTGGGCGAGGCCTAATAAGCCTGGAAACCGGAAGCCAAGTACTTCGCACTATTTGGGTAGATACAAAAGAGGGCGAAACAATTGTAAAGTTCAAGGCTGAAAAAGAAATGGCACCTAACATATACGCAAACGTAAGCCTCTTGCAGCCACATGCCCAAACAATGAATGATTTGCCCATACGAATGTATGGCGTAATACCCATAATGGTGGAGGATAAAAATACTATTCTGAAACCAGCAATATCTATACAGGGTACTATTCGCCCAGAAGTGCGTACAAGCGTTACTGTTAGTGAGCAATCAGGAAAGGAAATGAATTATTCAATTGCCTTGGTAGATGATGGATTGCTGGATCTAACCAACTTTAAAACACCTGACCCGCACAACTATTTTTATGCAAGGGAAGCGCTGGGTGTAAAGAGTTGGGATTTATTTGATTACGTCATCGGTGCTTGGGGTGCAAACATTGAGCGTATTCTTACTATCGGTGGCGATCAGCAGGCAGGTGGACCTGTACAACAAAAACAAGCAAACCGGTTTAAACCAATTGTTCAGTTTCTTGGCCCCTTTCATTTAAAAAAAGGAGATAAACAAACCACCTCATTTACACTTCCTCAATACATTGGATCTATTAGAGTAATGGTAGTGGCTGCCGGAGATAATACTTTTGGCAATGCAGAAAAAACAGTGCTTGTAAAAAAACCATTAATGCTGCTTTCTACCGTGCCACGCGTATTGGGCCCGGGCGAAACAGTTCGGATACCGGTAACAGTTTTTGCAATGGAAAAAAATATTCATGATGTAAAAATTAATTTATTATCAAATAATTTATTTGAAGCATCTGGCCCCACATCGCAACAGGTAAGCTTTTCAGAGCCTGGCGAAAAAATGATTTTCTTTGATATTAAAGTGAAAACTGGAGAAGGTATTGGTAAAATTGTTTTTCAGGCGGTGGCTGGCAGCGAGCAAGCCAAAGATGAAGTAGAATTGAATGTAAGAAACCCCAATCCTGCAATAACCAATATAACAGCACAACAAATAAATGGAGGAGGTAAATGGAATACCGCGATCAATCCTATTGGCACCCCTCAATCTGCCAGTGCTATGCTGGAGATTTCCAGTATCCCTGCTATGGATCTTCAAAAGCGCCTTGATTATTTAATAGATTATCCTCACGGATGTGTAGAGCAGATTACTTCAGGCGTCTTTCCTCAATTAGTATTAAATCAACTTACAGATCTTTCGGATGCCCGAAAGGCAAAAATAGATAGAAATGTAAAGGCTGGTATTGCTTCCTTATTTAATTTTCAGGCAAATGATGGAGGCTTCAGTTATTGGCCTGGCATAGGAAGCAGCGATGAATGGGGCAGCAATTATGCAGGGCATTTTCTTCTTGCCGCGCGGCAACATGGATATACCGTAAGTGAATCTATGATTTCGCAATGGAGAAATTTTGAAAAAACAAAAGCTAACGCATGGGCTCCCTCTACCACTAATTTTTATGGCGCAGATATTACCCAGGCATACCGGTTGTATTTGTTGGCACTTGCAAAAAGCCCTGAACTGGGCGCTATGAACCGGCTAAAAGAATTCAAATATCTTTCTCCGCAAGCCCGGTGGAATCTTGCTGCGGCATATAAATTAGCAGGCCAAGATCAAACAGCATTACAAATAATCTCCAGCTTGCCCACTACATTTAATACTACCAATAAAGGCGGCATTTCTTACGGGTCAGATACCAGAGATGAGGCGATGGTTTTACAAACTCTCACACTAATGGGTAAACGAAATGAGGCTTCCCAGTTGGTAACTACTCTTGCCTATAAGTTAGCATCCGATGAATGGTACAGCACACAAACTACAGCGTATGCATTGATTGCAATCGCAGATTATTGCGGTAAAAATATATCTACCAATAAAATTCTTGCAACTGCCAGAATAAACAATCAACAGATAGCCATCAATAGCCCGTCCTATATCTATCAGTTACCCATTGATATCCAAAAAGGAAGCGCGAGCATCAACTTGAATAATAACGGGCAAAATGTTTTGTATGTAAGAGTCATCAACAGAGGCCAACCCCTAACCGGAGAAAATATCAAAGTTGAAAACAATCCTGCAGTATTGGCAATGACTGTAAGCTATTTAAACAGGAATATGCAAGCAATAGATGTAGCACATCTGCAGCAGGGTACAGATTTTATTGCAAAAGTTTCCATTAAAAACCCAGGCGGTAGAGGTTATTATGAGCGTATGGCCTTGACACAAATATTCCCTTCAGGATGGGAGATTATTAATACGCGCTTGCAGGAAGGCGAGGGAAGTTGGAAAAATTCACCTTCAGAATATCAAGATGTAAGAGATGATCGAGTATATACCTATTTTGGCCTGGGGCAAAATGAAACTGTAACTTATTATGTGCAATTAAATGCAGCCTATCTGGGTAAATATTTTCTGCCGGGTACATACTGCACTGCTATGTATGATCACACCATAAACGCAGGAACCAAAGGGCAATGGGTAGAAGTGAAAAAAGAATAATATCACCTTGATAAATAGTTGCTAAGGTTAAAATATTGCAGCCATGAGTATGCTGAAAGGCATAGAGCGCCGGCTTATTTTTACCTCTGGCATCAATTGTACTAAATATGAACTTGGAAAGCAATACCTACATCTTGCAATCTTTGAATAGAAAAATAAAATTTATCAATGCTCGGTAAGCATAGTAAATACTGGAAATTTTTAAAAAAGAAAAAAATCATTGCAAGCCTTTGTGTTTTTTTTATTTTGTTTACCTTGTTTTGGTTCAGCATCCCTTCTTCACTTTTCCCTACATCCAATAGTTATGTCATTGAAGATAGGGATGGAAATTTATTAAGTGCGGCTATTGCACCAGATGGTCAATGGCGATTTCCTTATGATGAGGTAGTACCCTATAAATTTATAAAGTGTATAACCACATTTGAAGATAAAAGGTTCTACCATCATCCCGGTGTAGATATCCTTGCCCTTGGAAGAGCAACTTTAAAAAATATAAAAAGCAAAGGAGGAATACAGGGTGGAAGCACCATCACCATGCAAGTGATGCGGCTGAGCAGGCAAGGAAAGAAAAGGTCTTATTTAGAAAAAATAATTGAATGTATTCAATCGGTAAGATTAGAATGTACTTATTCGAAAAAAGAGATTATGGCGCTCTACGCTTCACACGCTCCCTTTGGTAGCAATGTGGTAGGATTGGATGCTGCTGCGTGGCGCTATTATGGTAGAAGCCCAAAAAAACTTAGCTGGGGCGAAATGGCAGCACTTGCTGTTTTGCCTAATGCGCCATCATTAGTACATCCTGGCAAGAACAGCCCCACTCTATTGAAAAAAAGAAATTATCTTTTAGATAAATTACTGTCTGATAAAATTATTGACAGCAACACCTGTTACCTTTCTAAACTTGAACCTTTACCAGGCAAGCCGCTTCCTTTGCCCCAGCTTGCTCCACATTTATTACAGCGGTTTCGTGCCGATGTGCAAAACAAAAATATTACTGCTGATAAAAGTGTAACAACAATTGATGAGGATTTACAGCAAAAAGTTACAGAAATAATCAACAGGCACCACGATATCTTAAAAGGCAATGCTATAAATAATGCATGTGCTCTGGTTTTGGATGTAAAAACGAGTAAAGTATTAGCGTATGTGGGTAATGTTTATGATATTAGTAATCCCGATCTCCAAAGTGATGTAGATGTGATAAGAGCCCCACGAAGCCCGGGCAGCGCTCTTAAACCCATTTTATATGCTTCAGCACTTTCCGAAGGATTAATATTACCCCATTCACTGATTCCAGATATTCCAACTCAGGTAGGCGGCTATACTCCAGAAAATTATGATCGTAATTATGATGGGGCAGTACCGGCATCGTTGGCACTATCCCGTTCACTAAATATCCCGGCAGTAAAAATTTTACAACAGTATAAATATGCTAGATTTTATGATTTGCTGAAACAACTTGGCATGACAACATTAAATAAGCCTGCAGATAATTATGGCCTTTCGCTGATACTGGGCGGTGGCGAAGTCACCATGTGGGATCTTGCAGGTATATACGCGGGTATGGCACGCACATTGATCAATCAAAAAAATAATAATTACCAGGCATTAAAGAGAGATTTTTTCCAGCCCCAATATTTAGCAAGTTCTACCCCTTCCCATAAATCAAATACCAATGAACAAAAAATAAATGCATTAGACCCAACTTCAATCTGGTTCACCTTTCAGGCTATGGAAGAAGTAATGAGGCCTGGCGAAGAAGGGCTATGGCAACAATTTGCCTCATCGCAAAAAATTGCATGGAAAACGGGGACCAGCTTTGGTTTTAGAGATGCATGGGCCATTGGCATCACACCAAAATATGTAGTAGCCGTATGGACAGGAAATACGACCGGTGAGGGACGGCCAGGTTTGGTAGGCGTGCAAACCTCTGCACCAATCATGTTTGATATTTTCAGAGCTTTGCCATCATCTGCATGGTTTCAGCCACCCGAAAAAAATTTTATTTATTTACCTATCTGCCATCAAAGTGGCTTCAGGGCAAATGTTGATTGTAATGTAGTGGACACCATGATGTTGCCTGCAAACGCAATAAAATCATCCTTGTGTCCTTATCATCAGAAAATACATTTAGATGCGACCGGCACATTTCAAGTAAATAACTCGTGCTATGATCCGGCTAAAATGCTACATGAAAGTTGGTTTGTACTACCACCGACAATGGAATACTATTTTCAGCAAAAAAATCATGACTACAAGTTGCTTCCACCATTTTTAGCAGGATGCAATGCAGAAACAAGCAACAGTAATCTATCATTTATTTACCCTGAGCCGGGTGCAAGAATATACGTACCCATAGAAATAGATGGGCACAGAGGCAAAACAATATTTAAAGCGGCTTCCAGAAAAGAGAACCAACAACTTTACTGGCATCTTGATAATCAATTTGTAGCTACTACTACCACCTTTCATCAGGTAGCACTCAGCCCTTCAGCAGGTACACATACAATAACCATTGTAAACGAAAAGGGTGAAAGCTTAAGCAGAAAATTCACTATCATTGAACAAAAAAATAAATAAAATTGCATGGCATCATTTAAAAAACTGATTAATAACAATTTTAAATTTCGATTGTATTTATTGAGGAACCTTCCTGCTGCTTTTTTCTCAGGAATTAAAATAAAATCATGTGATGAGGAAAAATGTATTACCAGTGTCCCCTTTAAATGGCTTACCCAAAATCCATTCCATTCTACCTATTTTGCATCATTGGCCATGGCAGCAGAACTGAGCACTGGCGCTTTAACAACTTTGCATACTCAACAGGCAAAACAAAAGATTTCTATGCTCGTGGTTGGTATGGATGCACGGTATTTTAAAAAGGCAAAAGAGATTACCGAATTTACTTGCGTGGATGGAATAAAAATAAAAGAAGCCGTAATGAAAGCGGTAGAATCAGGTACGGGTGTTACTATTATTGCTCAATCACACGGACGAAACAGCAATAATGATTTGGTCGCTGAATTTAATTTTACATGGTCACTCAAAGCAAAATGAATCAAAAAAAATAAAATCAACTATTCTACTCTTAATATTAACCATGAAATATTTACTAACGAACTTATGACCAAATATCAGGCAGGAAAATAAATTTAGAATAGGGTATTAAAATTATTTATTTGTACCTTACTTTAATTTTATTCTACTTAATTTTTTTTATATGAAAATCAGCTTTCATGGTGCAGCACGCACTGTAACGGGATCAAAACATTTACTCACGCTGTCAAATGGTAAAAAATATTTGCTTGACTGTGGCATGTTTCAGGGAATGGGTAAGGACACTGAAACATTAAACCGAACCTTTGGTTTTTTACCTACGGAGGTAGATTATATGATATTGTCGCATGCACATATTGATCACTGTGGGCTAATACCCAAATTGATAAAAGAAGGATACAATGGAAAAATATTTGCAACGCCCGCCACAAGAGATCTGGCAGCCATATTAATGGAAGACAGTGCAGGCATTCAAGAAAGTGATTTGAAATTTGTAAATAAAAAAAGAGCAATATCTGGCCAGTCCTACCTTTCTCCACTATATACTACCGAAGACGCCAAGAAAGCAACCGAACATTTTGTAATAGTGGATTATGGCCAATGGCATGCAATAGACGATCAGGTACAGTTCATGTATCTTGATGCCGGGCATATAATCGGAAGCACGACAGTGCATCTTAAGATAAACGAAAATGGCAAAGAAACCAGGCTTACTTTTTCGGGTGATGTAGGCCGTTATAGAGATACCATATTAAGGTCGCCAGCAGACTTTCCGCAAGCTGATTACATTATCATGGAATCTACTTATGGAAACAAACTACACAAAGATGTAACCGGCACAAAGGATTTACTTCTGGATTGGATTACAAAAACTTGCCTTCAAAAAAAGGGCAAACTAATTCTTCCTGCTTTCAGTGTTGGAAGAACACAGGAAATTCTTTTTGAATTAAACCAGTTAGAACAGGAAAACAGGCTACCAGACCTTCCCTACTTTGTAGATAGCCCCCTAAGCATGGAGGCCACTGAGATCATAAAAAGTTATCCAAATTATTTTAACAATCAGGTAAAAAAATTATTGCAAACAGACAATGATCCATTTAGTTTTAAAGGATTGAGATTTGTAAAATCTGTAGAAGAAAGTAAATCATTGAATTACAGGGATGAACCAATGGTGATAATCTCTGCCAGTGGTATGGCAGAAGCTGGCAGGGTAAAACACCATATCAGCAACAATATTGAGAACAGCAGAAATTCAATTGTGCTCACCGGTTACTGCGAACCCAACTCGCTGGGTGGCAGATTGAAATTACACCCAAAAGAAGTAGGCATCTTTGGTGTAAGGCACATGGTAAATGCAGAGATAGGCGATATACAAGGAATGAGTGCACACGGCGATTATAATGACTTGTGCCAATGGCTTGCCTGTCAGGACCCTAAACTGGTTAAAAAATTATTCTTGGTGCATGGAGAATATGATGTTCAGATGGATTTTAAAAACCGTTTAATTAGCAAAGGGTTTTCTGATGTGGAAATCCCTGCTATGCATACCGAAGTAGGCTTAGGTTAATCAGCCTTGGAAGCTATTTCGAATCTTTACTTTCCACCGCGGCCACTTCATCCTGAAGTGTGGAGGGGTCAAAGTTATTTTCTTTAAATGATTCCTGTATTTCTGATGCAAGCAATCCTCTGGAGTCGCCGGAATGATTAATAAAAATGGTAGCTGGTTTTTTATTTTTAAAATCAGCACTAAGCTTCTCTTTTGAAGTTGCTGAAACATCATCAATAAAAACCACTACCTGAATATTTTTCTCATTAAAAATAATCGTTGCGCTACGATCGTCAATAGTACCATCTGCTTCCCATTCGGGATTTTCATTCATAAACCGCAACAATTTTTGTAACACTACCGGGTCTCTGCCCAACATTAAAAATTGAACCTTTGCCATAAAAAATATTTTTAAAAAAATTAATGGGTATAAAATTAATCTAAAACCTATTTACTGCAAATGCATCCATAGAAATAGAAGGTTTAGAGTTTTCAAAAAGTTCTGATATCAATAGACCAGAAGCTGCAGCCGCAGATACGCCTAACATAGCATGTCCGCCAGAAATAAATACATTTTCATACCCCTTAGGCTTACCTATATATGGGAGTCCATCTGGTGATACTGGGCGCAGGCCTGTCCATACATTTTCTTTTTCTGGCAGGTCAATTTTCAAGCCTGGATAAAACCTTTTTACTGAATAATAAATACCCTCCATTCTTTTAAACAAAACTTGTTTATTGATACCGCTCAATTCCATAGTGCCCCCAATTCGTAATTCATGATTCCAAGGTGTCATGGCGCACCTTCCATCCATAAGGATTGCAGGGTATTGAATATTCTTTTCTACATGTTCATAAGTGAAGCTGTATCCCTTCCCTGGCTGAATTAATAATTTTATTCCAAGTTTTTTTGCAACCTGAGGAAGCCAGCTACCAGCACATAAGACTAATTGCTTTGCTTTTATAATTCCTTTATTAGTTTGTATTTCAAAACTTTTGTCCTTCATCTTATCTATATCATGCACTTCAGTATTAAGTAGAAATTGTACTCCTGCACCAAGGAGGTACTTATGCATTGATTTCATAAATTTCCCCGGATGAATATGGGCATCACTTTTAAATAATACAGCTCCAGTCACATCTATTTCTACATCTGGCTCCAATGCCTGCACTTCCTGCCGGTTAAGGATATCTGTTTTCAGGCCAAAGCGCAGTGCCTCCTTTGCCTCATGGCATTCTTTTTCAAACATCTTTTGGGAATGGCACATCATCAGGCAGCCTTTACTTTCCATGCCAAAGTCATCTCCAATATCTGCTTTTATATTATCCATTAAGGCGCGGCTCAGGTTGAGCAGTGCGCTTAATGGTGGCGAATTTTTTTCTACAACAGAAGCCGTGCTTGATTTGTAAAATTTGAGCATCCATTCTACAAGAGCAAGACTCAATCTTGGTTTAATATAAAATGGGCTTTTACTATCAAGCATGTACCTAAGGCCCTCGCGAATAATGCCTGGCGAAGCAATGGGGATCACATGACTGGGAGATAAATATCCCATATTGCCAAAGGAACAACTGTTTGTAATATCGCCACTATCTACCACCGTTATATTTTTATACTTCCCCGATAGGTAGTAGGCAGTACACAAACCAATTACACCACCGCCGATAATAACAATAGGTTCATTTATTGAGCTTGAATCCTGATTCATTTCTCTTTTCTTTAAAATTGAATGAAAAATAAAATGATATATTAGAGCTAAGTCAGAAAGAATTATACCTGATGCCTCAATAAGTCTTCAAAAGTTTCCCGCCTTCTTATCAACTGTGCCTTACCATTAGTAACCAATACTTCTGCAGGCTTAAGTCTGGAATTGTAATTGGAAGACATCTCAAAACCATAAGCACCAGCATTATGAAAAGCAAGCAAATCTCCTTCGCTAATCTCTGCAATATTGCGATCCCAGGCAAACGTATCTGTTTCACAAATGTTACCAACCACACTATAGCTTTTTAATTGACCCTTAGGGTTACTTATGTTTTCTACATCATGCCATGCATTATAAAACATGGGGCGTAGCAAATGATTAAATCCGGAATTAACGCCGGCAAATAAAGTGCTGGCTGTAGGCTTCAGTACATTTACCTTACAAATAAAATACCCAGCATCGCTTACCAGATATTTTCCAGGTTCAAACCAAATTTTCAGATGCCTTCCTGATTTCATTTCGTATTCATCAAAAGCCTCTTTTAATGCTTGCCCTAGCTCATTCACATTCGTTTCGGCATCGCCTGCTTTATAGGCCACCTTAAAACCACCACCTAGATCAATGTGGGTTACCTCATCGAATTGCGGCAGTAATTTAAATAATACCTGAATCCCTTCCAGAAATATTGCTGCTTCTACTATTTCACTACCTGTATGTATGTGAAGTGAATTTATATGAAGGTTGTATGCTGATATATAATGAATTACCTGTGAAATATCTTCAATCGGGATTCCAAATTTACTTTTATCATGGCCAGTGGATATTTTAAGGTTGCCACCGGCAAGTATATTAGGGCGAACACGAATACCTACTGGATAACTGTGTCCATATTTTTTGGCAAATTTTTCAAGATTTGAAAGGCTGTCAATATTTATATGAACACCTAATTCTTTTGCTTCGATGATTTCAGAAAAATCAATCCCATTAGATGTATAAAGTATTTCTTGCTCTTTGAACCCCGCATGTATTGCAAGTTTCACCTCATTAATACTACTACAGTCTATGGAAATACCCAAAGACCTCATATATTTAAGCACCTGAATGTTTGTAAGGGATTTACATGCATAAAAGATTCTGGAATCTATATCTCTAAAAGCATTCTTTAATTTTTGGTATTGGTACGCAATACGATCCGCATTGTAAACATACAATGGAGTACCAAACTCGTTGGCAATATTTACAAGTTCTTCAGTGGATAATGCCGGTATCATAATGGGACAGTAAAAATATCAGGAATTATTTTCTGAAGAAAATTCATCTCCGGAAACTATATCAGACTCTGGTTCATCAGAAGATTCTTCTTCATGTTCTCTTACAATTATTTCTTCTTCAAAGGGCAATTCTATTACACTTTCTTCTACATTCAATGTTTCATTTACAGCGGTGGCTTCTGCTACCTCCAAATCAAGCACTTCTTTTATTTTGGGTAAATCTTCAGCGGAGTTTATTCCAAAATAATCCATAAATGTTTTGGAGGTGGCATAAATGAGTGGTTTGCCTACAGCATCTTCCTTTCTTCCGGCTATTATTACTAAATCCTTTTCTAACAGTTTTTGAACTGCATAATCGCAATTTACCCCCCGGATAGTTTCAATTTCAGATTTGGTAACGGGCTGTTTGTATGCAATAATGGAAAGCGTTTCAAGAGCTGCTACAGAAAGTTTTTTTAAATATTTATCTCCATTGAGCTGTGCAATGGTAGCATGGTAGGGCTTCTTTGTAAGAAACTGCCATCCACCACCGCTCTCAACTACTTCAAAGGCATAGAAATCTGATTGGTATTTTTCGACGATGGCCTCCAGTGCAATCTCAACCTGATCGGCAGTAACCCTGTCTTCAATAAATCCGTGAGCATTATTGATTAGTTCCAACAATTCGCCAGATGGCAAAGCCTTATCGCTGGCAAAAATCAGGGCTTCAATATGAGGGATGATGATGTTTAATTCCATTTTTTGACCGGATCAAAAAGCTGATGCTTAACCCTGCAAAGCAGCGGCGCCACTCACTATCTCTGTAAGTTCTGTGGTAATAGCAGCCTGCCTGGCGCGGTTATAACTTATTTTTAAAGTTTTCAACAATTCCTGTGCATTATCTGTGGCCTTGTCCATTGCAGTCATTCTTGCTCCATGCTCACTTGCATTGGCATCCAGCATTGATTTATACAGTTGGGTATTTAATATTTTTGGCATTAGTTCTTGCACAAGAATATTTTTATCTGGCTCAAAAATGAAATCTGCTCTTGGTGCACCTTTTGCAGCGGTAGATTTTTTTACCGGAAGAAAAGGTTCGGCTACAAACACCTGCGTGCCAGCATTTTTGAACTCACTATAAATAATATCAATTGCATCTACCTCACCATTGGCAAATGAGTCCATAGCATATTTGGCAGCGTTGGCTACATTCTCAAAATTTAAATCAGAGAATAAAGACCAATAGTTATCTATTATTTTATATTTATTTTTTGAAAAATATTCAAAAGCTTTTTTGCCAATTGGAAGAATGGTTACATTGCCCTTAGCAAACTGTGAAGCATATTTCTCATTTATATCTAACTTGGCTAGCTTGATAATATTGCTATTATAACCGCCACACAATCCCCTGTCGCTGGTAATTACAATCAAAAGTACCTTTTTTACTTCACGCACTTTGGCCAAGGGATTGCTGATATCGCCCTCTGCACTACCCACTATATTGGTGAGCATTTCTTGCAATTTCTGAGCATAAGGCCGCATTTGGATTATTGCATCCTGCGCTCGTCTTAATTTGGCAGCGCTTACCATCTTCATTGCCTTGGTAATCTGCTGAGTGCTTTGTACACTCTTTATTCTGTTTCTTACCTCTTTTAAGGCTCCACTCATTTTTGATACTTATTTATGGGGTGCAAAGTTAAGATATTAATGGTTCAATAACGCTGAATTATGATTGAAAAATGAAGATTAAATGATCAGCATTGCATCGCCATAACTGAAAAAGCGATACTTATCCTTTATAGCCTTTTTATAGGCCTCCATCATCAAATCATACCCTGCAAAAGCGCATGCCATAATAAGTAAGCTCGTTTTTGGTAAATGAAAATTCGTAACCAATGAATCAGCAATACTGAAATTGTAAGGTGGGTGTATAAAATGATTTGTCCACCCTTCAGATGGCTTTAATAATTTCTGTGCAGTGAAAGAAGTTTCCATGGCACGCATGGTGGTAGTACCTACTGAGCATATCCTATGCTGAGTCTCTTTAGCTTTATTTACAATTCGGCAGGCATCTTCATCTATACGGTAATATTCCGCATCCATTTTATGCTTGCTAAGGTCTTCTACTTCAATAGGCCTGAAGGTACCTAACCCCGTGTGCAGTGTTACTTCTGCAAATTTTATTCCTTGAATTTCCAACCTTTTAATTAATTCCGGGCTAAAGTGCAACCCTGCAGTTGGTGCTGCTACGGCTCCTTCATGCTTTGCATATACAGTCTGGTACCTCTCCTTATCCTCCTCATCTGGCTTCCGCTTTATATATTTAGGTAGCGGCGTTTCGCCCATAAAATAAAGCATCTTTCTAAAATCTTCTTCTGGGCCATCCCACAAGAACCGGATGGTACGGCCACGGCTGGTGGTATTATCAATTACCTCTGCTATTAACTCATCATTTTCACCAAAATACAATTTATTACCTACACGAATTTTTCTTGCAGGGTCCACAATTACGTCCCAGAGGCGGTTTTGCCTATGCAGCTCTCGCAATAGGAACACTTCGATCTTGGCACCTGTTTTTTCTTTGCGCCCATACATACGCGCAGGAAATACTTTTGTGTTATTCACGACAAATACATCCTTATCATCAAAATAATCGAGTATATCGCGAAATTGCTTGTTCTCAATTTTTCCTGTTGCTCTTTCGATGACCATTAGGCGGCTATCTTCTCTTCTTTTTGTAGGATTCTGAGCAATTAGGTTAAGCGGAAGGTCAAATTTAAATTGACTTAATTTCATGTGACAATTGTTTTTAAATGTTGGTCACATGCCATTTACTGTTTTACAGAGATACGTACCCGGCTATTGCCAGGCCACTTATCATGTTACGGCATGATTTTAAAAGTGGGCAAAGGTAATATTTTTATTTAAAAATATTAAGACAATTTTTTATGGCCAGAATTATTACAGGCATTGCCGTCGCTTTAAAAGGTGTAGCATCTTACAACTTTAGATATTTCCTGTATTTTGTGGCCTCTTTATAAACTACCTGCTTCATACATGAGAAAAAAAACCTTGTTAACCTTCGCCTGCTGTACACTCATTTTTGTAATGGCTCAAAGTGGATATTCCCAAAACCAACCTGTCAAAAAGTATCAGGGGTTGCTCTGGGAAATTTCTGGTAATGGGCTAAAGACGCCCTCCTACTTATTCGGAACTATGCATGTAAATAATAAAATGGTGTTCCATCTGGCAGATTCGTTTTACAATGCCTTAAAGAGTGTTCATACCGTAGCCATCGAGCTAAATCCTGAAAAATGGCAGGTAGAAATGGTTAGAATGGACAAGCTTCAAAAAGATTATAAAACCTTTATACAAACCGCAAAGGATGATTATTTAAATGAAAAATCGTTTAAAATAGAGGATTATGAAGATGAACTAAAAAGCGCATTACAAGTAGAACCTGTGGTGCTCAATGGCCTTCTCTACAGGTCTAACCAAAGCCGGGAAGATTTTGAAGAAGACACCTTTCTGGATTTATACATTTACCAAACTGCCAGAAAGCTGGGCAAAACTGCCACAGGCGTAGAAGATTATATTACTACAGAAAAAATGGTATTAGAAGCTTATGCAGATATGGCAAATGAAAAAAAATCTAATGTATCGCCAACCGACCCTCCGGAAGATCTGGATAAAAAAATCGAAGATGCTTATCGCCATGGTGACCTTGATTTATTAGACTCGCTAGAAATCATCAGTCTTAAATCGGAAGCATTTCGAAATAAATTTCTCATTGCCAGAAATGTGATTCAGGCCAATTCCATTGATACTATTTTAAAAAAGAATTCACTTTTTGCGGCCGTAGGTGCCGCTCACCTGCCCGGAGCAAAAGGGGTTATTGAATTATTACGTTCTAAAGGATATCATCTTCGTCCTGTAAAATTGGTTTATACCAATAGCTTTCACCAAAATGAAATAGATAAAAGAAAGGTACCGGTTCATTTTTATACTCAATACACCTCGGACAGTACTATTTCCTTGAGCGCACCCGGAAATTTATATAAACTCACTACTGACAATTCAAATCTTCAGAGGCAACAATTTGCTGATATGAGCAATGGTTCCTATTATTTATTGACTAGGGTTCAGACCTATAATTCCTTCTTCAATAAAACGGAAAGGCAAGTTTCAGAAAAATTAGACAGTATCGTTTATGAAAATATTCCTGGGAAAATAATAAAGAAAATTGCGATTCAAAATAGTGGGTTTAATGGCTTTGACATCACCAGCAAAACAAGGCGTGGCGATTTGCAACGATATCAGATATTCATTACCCCCTTTGAAATTATTATTTTAAAAATTAGTGGCAAGGAGGATTATATTTCAGGAACAGAAGCGGATACATTCTTCAATTCACTTAAAATAAAAGTTGCCGATATCACTCCATTCTTGTTTACTCCTGCCCAAGGTGGTTTTAAGATATATCTGCCACAATCACCCCACATTTTCATTAATACCAAAGGTATTGATAATATAGACCGTTTTGAATATTCTGCCATTGACAAGGATAGGGGTAATTCTTATGTAATTCTGAAAAAAGCAGTCAATAATTTTACGTTCCTCGATCCAGATACGATTGCTTTAAAGCTGGTATATGAATCCTACAAAAGCGCGGATTTTATCAAAGACTGCGGTCCTATAACTTTTGAAAGTTTTAAAGGCTACCCATCATGGAATGCATCATTCAGCTTAAAGGATGGAAGTTATAACAAAATAAAAATTGTGATAAAAGGGGCGCAATATTATCTTCTTTCAGAAAAATCTTCAGATTCTTCGAAAAATCAAAATTCCTTTTTTTCAACATTTGAATTTGTGCCCTTTCATTATAATACTCCACAATCAGTATTAGACACCTTTATAGATTTTAAAGTAAAGTCTTCTGTTATTCCAGATCTTGATGCAGGCTTCAGATCCTTAATTGAAAATATTACCTCAAAAACTTTAAAAACCCAAGGGAATAAAGATTATTGGCCTCCATTAAAAAATGCTTTTTATCTAAGCGATTCCACAGGTGAAGAAATTAGTGTGTCTATGCAGGCGCTTCCTTCCTATTTCCGGCTAAAAAAAGGATTTGATTATGTGCAAGGGGAAATAAAGGATTATAAAGCAAAGAATGATCTGGTGCTTTCCTCTTTCGACTCTACCCTTATTGAAGGCATAAAAACGTACACCTTTACTTTAACAGATACAGGCAGTTTAAAAACCATCAAAAGATTATTAGTATTTCACAATGGAAGGCTATACCGCCTTACCACTATGGGCGATTCGCTAAGCACTTCTGAAAATTTTATCAGTACTTTTTTCAAAACATTTCGTCCGCTGGACAAAGGCGAGTTTTTTGACATGAAATCCAGCAAAGCTGCCAAATTTTTTACTGACCTTAAAAGCACAGACAGCGCTACCCATGCCAAAGCCTTGAGTGTTTTTTACAATGTATATTTTGGCGCAGAAGATCTTCCCGCATTTCAGAATTTTTTTGAAACCCTTAAATATTCTGATAAAGATTATTTTGACATGAAAGTAAAAGCGATAGATCAGTTAGGCTACCTGAATGAAGAAAAAACAGATAAGAAAGTGGTAGATATGCTTAAGAATATTTATGAACGTTCTAAGGACACAGCCATTTTTCAAAATGAAGTGATAAAAGCATTGGCAAAAAACAAAACCAAATATGCCTACGAGGTATTAAAAGACCTGATTCTGGAAGACCCACCTCTATTTGAAAGTAATTATGAATATAATGGCCTGTTTGACGACTTAGACGATTCACTTGCACTCACACGACAATTATATCCCGACATTATGAAGCTGGCGATTATAGATGATTATAAAGAAAACATAATATCAACGCTGGCCATGCTTATTGACAGTAATTTTATAAAAGGAAATGATTATAAGGAATATTATTCTACCATATATTTTGATGCAAAAATTACATACAAAAAGCAGCAAGCTATAGATGAAAAAATGTTGAAGCAGGAAAATAAAACCACAACTAATGACGATGATGATGATCAAAACAGCTTTTCAGAGCCAGATGAAAAGTTAGCACAATACGCTACGATCCTTTTCCCCTTCTATGAAAATGAACCTCCGGTTCGCAAATTTTTCGACAACCTGTTGCGTTCTAAAAACCCTCATATATTATCAGCCATTTCAATATTGATGCTCAAAAACAATCATCCTGTACCTGATTCTATTTTAAATACAATCGCAGCAGATGATAAATACCGGTCATCTTTTTATTACCAATTAAAGAAGTATCAACTTGAAAATAAATTCCCTACGGCCTATCGCTCTCAAAATCTGATGGCGCGAAGTGCCTTGATGGAAATGAGTTCTAAAAACAATATAGATTCTATGGTATTTCTAAAAAGAGTTAAATCTGTTTATAAAAATGATTCAGGAAATGTATATTTCTTCAAGTACCGCATAAAAAAAGAAGATCCATGGAAAATGGCATTCAGTGGCCTGCAGCCGTTAGATACTACCAAAGTTGCTACCGGATATGAGTTTACAAGATTTACCGATAAAGTTTTTGATGCCCAGTCAACAGAAGGCGAACAAATGGAAAAAGAATTTAAAAAAATAGAAATTCAATCTTATAAAAGTGGTAAATATTTTTATCTTCAAAATACAACCTATGGCGATTACGATTATTAAAAATGGACCTTTGGAATGGAAGCAATAAGGCCCTGGGTGTATTTTTCTTGGGGGTTAAAATAAATTTCATCTGCAGTGCCGGTTTCTACAATTTTTCCTTTGTTCATTACCATTATTCTATCACTGATATAATGAACCACCGAAAGATCGTGTGAAATAAAAATGCAGGTAAACCCCAATTCACTTTTTAAATCATTGAGCAAGTTTAACACTTGCGCCTGTACACTCACATCCAATGCAGATACACTCTCATCGCAAATAATAAATTCAGGACTCAGCCCTAAGGCGCGCGCAATACAGATGCGCTGGCGCTGCCCCCCGCTAAACTCATGTGGGTACCGGTTAAAATGATCCGGTTTTAATTGCACTTTTTCAAGCAGATGGATAATTTTTTCTTTTCTTGATTTATCATTTGGCAGTATATGATGCGCCTTCATAGGCTCATTTAGTGCATCACCAATCGTCATGCGCGGGTTGAGTGATCCGTAAGGATCCTGAAAAATAATTTGAATATTTTTTCTTTTCCTGCGCAATGATTCTTTATCTATTTCAGCAATATTTTTGCCCGCAAAAAGAATACGGCCTGCATAGGGATCTATCAATCTGATTAGTGTGCGGCCAAGAGTCGTTTTTCCACAGCCACTCTCGCCCACCAGCCCCAGCGTTTCACCATTACCTATTTCAAAAGAAACATCATCTACTGCTTTAAAATATTTTGTAACCTTTCCTAAAAAGGATCTTTCTACAGGAAAATAAACTTTTAAATTTTCCACCTGCAAAATTGGTATTTCCTTTTCGGATAAGCCCAATACCGCATGCTTATTAGCATTTAGAGTAGCTGCATCATAATTAGTTTGTAGCTGCTCATTTACTATTTCTGCATTTGAAAAACCTTGAGCATTCAGAAAATCGTTTATAACAGGCAATCGCTTGCCTTTGGATGCAGGTGTGGGCCTGCAACTGAGCAATGCACGCGTGTAGGGCTTCTGCGGATTGGTAAAAATCTGAGTCACGTTGCCTTGCTCTATTATCTGACCTCTATACATTACTACTACGCGGTCTGCAATATCAGCTACTAAGCCCAGGTCATGAGTAATATAAATGATGCTCATATTATTTTTGGCCTGAAGGTTTTTCAGCAATTGCAGAATTGTTTTTTGTACAGTAACATCCAGAGCAGTAGTAGGCTCATCTGCAATCAGAATATCAGGATTACAACTCATCGCCATTGCAATCATTACGCGCTGCTTCTGTCCGCCACTTATTTCATGTGGGTATCGGTACAGCATGCCCTCAGGATCAGGTAATTGAACAAGATCAAAGAGTTCAGCCGTTTGTTTTAATGCTTCCTTTACAGAAATATTTTTATGAATACGAAGGGATTCTGCTACCTGCTCTCCACATTTCTTCAACGGATTCAATGAAGTCATGGGCTCTTGAAATATCATTGAAATGCTATTGCCTCTTATTTTTCTTATGCTGCCTTCATTTTCCTTTAATAGATCTATAGGTTTATCATTGCTGCCATTTTTATAAAATAAAATTTCACCTGTAGCCACTATTGCGGCCTCAGGAAGCAGTTGAAGCAGAGCCAGTGAAGTAATAGTTTTTCCAGATCCGGATTCGCCTACAATTGCAACCACTTCTCCCCTATTGATGGTGAGGTCAATGCCTGAAAGCGCTGTAGCAGGTTTCCCATCTGTACCAAATAAGATAGAGAGGTTCTTTATCTGAAGTACGGGTAGTAGCATGGATAAAACTTAATGAAAAAATTCACATAAAAAAAGTATGGATACTTAGAATTTAAGATGCCTTACAGTCAACCCATCATTGATCAATTGTTTTAATGATTCAATTCCAATTTTCAAATGAATTTCTACAAATTGAGCTGTCACACTTGCATCACTTTCAATAGTCTTTACACCTTCAGGCACCATGGGCGAATCACTTACCAATAGCAAAGCACCGGTAGGTATTTTATTATAAAACCCAACAGTAAAAATAGTAGCAGTTTCCATATCTACCGCATAGGCTCTTATTTTGCGCAGGTATCCTTTAAATGTTTCATCATGCTCCCATACGCGCCTGTTGGTAGTGTAAACTGTTCCTGTCCAATAATCATAGGCATGGTCTCTGATAGTGGTTGAAATAGCTTTTTGCAGAGCAAATGCAGGAAGAGCGGGCACTTCGGGCGGAAAATAATCATTAGAGGTTCCTTCGCCCCTGATGGCAGCTATGGGTAGTATAAGGTCGCCAATTTTATTACGTTTTTTAAGGCCGCCACATTTGCCCAAAAATAATACAGCCTTGGGGTCAATAGCACTGAGTAAATCCATGATTGTAGCAGCACCCGGGCTTCCCATTCCAAAATTGATTATGGTGATGTTATCGGCAGTAGCACATTCCATAGCCTTTTCTATGCCCACCACTTGCACACCATGAATTTCTGCAAACATTTTTACATAATTGGAAAAGTTGGTGAGTAAAATATATTTCCCAAAGTTGGCTAACTTTTCGCCTGTATAACGGGGTAACCAGTTATCTACGATTTCTTTCTTTGTCTTCATGCAGTTGAGTAAATTTTAGATTTACAATAGGGATAAAATTACGATATTACAAGGTTTCTATCACTTTATTTATTTGTAAAAATTACTTGCAATTTATTTTACAACTTTGCGACATTATTCTGAGGCATGATTCAATTAACTTTTTCAAAAAATAATATCAGGATTGAGCATACCGAAAATGGCCAAAAAATTTTTGATGCTGTAAGAAAAAAATGGCTTGCCTTAACACCCGAAGAATGGGTTAGGCAGAATGTAATCGGGTATTTAGATCTGATAAAGCACTACCCTACCTCCCTTATAGCAATTGAGAAAGAAATAAAACTGGGCAGCCTTAGCAAAAGATGCGATATAATTATTTACCGGCGCAATGCCTTGCCCTGGATGATTATAGAATGCAAAGAAATGAAGGCACCCCTCTCTGAAAAAACCTTAGCGCAGGCGCTGCGGTATCATGCCGCCTTGGAAGTGCCTTACCTCATTATTACCAACGGTATGTATTGCAGAGGTTTTAAAAAAGAAAATAACCAATTTGTGGAGATTGATTATTTTCCTGATTATGAGGGATAGGGGTAATAGTGAGGGGAAGATAAATTCCAAAATTTTCAATACAGGCTCATTGGTACCAACCATTCTTTTCTACGATTTATGGTTTTAAAAAGTTGAGTTTTAGTTACACCGCTAATTTAATGCGAGCCGCACTTTGTTGCTTATGTATCCCATTAATTCAGAAAAAACCGCAATGCAATTTTAAAAAATTGTTCCATGCGGTAATAGCATGGCACAATGAGAAACTAAAGGAGGATGGTGTGCGATGCAATCTATAAATATAAAATATAAAGAAAATTAAGCCTTAACCCTTGATGTAGTAGCCTGCCCCAATGAGGAACGAAATCGGGGGATGTGGCTCTCAGCCAGGTCGCCCTATGGTCGTTGTGACCACTAACAAGGGTGTCTTAATCCTTGTTGTAGTGGATGTGGCTCTCAGCCTAAAAGCACTTGGTTTTTATGCAGGTCAACAACTATCGTCTTAATCCTTGCTGTAGTAGCCTGCCCCAATGAGGAACGAAATCGGGGGATGTGGCTCTCAGCCAGGTCGCCCTATGGTCGTTGTGACCACTAACAAGGGTGTCTTAATCCTTGTTGTAGTGGATGTGG
>JAFDXH010000309.1 GCA_018268075.1 Bacteroidota bacterium | reverse complement strand
TAATATATTTCCCGGAAATAATTTGATAATTTTACAGCCAGCCTTTTCAGCCACATGAATTTCCGATGGTGTCATACAGCCAGGTATCCAACACATTTTCTGCTGGTAAACTTCTTCACATATGGCATTATCAAAATAAGGGCTTATCAAAAAATCAGCTCCTGCGTCAATGAATTGTTTGGCCTGAACGGGGGTTTTTATCGTCCCTGTGGCGAGCAACATACCTTTCATTTCAGCATCCCGGAGTTGAACGAGTTGCTTAAAATTGTGTATGGCCAGCGGACCTCTGTTAGTAAACTCAACACAACGAACACCGGCTTCATACAAAGCCTTCATGACAGCAATACAAGTGCTACTGTCATCATGATAAAACAGGGGTAATAACCCGTGTTGCTCTACTTTATTTATGACCTGCTGTTCTTTCTCCATTACATTTTTGCTTTTATCTGTTCAACCGTCTGCCTCGTCGCATCGCCTGGTTCATGCAACTTACCCACAGCTGCTGCCGCTGCAAAGTTTATTATATCCTTCGGCTTATGTTTGTAGTAAATTCCATAGATCAATCCGGCCATAAAACAATCTCCACTACCTGCCTTATCTGCTACCTGACCAATTAAAAAAGGCTTTGAAACAGCCTTCTCAGGCCCATACTGCAACACGGCCCAGTATTCGTTTTGCAAACGAAATGTGTAGGCAAAACTTTTTGCTTTAGGGTATCCCTTATGCAATTTCATCATGCTTATGCCGGCAGCATTCAGCAATTCATCATTGTCTTTTCCTTCACTGTTATTAATGGGTGATTCGAGTCCCAACAGGCTTTCTACCGCCCAAAGATTTCCCATGATTACATCACAATACTGTACCAACTCAGGCATGACATCTACTGGTTGTTTCCCATATTTCCAAAGTTTTGCACGGTAATTCAAATCAACAGAGATCATTATTCCCTTTGATGAAGCTGCCTTTACTGCTTCTTTACAAACCAGTGCGGCGTTCTCATTTAATGCAGGGCTAATAGCAGAAAAATGAAACCAACTGCAATCTCTCAATGCTTCATTCCAATCGATCGTTCCGGGCTTCAATTCAGCAAATGAGGACCCCACCCTGTCATAAATAACACCTACGCTTTTCAGGTCAGCACCTTGGGGAAGATAATAAATCCCAATTCTGTTACCAGAGATATGAATCGCAGAAGTATTGATTTTTTTTGATTTAAGTTCCCCGATGATTTCCCGGCTGAGGTAATGATCGGGCAAAACGCTTCCATATTTCACAGGCATACTCCACTGAGCAAGGGCAGTAGCCACATTCAATTCAGCACCCCCAATGTACACCGGGAGCATTCCGTTACGAATCCATTGCCTACTCAACATTGGTGACATCCGCAACAATAATTCACCAAAACAAAATATACTTGCCATTCAAAATATACGGAATTTTAATTTGTGATATTTTCTCATCATCCAGACACCCGATCTATCTGAACATCCCAAAAAAATATTAATAGCACCATTATGTATTAATTGGGTCGAGATTTACGGCGAGCACTTCGGTTTACATTTTCTAATTGTCTGATAATTATATAAGCCATTAAACCCATGCTAAGTTCCAGCACTGCTTCATCAATATTAAAAGTTGGTGTATGCAAAGAGGAAACAATTCCATTTTCTTTATTACCAACACCCAAAAGATAAAAACAGGAATCGACCTCCTGTGAATAGTAGGCAAAGTCTTCTGCGGCCATCCATATATCCATATCCAATACATTGTCTTCGCCAAGATAATCTTTGGCTAAAACTTCTACCTGACCGCTTAGCTTTTCGTTGTTTATCAGGAATGGATAGCCACGGCGGATAATAAACTCACAACTGCCGCCCATGCTTTCAGCGATTTGCTCCGCCATTTTTTTCATTCTTTGATGCGCTTCATTGCGCCAGTCTTCATCAAGGGTGCGAAAAGTTCCTTCTATATAGACTTCATCAGGTATTATATTAATGCCGCCATTGGCTATTAACTTTCCAAATGATAAAACAGTAGGCGTATGCGGATTGGCCATGCGGCTTACGATTTGCTGTAGTGCAATAATAATATGTGAAGTAATTAACACCGGGTCAATATTCTGATGCGGCTGAGCGCCATGCCCGCCTTTACCACGCACTGTTATTGCTATTTCATCCAATGATGCCATGTGTTTTCCTATGCGAATACCGATCTTGCCGCATTCTATGGAAGGCATTACATGCTGTCCAATGACGGCATGTGGGCGGGGGTTTTCCAATACTCCTTCTTTTATCATCAGGCTGGCGCCTCCGGGAAGCTTTTCTTCCCCCGGCTGAAAAATGAGTTTTACAGTTCCGCCGAATTTACCCTTTAGCGATTGCAGAATTTTTGCAGTACCGAGCAACGATGAAGTATGCACATCATGACCGCATGCATGCATCACCCCTTTGTGCTTTGATGCATATTCAATTTTATTTCCTTCTGTTATAGACAGAGCATCCATATCGGCACGCAAAGCAAT
>JAFDXH010000308.1 GCA_018268075.1 Bacteroidota bacterium | reverse complement strand
GTATAATCTCAAAAAACTATTGAACTGGGACAGCAGGAAACTAAAAGTAGCAGCGATGGCAAAGATGAAAGAGTTGAAAAATGACCTGCAAAGCCTTTGTTTTATCATTTTTCGTTCCCTGCGGTATTGTCCATCAGTATAACATCAAAAGTTGAAATAAAAAATCTCAAACAATCAACTTCTGAAAATCAGCAAGGTTCCTGTTATTTTATCTTTTGGCAGCTAGTTGTGCATCGGTCACCGATGTTGTGTGCAGCTTTTCTTTTAGATTTCAAGTTTTAAGGTTTGTCCTTCTACAAATTGTCCTTTTGATTTGGTAATTTTTATTTTCTGCTCTGCAGTGTAGCCTAATGTTTCGCCACTCTTAAATGTTACGTTACTATTGATTACATAAGCACAAATGTTGCTTAAAAAACTGTGCATTTCTTCCAAATCAAGTTTAGCGTTTATGAATTCCATTTCAAGTTTGTCAAACGCTGTCAGTCCATAAGTATATGCACTGTTTCCATTTTCGCTTTTCCGTAGTCCTATGTAAATCCAAAGGTCAAGTGGAATTTGATTTGATTTTATGGCTTCTGCACTGCCAAGATACTGCTCTCGTGGAATTAATAAAGACTGTGAACCTTGATAAACTCCAATGCAGTTTGTTGTCGCAACTATTGAAGATAAAACCTTTGTCAAGATTTTAAATCTTTCAAGTGTTGTATTCTTACTTGACATAACAGTCACTATAATATGCGAATTATGATTTTCTAAATCTTTATCTGCAGTCGTCCAATTATAAGAATATTTAGCAGTCTCTTCAATGTCGCCCCAAGGAATTTGAACAGGCATTGTCGCAAATGCAACAGTTTCTCCTTGAATAGAAAAAGTGACTGTTTCACTTTCTCCATTTACATCAGAAATAGTAGTGTTCCAATTGTTTTTTAAGTAGTCCGTAACTTTGTTAAGTTCAAATGTTTCGCCATTGTTAAACATTGGCATAGCAAGCAGAATGTTACTCTTTTTAGTTTCTTCTGGTTGTTCTTTCTTTTTAAAGAAGTCGAAAAGTCCCATAATTTTTGTCAGTTATTTATTTTTTGTTGGTCTTTATAGTTGCACACAACGTTCGAGTATTTGCGAAGGCAGGGAATTCATTGATTGTCCAGCCCGGGACAAATGCCCATTTGAAAATATGTTGTTGAAGTTAAGAACTAAAGCTGAACATTGAACGTCGAGCCCGAACTACTGCTGATGCCTGTACATAGTTGATGTTACATTGTCCAGCCCAGCTTTTGCAAATACTTTTGTTAGCGGTAGTTTTGTCCGTTCAGTTTGCCTTTTTTAAGTGATAAATATTATCGGTCTCTTTTATTTGAAGTTCACCTTTGTCGGGGTAGAACTCAAAGAAATAGCCGCTTTCAGCATTCATAAAATAGTTGTCACTTATTTTTTCTGCTTCAAAAAATTTCCCTCTTGTTTCCAGCAATAATTTAGTGTCGTCTTTTGTACAATTAACCACTATTTGGTCCGAGGAATATTTGCCAAGATATTTGTCTAACTCTTCACCTTGAGAAGTTGCATTTTTAGTGAAAGGGATTAAAAACGGTTCATTAAAGCAAATTTTTAAAAGGCCTTCAATAATATCTTTTCGTGGGTAGCAGATGCCATTTGTGCAATAGGCAAAAGCTAATTTTTCTTTGGGGAAATACCACAGAGCAGAATAAAATTCTTCAATTCTTCCATTGTGTCCAAAACTTGGTTTATCTCCATATTTATTCGGAAACATTCCCATTCCATAGTCATCAATCATTGTTTCCATTTTAGCTAAACTTGCCTTGCTGATTAGTTTGTTTGAAAATAGAGCGTCAATAAACTTTACCATATCGGTTGGTGTCGAGACTATTGAGCCTGCACCACCATGAATACTCAAATCAGTTTCTTTTTCTTTAGTCCAGTTATTGTTGGAATATTTATAAGAAGTACTTTCATTATCGTTTATGTTGATTGGTTTCCCGAAATAAGTAGCTTTCAGATTTAGCTTAGATGTTATTCTTTTTTTAAGTGCATCTGCATAGGGCATTTTGCAAATCTTTTCAATAATATAACCCAAAAGAAGATAGTTGCTATTGCAATAATCTGCGTCAGTGCCTGGCTCAAAGTCGCTACCTTTTTGTTTTATTATTTTTAATAGTTCTTCATGCGATTTAGGTTTGTCCATCCAGTCAGGAAAGTTTGTGTCATGAGTGTAGTCATGTAAACCACTCCTGTGATAAAGCATACTTCGTATTGTGATTTTGTCTGCATTGGGAAGGTCGGGGAAATACGTTTTTAGCTTTTGGTCAAGTTTTAATTTGCTTTCTTCTAAAAGCTGAAAAATCATAACGGCTGTAAACATTTTTGTTGCTGATCCAATCCTATATTTAGTATTTATGTTAGCAACTACTTTCTTATTATCACTAACTAAAGAATAACCTATGGCTTTTTGATATTTAATAGTGCCATTTTTCGAAATCGTCAAACTGCCCATTGCCAAACCTTTTGCCGATAGTGTGTTAAGAAGGCTGTCCAGTTTTGTAACATTTATATTCTGTCCGTTAGATGTGAAAATTGATAATGCCAGAAGAAGAATAACCCAGAATGCTTTTTTCATTTTGTCGTGTCAATTAATTAGTTTGGTACTGTCTGTAAAATGACCGCTAACGGCTACGGCTTGGCGATGTGGCGGTATTTGAAAATCGTCAGCCCGTAACCGCAGCTAAATTTATAAATAAAAGTTCATTGTTTATTCTAATGCTCGGCGTTATTCGTCTGCTAGAACTTAAGCCGAATAGAGAACAAAAAGTTGAGAATATATTCGTCGCCCCGCCATATTGCCAAACCGCCTGTGCTTGTTGCGCAACTCACATTCTGTTTATAAAGATATTTGTTTTTGCCTTTGAACTGGGAGTAACTTAAAGTATGCAAGGCAACAAACAATTTACCGAAAAGCTGTTCACCAATTTTCAATTGAGTAACCGCG
>JAFDXH010000307.1 GCA_018268075.1 Bacteroidota bacterium | reverse complement strand
AACGACAACACAAAGACACTTTTTGAAATGCGGAAGGAAGGACTAATCCGAAATTTCGGGTCCTTCCAAACCACGATTTTTGAAGCCTACAAAATTGCCGATTGTGGCAATATGAAACGACTTGAAGAAGCCTTTCCCAATTGGTTTGTAAAGAAGTTTCCGCTATCAACCTAACAACCAAAGCCGCTGCCAAAAACAGTGGCTTTTCTGCCAAAAGAAGCCAAGGAAAAAAAAGCCGAAACGAAATCGGGCGACCTGAACAAACTTCGCTGCACATAATAAAAAATTCAATGTGCAAGATACTTCGGCGGGCTAACGCACAAAGCCAACAGCAGCCAGCCAAAAGACTACGGCATAATGCAGAAAAAATAAGGCTATGCTTCGCAAAAATTAGCCTCATTTTTCTGCACCCTTCGGGACTTATTCCGTTTCCTTTTGGTTGGACTGCGCCGCCTACGTGGGAAATGCACATGAATTTTTTATTATGAAAAAGCAGCTTCGTATTATCAGTCAGCGCCGCCCTGCCATTCAGCGTTTCAGCAGCGTTTCTTCCGTTCCTCGTTGTTTCTTTAGTAGGCATTTGCGCCGCCGTCCTGTAGCTTTCCGTTATGGTTCGGTTGTGGTTTATCATTTGCCTGGCGGTCTTTTCGCTCATTGTTTGCCGTCAGGCTTTCGTTTTGTATCTGATTTGCCCTTTTAGGGCATTTCATTTACAAAATAAAAAAGCCCCTGAGAACAGGAGCTAATTTATTAACTGAAAGAAAGTTTGTTAATTACACACCGCTAACTTTCACAAGTGCCAGGGCATTGAAAGCACCATTTTTCAACGGATACATTTGTCCGTTTACTTCCTGATAAAATTCAACACCAAGTGCAAGGAAAAGTGGGTGAGTGCTTGCAGCAGGTAAGGAATTGGCAAGGCTGATTGCAGCCGTAGCTGTTGCGTCCCACGGTTGAATTGCAGTATCCTGCGTATCTATAACATAGGTTTCATTTTCAAAATCAACTTCCACACCAGCGGAGATGATTTTGTAATGTGTAGAACCGCCTGGCGCAGCTATCATATGTATAGGAACAAACGCAGGAATATCAATTGTCAGCGCACCGGAAACACGGTCTATTGCAGCCGTAAACGGTGCATAAAGAGTAGTGCCGAGCTTTCCATTAATGTTGAACTCAAAACCTTGTAGCAATTCCGCTTCACCGTCAATCACATTCCTTTCACCACGAGGATTTACAGCGTCCGCCTGAACTACTTTCAACATTTCAGTAGTTAATCGGCTAACCATACGGCTATCGGAAGCGTTTTGAAGCAATGCACGAAGAGAAGTGCGAAGCACTTTGCCAGCTTTACCTGCTCTGCCAAATTCAGCACCGTTTTCACGGGTTCTTTGGAACGCAGGGTCATTGGCGATTTTGTCAGCGGAAACACCGCCTTTTTCACGAGCAAGATACCCGTCTTTGGACTTGTAAAATGTGATACCACCAATAGTACCGTCCAGCTTGATTATACCTTTTTGTTGAGCCATTTTATTAAGAATTTAAGAAGTTACAAAATGAATATCACCCCTAAATTATTAAGCATTATCAGCCCCGACAAAAGGCGAAGGTCATTTGTTCCGTTTTGTGCATATTCTTCCAACAAACACCATTCAACCGTCTTTAAAAATAGTTTTATCTTTGCAACAGATACTTTATTGCATAGCTACGGCTACGCCATAGCAAAGGCATAGATAGAGTATGAAAATTAGTTTTTTGATTGATGAATAGAATGTGCATTTACCCCAAAGATATTATGGTAATCACAGGCAGAAGCGACAGGTACGGCAGGAAGCTCATTAAAAAAATTAAGGAGTACTTCAGTAAAGAACAACACCAGGTTGTAACTATTGAAGAATTTTGCCAGTATATGGGTTTACAAACCGAAGCAGTAGCAAAGCAACTGCGTTAGAAAGTAACCATACCTTTATTGCTCTCGCAAGTGATAAGGCACTTCGGACACTTCACTAAACAGTATTTTTTCCTTTCTTTGTTGTACAGTTTCCTTTGATAATAGCAAACTTGTTGCCCATTTGTTGCCCAAATAGCTGAAACCCTTGATAGTAAAGGGTTTTTACTTTTTGTATTGGAAAGTAAGTGCTACAAAATGACCCGGTAAAAATTCCAACCTTTTCTGCACTCTTCGTGACCTTAGTGAGAGCTGCCTTAGTGTGCTTTGTGGTTTTTAATTTTTATTTTAACCACAAAGGGCACTAAGTTTTTCACGAAGACCGCAAAGCAAAATCGTTTGCTTATAATACACTTCCACCTCTACGATGCAGCTTCAAAATTTTTCCTGATAATATTCAAGGCAGCGCCCGCCTTGTACCATTCTATCTGTTGCTCATTGTAGGTATGGTTTACCATGAAAGACTCTTTGCTACCATCAGTATGTGTTAGGTGTACTACCAGTGGCTTATCTACGCTAAAGTCTTCAGTGCCGGTAATGTCTATCACGTCATCTTCGCAAATCTTGTCGTAATCTTCCTTGTTAGCAAAGGTTACACCAAGCAGTCCTTGTTTCTTTAAATTGGTTTCATGTATGCGCGCAAAAGATTTTACGATTACTGCTTTTACACCCAGGTGCCGTGGTTCCATGGCGGCATGCTCGCGGGATGAGCCTTCGCCATAATTTTCATCAGCCACTATCACGGTGCCTATACCTGCTGCTTTATAGGCACGCTGCGTTTCAGGAAGTGGGCCATATTCGCCGGTAAGTTGGTTTTTTACAAAATTAGTTTTGTCGTTGAAAAAATTTACGGCACCTATCAGCAGGTTATTACTAATATTGTCTAAATGCCCGCGGTATTTAAGCCATGGGCCTGCCATAGAAATATGGTCGGTGGTGCATTTACCTTTTGCCTTTATTAAAAGCCTTAAATTTTTAAGATCCTCAGGTTTGTTTTCCGCAAATGGTTCTAGCAATTGCAATCGGTCGGATGTGGGTGATACAGCCACTTTAATATGCGCACCATCTTCTGCCGGTGCTTGATAGCCGGCGTCTTCTACTGCAAAACCTTTGATAGGCAGTTCAATACCTTGTGGTTCTTTTAATTTTATTTTTTCACCCTTATCATTTGTAAGAAAATCTGTGATGGGGTTAAAAGAAAGTGAACCAGCAATAGCAAGTGCAGTAGTAATTTCCGGCGATGCTACAAATGCATGTGTATTAGAATTACCATCATTTCTTTTTGCAAAATTCCGATTGTATGATGTTACAATACTATTGCGCCGTGAGGGATCGGCATTGTGCCTTGCCCATTGGCCTATACAAGGTCCACAGGCATTTGCTAATACAAGGCCACCCATTTTTTCAAAAGTATCGAGATAGCCATCGCGCTGTACGGTATAGCGTACTTGCTCAGATCCGGGTGTAATGGTAAATTCTGATTTGGCAGTTATACCATTTTCACTTGCTTGTATTGCTACAGAGGCAGCGCGGGTTATATCTTCATAAGAAGAATTAGTGCAAGAACCTATCAGGCCTACATCTAATACTTCAGGCCAATCATTAGCCTTAACAGCTTCAGCAAATTTAGAAAGTGGCCATGCCAGATCTGGAGTAAAAGGGCCATTGATGTGTGGCTCTAATTCTGATAAATTTATTTCTATTAATTGATCAAAATACTTTTCAGGATGGCTATACACTTCAGCATCGCCTGTTAATTCTGCGTGCAACTTATCTGCCATGTCTGCTATTTCTTTTCGCCCGGTACCACTGAGGTAGTCTCCCATTTTTTTATCATAACCAAATATGGAAGTAGTAGCTCCAATCTCAGCACCCATATTGCAGATAGTGCCTTTGCCGGTGCAAGAAAGCGAAGTAGCGCCTTCGCCAAAATATTCTACAATAGCACCCGTACCACCTTTTACGGTAAGTATGCCTGCTACTTTTAAAATAATGTCTTTTGCTGAAGTCCAACCACTTAATTTCCCGGTTAGTTTCACCCCGATTATTTTAGGAAATTTTAATTCCCAAGGCAGCCCTGCCATTACATCACAAGCATCTGCGCCGCCTACTCCTACAGCTACCATGCCCAATCCACCGGCATTTACTGTATGAGAGTCGGTACCAATCATCATTCCGCCGGGGAAGGCATAGTTTTCTAAAACTACCTGATGTATTATGCCGGCTCCGGGTTTCCAGAATCCGATTCCATACTTATCAGACACGGAAGCCAGAAAATCATATACTTCTTTATTTTGAGTTTTTGCTTTAGAGAGATCTGTGGCCGCACCTACCTCAGCCTGAATTAGATGGTCGCAATGTACGGTAGAAGGTACGGCTACCTTGGTTCTGCCGGATTGCATAAACTGTAGTAGTGCCATCTGAGCAGTGGCATCCTGCATGGCTACACGGTCGGGGGCAAAATCTACATAATCTTTTCCACGCCCAAAATGCTGAATGGACTTGCCATCCCAAAGGTGTGCGTATAAAATTTTTTCAGTTAATGTGAGTGGATGATTGACTGTTTTTCTTGCTAAATCAATCTTTTTTGAAAAATTTTCATAAAACCGGCGGATCATCTCAATATCAAATACCATCTGAAATTATTTTAATATGTAGTAAAAAGTTGCGCAAATTTAATTAATAAAAATTTGAAAATTTTAAAATCAGGAATTTGATCAATAAGTATTGGAATATTTTAAAGAATTTTTAATCCGGCGGTTTGATACTGGGTGAAGGGGATTAGCGTTTTAGTAAAATCAGGCGAGCTAAACTGATGGGATATTTTGAAAAAGGCTAAATAACTATAAATGTGAAGTGGTGAAATAATTCTGCAGGATTGCAGAAATACAACATAACTTTTGTAAAAATATCCTTTTAATTGCTGTTTGTTTTTCTTTAAATTTGTTTTATGTACAAAGTCAAAAACTTTATTGAGTGGCATGTTTTTGGAGTTTGCGCTGCCGTTGGTGAACGAATGGGAGTGGCAACATCTGCTATAAGGCGGTACTTTATTTATATTTCTTTTCTTACAATGGGATCGCCTGTAATTTTTTATTTATTTCTGGCTTTCTGGATGAATGTGAAAAATTATATCAAGAACTCACGGCGCAATCCATTGTGGTATCTCTAATACTGCTGTATATTTTTCAAAGAAAATAAAATTTATACCCTCCATATTTATTAAAGTGGCTCACTTCTTCTTTGAATATTGACTTCTTTACATTTCGTTTCTGGGATATTCACTGTGTTTAATTGCATTTTTTTTTAAACATATTTTTTTAGGGCAATTTTCGTTTCATTAAGGAATATCTTTTTTATTCCTTTTCCATCGAAAGGTTTAACAATCTGCCATGCTTCCAAGCTTTTAATTCTTTTTTATAATTCCTGCGATTTTGCTTGGTAAGATGTGGATCATCTAAAGAAAGTAAATCAGGGCTGCCGGCATTTACCCAGGCAGTGTACCAATAGGAGGCTACATCGGTAATGGATAAACGCATTTGTTTTTCTACCATACCATTAAGAGCTTTGTGAAATAGGCCTGCATATTCATCTGAGTAAACTGGGGCATTGTAAAATAACACATTATTTCCCTGACTGTCTTTCTTATATCTTTCTGCCTGTGGTATTTTATTTCTTACGCTCATTTCTGCCATAAGAACTGTATCTACTAGCGCATGTGACTGCGCAATCATTTGCCAAGTTGCAGTAGGTATATCGCTTAAATATTTTGCAGGGGGTGTATGAAAATTGTAGGAATCACCAAACATCTGCGGCAACATAGACTCCCAAAGAGCATGTACGCCGGTTTGATTTGTAAGCTGTCCGTTGTGATTAGAAGAGGTATGCAATGGCATGTGTGCATCGGCCACGTAGTGAGCCAATTCGCCAGACAGGAAAAGTATTTCCGATTTATTTCTTTTTCGAAAAGCATCGGTTAATTTTTGGGTCATGTTTTGGATGTACCAGGGTAGGTAGCCAGTCTTATTTAAGAATGCGCTGTCATATTTTTTATATGCCTCCGCTGTGGTTTTAGGAAAATCACTTAATGGCATTTTTCCAAAATCTTCAATATCTATATAATGCCGAGGCCCTTCATTTTTATCATTTATCAAAGGCCTTCTAAGATCGGGCACTACCGCGCTTTCTGTTATATAATCAATGTGGTTATAATAAAATACCTGCATAGGAGCGGGGAGGGCAAATACTGCGGCACGATTGATATGCTTATGCCCCCAGGCGCCCCAGGAAAATACAAGCATCGCTGAGCCAATACCCAGAAACAATAATGAGATTTTTTTAAAATATTTCATGATTCGAAAAGTTAAAGGTTTAGAATGGTTAATTCAAAGCAAGGCAAATTAAAGGGATTGTGGCATAATTATTTATTAACTTTTATTGGTGGTTAAAAATAACGGCCAATTAAAACTCATTGTCATGAAACCTTCAAATGATCATGCAAATACTGATTATAAATATGTAGAACCCCCTGAATTAAGAGAAGCAGGGGTACCGCCTTTGCGCAGGCAAATAAAGTGGTTTGCTATGGGTATTGCTGTAGCTCTTGTTATAATACTTGGGTTTGCTTTATATTTTTATTTTTCTGATAAGCAATAAAAAACGGGCGACTAATAATCGGTTTTGTTTTGTGTATTTTTTTTCTCAGGATTCCTGATTTCTATTTTTGCCTGAGGCTCTTTTTTTGCAGCAGGTGGCATTACCGCTTTGTGTAGCGTATCTTTTTCATTTTTTTTATTTTCTAAAGGCTTATTATTTTCTTTTCCAAAATCGGATTCTACAGGCACGCCTGATGCAGGTGCATAATCGCTTTCATCGCCATTGCCTTGCTCGTCAGAGTTGTCGTCGCCCTGGCCCTGATTTACAATAGAAGAAAAATTCTGATCAGCAAAAATGGGATTGTTATCCAGTTCGGCTGGTTTTTCAAATTCTGCTTTAGGGTCTATACCTAATGCCTTATCTGCATACACTTTCTGCATAAAATACGCAAACTCAGGCATCGCCATTTCATTACCACCGTATGTTTGCCTTATTCTTAAAAATGGATCGTCGCAACCTACCCAAACGCCAGCAAGCAATTGTGGTGTGTACCCGATAAACCAGCCATCGGTGTTATCATTAGTAGTTCCCGTTTTTCCGCCCATCTGGCTTTTGATGCCAAACTTGTCTCTCATGCTGTGGCCTGTACCATAGTCCACTACGCCTTGCATCATACGGTACATGGTATAGGCATCTACTTCGCTGATGAGTTGCTTGGTTTCGGTTTGAAATGTTTGCAATACATTACCATTTCTATCTTCTATGCGGTTAATATAAAATGGCTCAGTATTAAATCCTCTATTAGGAAACATGGTATATGCCCTCAACATTTCTATTAATTTAATATCGGCACTGCCAAGTGCAATAGAAGGTACCACAGGAATATTGCTTTTAATACCACAGGCATGTGCAAACTCAGCAGTTTTTTTGGGCCCTATACGGCTCATCAGGTCGTAAGCTGCGGCATTGAGAGATTTAGCAAGGCAGTAGGCCATGGTGCCACCAGCGCCTGAGATAGTTTTGTTGGCAAGGGTGATGGATTTTCCACCAATATAGCTGTCGGGAGTAAGGCCGGCATCCGTTATAGCCAGGGTGTATAATATGGGCTTAAATGTAGATCCAACCTGTCGGTTGGTAGTTACATGATCAAACTTAAACCACTTAAAATCTATTCCACCCACCCAAGCCTTTATTTCTCCATTTATAGGATCCATTGCACAAAAGGCAGTCTGCATCATTTGTTTGTGATACTTGATAGAGTCTAATGGTGTCATCACAGTATCTGTTTGTCTTTTAGCATTCCAAGCAAATACTTTCATACTAACAGGTATGGTAAACGATTTTTTAATAGCCTCAACATTGTCGCCCTCTTCTTTCATATTTCTCCAGCGCTCACTTTCCATCATCGCTCTATCAAGTATTGCATCCTGCCCTTTCCATACATTTTTACCCAGTTGCCTGTTGAAGTTTTTTTGCATGGCGGTCATGTGTTTTACTACAGCTTCTTCAGCATATAGTTGCATCTTAGGATCTATCGTTGTGTATATTTTTAATCCATCTCGGTAGAGATCGTAGTTGTTTCCGGTCTTTGGATCTTTATGTGTTTTGCACCAATCAATTAAAGTTTTTGTAAGTACAGTACGGAAGTAAGGTGCAATCCCCATATTCTCATCCAGCTTTTTGTATTTTATGCCCAATGGCCTTTTCTTGTACATGATAGCAGAGGATTCGGTAATATCATTATTGGTCACCATTCTGTCCAGAACAAGATTTCTTCTTGCCAGGGCAGCTTTTGGATGCCTTACCGGATCGTATTGCCCAGGGCCACTCAGCATACCTACCAGCAAGGCGGCCTCATCTGTGCTTAGCTCTGAAGGTTGTTTTTGAAAATATACATTTGATGCATTTCTGATTCCATATACATTTAGCCAGGAAACCCTGTTTAAATAAAGCGCAATGATTTCCTGTTTGGTAAAATTTTTCTCCAATTTTATTGCAACGATCCATTCTTTTATTTTATCAATTCCTCTTCTCAATACGGGTACATGGTTTTCCTGCCCCAATATTTTTTTTGCTAATTGTTGGGTAAGGGTACTTCCGCCGCCTTGGTTACCAAACCCCTTGATGGCCCTGCCAAGCGCTACGGGGTCTATACCGGAATGACTGTAAAATCTTACATCTTCAGTTGCAATTAGGGCATCTATTACATTTTTTGAAATGTCCTTGTAGTCCACTGATACGCGATTTTCAGCATAAATCTTTCCCATCATTGTAGTACCGTCGTTGGCATAAATTTCTGTTGCCAGATTGGCCTGTGGGTTTTCTAACTCCTGCAGAGAGGGGAGCTTGCCGAAGGCGCCAAAATACGCACCTCCAAAAATAAGTATGGCTAATAGCAGGCCTACACCGCTCATCATCCATAAAATTTTGACGCTTGGCCTCATTGTAGAAGCTGTCTTTTTGTTCACCTTTTTATTTTGCATTTGTTTGTCTCACCTTTTTTATCTAAAATTTTCCGGGATACTTTTCATTCAGCAAATTGAGATAATCTTTTAGTTTTTTATTTTCTTTTAATAATTCCAGATTCGTATTACTCATGATTATAAAGGAATACTTGTCTGCAGGCAACCATGATATTTCTGATAAGGCATCCTTTTTAAGGCGATCACGATATTGCATGGCCTGGTCTGCATTTTCAAATTGAGAGATTACCAGCAAAGTTCTTTCTTTATCTAATGTGTCTTTTACAATTTCAAGATTTTTTGAATAATATTTTTCTCGGTTATATCTATTAAAAGCATTGCGCGCTTCACTGCTATATACAGGATCCACCTTAGTCATAATCATCACTACATACTGAGGTACATTGGGGTCAAAAGAAAACGCTGCATTACTTACCGGTGGTGGTAATTTTTTATCGGGGTTTACTACAGGTTTTTCTACTACAATATTATTCTGTTTGGGGGGGGCACTATTTGTTTTCACTACAGGGCCTTGTATTTGTGGGGCTCTGCGTGTATCATCAAACACTACTATTTGAGAATCTTCAGGAATCCTTTCTACCTTTAGATTGGTCAGGTATTTTTCTATGCTATCTCGTTTATTCAATACTTGTATCATCATTCTTGCTTTGTCGCTCAATGGAGAAGTAGCAAATTGTGTTGTTATCTGGTTTAATTTGTGAATAGCTACACTATCCTTTCTGTTTTTAATATAATACACCGATTCAATATATAATAACTGAGGACTCCAATAATTAATTCCATAAATACTATCTGCCGTTTGCTTGTCTTTCAAGGCCTGATCAAAGTTTCCTTCTATAAAAAGGGTATAAATTTTATCATATCTGGCAGTGGCTGCGGTATCTTTTTTAGAAGGATCAAATCTTTCGGGATGTAGTACATATTGCGTAAATTTAGAATCGCGGTATTTTTGCAGCATTAAATTTTTGTAATAATCTGCTCTTGCTAAATCACCAGTTTTTTTGTAACAATAAAATAGGTTCATATATAATTCACCATTGTAAAGGCTATCTGGAAAGAGCGCCAAAGATTTTTGATAGGTATTGATGGCCTGTTTATAATCTTCCAAAAGGTTTTGATAATTTTTTGCAAGTGCGAATAATGATTTTGCAATCTTTTGGTTGGAAGTGTCCATCATTGGTGTAGTGAGGGGTACATTAGCAAGTAGCCCTTCTACAGACACATCTTCCTGAAAGGGGGCTGCTTCTATTCTTTCTTCCATATCGGTATTGGGGCCTTCAGATGGTGCCAAGGGGTCAAGGCCCATATTATTCGGATTGTCTTTTGGCTGTCTGGGGTTTCCCGCATTTACTCTGCTGGCCATTGGCATACTACGCTCTGTGGTGGTTACGGTGCGCCAGTTATCTACATTTTCCCGTTTGCCCCATATACTTTTAAATTCGGCAAATCCTTTAGACTTTGTGGAGGCATTATAAAAATACCAGTCGCCCTTGGTATCGTTATTAGCAAAAATATCAAGCGATTGGTTTTTAGTAGCAAAGTAATCACTTGCAGCATTTCCGGAAGTAGCTTCTTCATCCTGAAGCCCTCTCTCTTTTTTTAATTTTTTAGATAGCTTCTTTAAAAAGAGGTCGCGCTCTGCAGGCGAAAGTGCGGCTATGGCCTGCAAGCTGTCTTCTCTGGAAATGATATTCAGGTATTTTACTATCTGAGCCAGAGCACTTTTTCTATGTTGAATTGCTGAAATATCACCTAACGTAGTATCTCCCGTTTGAATGCTGTCATAAAAATTGTAGGCATCCAAGTATTTTTTTTGAATGTAACTGATATCTGCCAGTTGGAGAAAGGCTTTGTTTTTGAGGGAAATATTATTTTGATTATAGCTGTTGCCTTTCTTTAAAAATTGTACAGTGCCGGTAGTGTCGGGTATTTCGAGTGCCAGTTCTGCTGCAGAGTAATAAATAATATCGCGATATGGTTCAAATTTATCTTTACGAGCCATTAATAACAAGGTATGAATGCTTTTGGCAATCTCAGCCGGTTCATGGCTTTTTAGCATTTTAGCTTTATTGAGATTTGCATAAATATCCATGAGTGGATCGGTTGTGTGCCGCATGGCCCGGTTGTAATACTCGCTGGCTGTGTCCTGACTGCCCTTCATTTCATATAGCTGTGCCAATAAGTATTCTCTTCTGGCTTTATCAGATATATCCATAGCATTGGGCATACCTGCCTCTATATGGCTGATGGCGCTATCATACATTTCTTGCTGAAAAAACCAATATCCCTGAATTTCTTCTAAGGTAGGTTTTAGCCTTTCAGGAAATTGAGGATCGTTATGCAATGTGTTTATAATACCTGCGGCATCGCCATATTCGCCCATATCAGTGAGGGTGCGCACCTGCCATACCAAGGCATCGTTGCGGCTCGGTGGCCTGGTAAATACTTTTTTTACGAGGTTATTACTTTCTTTTGAAGAAATGCTTAATGCCTTATTGCCATTATCATTTGACCCTACAATCAATTGATCATCCTGAGTTTTTTTAGTTCGGGGAAAAAGATTGTAATTAATAAATTGAAATGTCATTGATGCTGAGTCAAAATCTTTGCGTAGATAATATGCCTCACCTATCAGCAGGTAAAGATTATCTACCCAATCACTTCGCAAATCGTGCAGAAGAATGCCGGCGGTTGCTTTTAAAATTACAGAATCCAGTTCTGTAGCCTGTGAGGCTGTATTTTTAAGTGAATAGCAATAGTAGGGAAGTAGTTTGGAGTAATCATCTTTATTGGCAATCCTTGCCCGCTCTATTACTTGGTTGATCTTATTATTGGCATTAAAGAAATAATTATAGTGCGAAACCGTGTTTTGAATAAAGCGGCGGGGAAGGGTAAATTTTTTATCTCCTGTTTTTTCGGACTTTAATGTTTTATTTTTGAACTTTTCTGGCTTATCTTTTTCCAGGTCAAAAGTAATTTTACCTAGTTGGGCACTGGCAACTGATGCAAAAAATGAAAAAAAGGCTAATGAAAGTATGTATTTTTCAATCCTATGGCTCATATCGGATACTGTCTTGTTTTTTTGAGTCGAATATTGGTTATTTATAACGTGAAATAAACCACTTTCTGTTGTCAAAATTATTTTAAAAATACGGTTATTTTAAAGTTATTAGGTTAATTAATAAAACGGCTTGCTTATTTTTAACAACATTCTATTTTTTTATGGCATTATCCGGCATTAACTCTTCTCTTAAACGTATTAAAAATCATTATCGGTTGGTAGTGCTCAATGAGGATACATTTGAAGAAGTGGTAGCCTTTAAAATGAACCGTTGGAGTGTCTATTTTATGGTAAGCATATTTTTTGTATTGCTTGTGGGGCTTACTATTGCGCTTATTGCATTTACACCTCTTAAATTTTATTTGCCCGGGTATAATGAGGCCGGAAATAAAACAGGTGAATATGAGGCGCTAAAAGTAAGAGCCGATTCATTGGAAAAGACGCTTATTTTAAACCAACAGTATTTAAATAATATTGAAAATGTGCTACGGGGTAATGTGATATCTCACGACACGGCACAATTGAAAATTGGCAAAGCGCCCGTAGACATTGCTATTCCGAATAAACAAAAATCTAAACCAAGACGGCGCCATGGGGGATAAGCAAGAAAATAACAAAACCCTCATGAAGTATGCAGGCATGGGAGTACAATTTTTGGTAAGCATAGCGCTGGCAGTTTACATAGGAATAAAAGCAGATGGATGGATGCAATTATCATTTCCATTGTTTGTTTGGTTGCTGCCTTTAATCATGATCTTTGGCATCACCTATAAAATTATTAAGGAAACTTCAAAAAAATAATCTTCGATGAATGGTCTATCAAAAAAAATAATAGTGCCTGTAATTATATTGTTTATTGTAATCAATATGCTGCTTTATTTTTTACGTTCTTTTTTACAATCAATAGGTATAGATGTAAATTTTGTAGCGGGTGCTAATCTGCTCTTATTTCTGATAAGTATCAGCGGCCTGCTCATTCAGAACCGTAGTGTGAAATCTGCAAATACAAATGCATTTATCCGAGGTATTTATTCTTCATTGATCATCAAAATGTTTACAGTAGTAGCTGCTTTATTAATTTATGTTGCCGTGTTGTCGCACGAATTAAATAAGGCGGGTATATTTTTGGCTATGGCATTTTATATATTTTATACTTCCCTCGAAGTATTTCAATTAATGAAAATAGTACGAAAAAAAACAAATGAGTAAATCTACTTCGCCGCTTGAAAGCCTAAGGCAATACCTGCCTGAGGCTTCCTTTGAACTGGTGATACCCTATATTGTAGATCATAAGGTACACCTTACTATTACCAGAGCGCGAACTACTATTCTGGGTAATTATATTGGCAAGCATAGAGATCGCAATCACCGCATCAGCATCAATGGCAACTTAAATAAATTTTCATTTTTAATTACGTTGCTCCATGAAATTGCACATTTGCTCGCTTTTGAAAAATATGGCAACACCATTAAGGCGCATGGTACTGAGTGGAAAAGAGAATATTCACAGGTGTTGGCTCTTTTTTTATTAAAAAAAATATTCCCCAAAGATATTGAGGAGGAATTAATGCGAACACTTAAAAATCCTGCAGCCAGCTCATGTGCAGAAAAAGAACTTTTGAGGGTGCTGAGAAAATACGATGTAGGGAATAGCCATTTATTATTAGAACAATTGAAAGAAGATGATTTTTTTAAAATAAAAAGCGGGCGGGTTTTTCAAAAGGGAAATAAAGTGAGAACAAGGTATTTGTGCAGAGAGGTGGCAACAAAGAAATTATTTTTGTTCAGTCCGGTTTCGGAAGTTTTATTGGTAAATTAATAATATTTTTGAAGTATGTCTAAAGAAAGGTTACTCGCATTTAGTGATGGTTTTTTTTCGATAATCATTACCATCATGGTTTTGGAATTAAGGCCACCTGAAGGAGACACCTTTAAGGATTTAATAGCACTATGGCCAAAATTTCTGAGTTATGCCCTCAGCTTCATGTACATTGGTATTTATTGGAACAATCATCATCATTTATTTGTGCCGGTGCATAAAGTGAATGGGAGTGTATTATGGAAAAACCTACTGCTTTTATTTTGGCTTTCTTTTATACCTTTTACTACTGCTTGGATGGGTGAACATCAGTTTTCTTCGCAAACAGTGGCTATTTATGGATTTAGTTTATTGATGCCTGCCACATTTTTTTTAATACTTTTTTTGTCATTGGCAAATCTCCATGGGGAAGATTCGGTACTTGTAAAGGCCATTGGCAGGAACATTAAAGGTAAAATTTCAATATTAATTTATGCAGTAGGGATTGCTGCCTCTTTTTATAATTCCGTTTTGAGTTTGATTTTCTATGCAGTTGTTGCCGCTATATGGCTTATTCCTGATACACGGATAGAAAATACATTAAAAGAATAGGCTACTTGTTGGCTACCAATTACCTCATTCAGGAAATAATAAGGCGGTCCTTACAGCAGGTCTTTCACCATCCATACATCGCAACCATTGTGCCCACTATTGCCAAGTGGATGATTTATAAATCTGAATTCATTTTTTTTGTAAAGTGATATTGCGCTTGTAAGTTCTGGCATGGTTTCGATATACATTTTTTCAAATCCTTTCGCTTTGGCTTTTTGCATTAGGTGCGCCAAAAGTATCTGGCCCAATCCAAGCCCGCGAAATTTTCCGGATAGATACATCTTTACCAGTTCGCAAGTTTTTTCTTCCAATCCTTCTGTAGGGTAAAACCCGCCGCCACCGGCTATTTCACCATCTACTTCTATAATGTAATAGGCCGAATTGGGATGAATAAAAATTTCAGAAAGTGTATCTGTACTTTTTTCAAAATAGACAGTGCCTTGTTTTACAGCATTAAAATCTTCGAGCGACTTACGAATGATTGCAGCAATTATTTTATTATCTGTAATAGAAATTTCTCTCAGCCGGTAATCGGGAATCATTTATTTTTCTTTGGAGCAGATAATTCCTTGCGCTCATATTGGCAACATTCGTCTAATTGCTTATAAGCACTTTCATTTGCCTTTACATCCTGAGTGTCGTAGCCTGCACCGGCAACTGCTTTTTCAATGGTAAGTGTACTTATTTTGGAAGGATCATAATTTACTACCAGTAATTTATTTTTTTTGTCCCAGTTGGCTGTAGAAGCGCCGGCAGCCAATGCACTTTTTTCAATGTTCTTTTTACACGAACCGCAATTGCCATTTACAGAAATAGTATCTGTTACATTTGTTTGAGCTATTGTGCTTTGTACTGTAAACAGGGCGATAGCAATCAGTGAAGCGTTTTTTAATATTTTCATAAGAATGATTTTTAGGGTATAAAAATAATATTTTTTTTGTGCGCAACAATGAATGGAGCTAAATATTACCATGATGTACTGAAAGCCCATTTTTGGCCTTGGTTTTTGAAATGATCCGGGTGTTGTCTTTGCGAGCAAATGGGAAGGCATTGTTCAGTGTAGGTGTTTTATTTGCGAAGCAATCTTTTGCAGCGTTAGAGATTGCTTCGTTCCTCGCAATGACGGTGACAGGGGGAAATGACGAAGACAAGGGACGCTCATGGGTTGCGAGCAACCATCCGGGTATCGTCTTTGCGAGCAAATGGGAAGGCACTGTTCAGTGTAGGTATTTTATTTGCGAAGCAATCTTTTGCAGCGTTAGAGATTGCTTCGTTCCTCGCAATGACGGTGACAGGGGGCAATGACGGAGACAAGGTGAGATTGCTTCGTTCCTCGCAATGACGAAGGAAAGAGGCAATGACGAAGACTGGGGGGAATGAAGGCTTGACATCGGACGCCTTTAATTTACAAATCCCCATTGTATGCCAAACCTGAAAATAAATCCAGGAGTAGGGTAAGAAGGGGCAGCAAAATTGTTTTTTAGAAATCCAAAGCCACTATCAAAACTTACCGTATTCAAGTTTTCTGCCTTTACAAATACTGTAAATGATTTTATACGAAAATTAAAAAATATATTCAATTGAGGCCGATTGCTGATAACAATACTGTCTTGCGGGAAAAATTTTCCCATAATAGGCGAATAATTATTGGCTTTGTAAGGTGTATTGTAGGCAATATCTATTCCTGTACTGAGGTTTAAATTTTTATAAAAGTTCCCTTCAAATGCTAAGCGTTGCCGTGTGTAAAACAGGGGGACATGTATTGGGTTTTTTCCGGCGGTTTGTTGCAAGGTGAAATCACTGTATAGATGAATATGCCTGGAGAGTGAAGTAAATTTTGAGGCTTGAATTTGGGTAATATTCACCAGCCCATTAAACTGGTCTGTATGGTAATAATCTTTTAAATAAATAAAATTAGTAATTGAGATATTGCGTGCCATAAGCAATAAATTTTTATTGCCGCCTCTAAAACCAAATAGTGTAATGTTTTCCTTTTTATTCAATGAAGTACTATCCAGATTAAAGGCTGAATACTGACTGTATATGTAGGATGGGGAGCGATTTATATTCTGGAAGAAAAGCTGCACATCCCCCAATTTTTGTAAATATCTTGTAATGTTGCCTTGTACATTAAAGTCGCCGGCATTGAGGCCTGTAGCATAAAATTCGCCATTGACCGTAGCATCCCATTTTTGGTTTCTAGTCTTATTTCTGTATTCGCCATGTAGTATTACATTATAAAATTTTCTATGAGTGGGCGGCGCAGGAAATACCTGTAAAATAGAGGCGGGATAAAAATATTTATAGAATTCGCCCCGTCCATTTTCCAGCCTGGCACCCGCTTCGAGATACTGGCCTGTATTTTTAGTTTGAGGAAATTGCCTAATAGTAAAATCATTTGAAAGTACTTTCCAGTTTTCCTGAATCCAAAAATCAAGACCGCCTGAAGGATTAGTAGGAATGCCGTAATTTTTTTTGTAAAAAGCAGAATCCAATTGTGATGCAACAATATTGTCTAAAATATCCTGATACCTGAATTTATAAGTATCATATTGTAGCGTATGTTGAAAACGAAGCTTTGGATAAAATAAATATTCCTTAGTGCTATCATTAATAATTATAGAATCTCTTTTGCCTAAATCATAACTCTGCCTGAAAAAGGCGGTAAAATTGTTATACCCATTTCCCGTAAGTATCTTATTGGAAAAGATAGTATAAGTGCTGGTGGAATCTACGCCAAGGTTTACCGGCACTGCAATACGGCGCTTTCGGTTAGGGTCGGCAAGCAGGCTATTGTTAGTGATTCCTCCATTTTCTGCAGAAGAAAGTTTGTTGCCCATCATTACAAAATAGGCGGCATACCTTTTTCTTTTTCCCTGATAATTACTAAACAGCCGGTAACTGTTATCATTGGTATTTTGATTTTGAAAAGTACCGGGGGAATTAATTAGCCTGTATTCAAACCCTGCGTTCCAGTTAGGTTTAATATTTTGTGTTTGCAATACTTTTACTTCCTGCTCCTTACCTGATCCTAAAAAATAACTTAATAATGTATAAGGCCTTGTGGTTTTAAAAAATCTGGTATTGTCTAATGTAAATTTATAAAGATCAAAAGCATGAAACCCCGGATCCCATCCTGCCTTGAGTACGGGAGAATATAAAATGGGAAATGCTGCATTTCCATTATTGCCCAGCGTAACATAATCTGCGGGCACCGAATATACTCTTCCAAAATCACTTATTACAGAATCGAGGTAACTGTTTTTTAATGCATTCAGGTATCGGAAAGAAATTGTAATTGAATCTGCAAGATCATCACGATGCTTAACTACCATAGAGTCGTTAGGGCCTTTTTGGCCATTGTTCTGTGGTCTCGTGTTTTGTGGTAATTGCCCTATGTTGTTGGGAAGTATTTTTCGGATTTGACTATTGGCAATTGTAGAAAAAAATACACACGCATAAAATGTAACCAGGAATGGCAACAAAAAACGAACTGAACATATTTTCCTGAAAAATCGCATCAGTAAAGATACTTAAAGCCTGGCGGCCATTTCTTTGAATATCAATGAAAGCTTAGGCTCAGCCTCCTTAGCGGCTTCCAGTACTTCTTCATGAGTGATTATATTTTCCTCTTCGCGTATGCCTACATCTGTAACCACGCTCATGGCAAAAGCGGGTAACCCCATGTGGTTTGCTACGATTACTTCGGGTACTGTGCTCATACCTACCACATCGCCCCCTATTATTCTCAGCATTTTGTATTCTGCCCTTGTTTCAAAGGTAGGCCCAGTTACGCTTACATATACTCCTTCCTTTAGGTCTATTTTATTTTCATGAGCAATTTTCTTTGCCATTTCTATCAGGTTTTTAGCGTAGGGTTCACTCATGTCGGGGAATCGAGGGCCAAAGGCTTCTTCATTTTTACCTATCAGCGGATTTACTGAAAATAGGCTGATATGGTCGTTGATAACCATAAGGTCGCCTACTTTATAATCGGGATTCATGCCTCCGGCTGCATTGCTTAGGAACAGGTTTTTTATTCCAAGAAATTTTAAAACCCTTATGGGGAAAATAACCTGCTTAGTATCATACCCTTCATAAAAATGAAACCGCCCGGCCATTGCTACTACTTTTTTGCCTCCTAACTCGCCAAAGATTAGTTTGCCCTGATGCCCTTTTACCGTGCTTTCCGGAAAATGTGGAATTTCGCTGTAGGGAATCTCAGCTTCAGATTTAATTTCAGAAGTAAAACTTCCGAGTCCGCTTCCTAATACAATTCCGATTTCCGGAGTGGCTGTATATTTTGACTTAATAAAAGCGACGGTTTCTTTTAATTTATCTACCATTTTAATTTCCAAATTTAATATGGATGCCAAAGATAAGTGAGATAAGGGAGTTCTATTTGCAACTTTCTAAAAAAAAATCAAACGGTAAAACCTCAAAAATAGAAAATTTTCGCTTCGCAAAAAACTATCAAGGTTTTTTATTCTGTTCCAGAAACGAACTTTTACAGCATACTTTTGGTGTAGCGAATTTTTATTCTCTCAACAATTCTTGGATTTCTGTTTGTAAAATTGGAAGGTGCCGAATAACTATACCCCAAATAACGTCATCAGATACAGAGTCGTAGCCGTGAATAATTCTATTTCAAGGCCGAGGAGCAATAAAATTCCTGACTTCGCCATTCCGCTAACATAAAATGCAATAGCAGACAACAAACGGAATATAATTGCTAAAAAGGGTTCATACAAACTATCAAAGCGATTATGAATTTCCAAATCAGAAAAGAAAAAGAAATAGAAAAGTGCTGGAAATGAAAAACAAATAGATAAGTTTTACAATAAAAATAAACAGCATAGGACTATCGCCTGTTAATCCTAAGCTGTTTAATCGGAAGAATCTGGAACTGCATAGCGATAGCAATCGCAAAATTCCTCATCACATAGCAATCTTTTTAGTGTATTATCTTGCAATACATCTTTATAATCCATGGGCTTGTGGTTTACATAAATGGTTCTGTAAATCAATCTGATTCCATGACTGTAATCAACATACCAATCTACATGGCCGGTGTATAAGGGTTGAATAGGCGTGCCGTCTAACTTATGCCAGCCATATATGGCTACCCTGTTTGGTTTTGTACTTCGTGTTATCATTCCTGTTATTACTACATCTTTTTTTATTCCGGCTATTAGCCCTTTCTTTAATTTCCGCTCACCTTCTATAATCAAATTATGCTGATACATGGTAACGGCACTATCCCGAAAAGCGTACATTGGTACTGGCTCTAATTTTACTTTTGCGGCTTTATAAATATCATTCACTATTTTTCTGGTAGGCAAAAAACAGTGTAGGCTGTCTGCAATTGATTGTGCAGTCATTGGTGTGAGCGGAATTCTGGCAAAATCCTTGTCAGAACCAATGGATAAATAATCAGGAGTTACAAAATAAAATGCATGAATAACTTTTCCATCATCGGCAGTGATGGAAGTTTCTATTTTTACCATCTTTCTTAGAAATGATGGGAAATTCCCGTTTAAGATTTCATTTTTTGCTAAGGTTTCTCTTTCAACACGGCTTACTGCAAACACACTTTTATAAAATTCATTTCCGGTGATGGCTGTGCTGTTTCTATTTGGCAGTAGAAGGTGCTTTGAATTATTGCACGAAATAAAGAAGAGAGCACCTATTATATAATAAAAGGAAAACCGCATTGCTCAAATTTAATTTATTCTTTTATACCATCCTTTACTTACTTTTTTATTTTTTCTATCTCTAATTTTACACTCACACCATTCCAATCCATATCTTTTGTGGTTACCTTATAAGTGTCAAATAGAATAATCCTGTTAAAATTATTTTCACTTTCAGGATGATATACCCTGAACTTTTTAGCGCTTAACTTGGATGTTTGTAGTGTGAGCTCAGCAAAAGAAAGATCGCCGTTGCGTTTTCCATTTTCATCCATTAATATTTTATGGCCGCCATCAGTTACAGTGATGGTTAAGTCTTCCATTTTTTTTGATTCATTCAGTTTTAATTCCATGATAAAAGGATTCGAATTAGTAATTACTATGCTGATAAAAAGAAAGTAAAATAAACTATTGATACGAAAGGAGGTTTTTGCTGGTCTCGTTTTTTTATTTGGCAGATGCAGGGCATTTTGAAAAGAGAACTTCCTAAATAATGACATTGCGTGTATTAAAAAAATATTTATAAAAATATGCGTTAACGTTCAAAATATAAACATGGATTTTAGATGGTAGAAGGTTGTATTTTTCTTCAAACAATAAACAACCAAGCGTATGCAGTTTGTTTCCAAAGTTATTTTAACTGGGAATCATTTCATGAGTCCTTTACTCTATTGCAGTTGAATTTGTTGCGTTAATCCCAAACCGTATGTCCTTATAAGCCCAAGGATCAAGACGCTTTGCCATAAATGGTGTCTGAAAGTTAAGCCATTTTGAATTTTTGCATTTATCTTCGCTCAAATTTTTTTCAATATGAATTTACATGAATATCAGGCAAAGGAATTATTAAAAAGGTTCAATGTGCCTGTTCAAGAAGGCATTGCATGCAGTACAGTTAATGAAGCGGAGGAAGCCTATCGGTATATCAATAGTCAGTATGGGAGCAAGTTTGCAGTAATTAAAGCCCAGATTCATGCAGGCGGTAGGGGCAAGGGCAAAATTCGTGGAACGGAGCAGAAAGGTGTGGCTGTTGCTAAAAGCCTTGAAGATGTAAAAACAATTGCTCAAAATATTCTGGGCGGTACATTGGTAACCATACAAACAGGCGAAGCCGGAAAATTGGTAAGTAAAATTTTGGTAGCCCAGGATGTATATTATGATGGCAGTGAGCCGGTAAAAGAATTTTATTTGTCTATATTAATGGATAGGGGAAAAGGAAAGAATGTAATCATGTACAGCACAGAAGGTGGCATGAATATAGAAGATGTGGCGCATGAAACACCGGAAAAAATATTTAAAGAATGGGTACACCCTGCAGATGGCCTTGCGCCTTTTCAAGCTCGAAAAATAGCTTTCAATCTTGGATTGAGTGGTACTTCATTTAAGTATTGTGTAAAATTTGTAACAGCATTATACAATGCCTATGTGGGGCTCGATTGCGGAATGCTTGAGATAAACCCTATGTTTAAAACAAGTGATGGAAAAATAATAGCGGTGGATTGTAAAATGAATGTGGATGACAATGCTATCATGCGCCATCCGGATATTGCCGCTATGCGCGATGTGAGCGAGGAAGACCCTACGGAGGTAGAGGCTGCAAAATTCAATCTTAATTTTGTAAAATTGGATGGTAATGTAGGCTGTATGGTAAACGGCGCTGGCCTTGCAATGGCTACGATGGATATGATAAAATTGAGTGGCGGCGAGCCGGCTAACTTTCTGGATGTAGGTGGTACTGCAAATGCTCAAACGGTTGAAGCCGGATTCAGGATTATTCTAAAAGACCCTAAGGTAAAGGCGATACTGATAAATATTTTTGGTGGCATAGTGCGGTGCGATCGTGTAGCACAGGGAGTAATAGACGCATACCAATCTATCGGAAACATTAATATTCCTATCATAGTAAGGCTGCAGGGAACCAATGCAGAGATTGCTAAAGAGTTGATTGATAAGAGCGGATTAAAAGTAGAATCAGCAATTTTACTTAGTGAAGCTGCTGATCTGGTAAATAAGGCAGTAGCCTGATATTTGTAAATAATATTGACTGGCGGCAAGGAATTTTATAATTTTTTCAGGCCAGGTTGATTTTATTTTATATTTATTTACAAGGTATTTTATGCCATTTTATAAGATACCAAATCGTTAGGTTTGTTAGCCCAAACAATCGTTTCAATCGGTATCATACTCTCTACTATTTTCATAGTGCCCTTCGGGCTTTTTAGTAAGTAAAAGGGGGATTACCTCTTTTTTGCCTGATGATACACAAGCCGCATCATAGAAGGTAATACAATAAGTAAAAGTGGAAGTGCTACAATAAACCCGCCTATTACAGCTATGGCAAGAGGTTGGTGTAATTCAGCACCAGCGCCTATTCCGAGCGCCAAGGGAAGTAAAGCAATAATAGCGCCTATTGCAGTCATCAGTTTGGGACGTAGCCTTGTAGATATTGCATAAATAATAGATTCATCTACAGATTGCGCATGTAGATTTTCTTTAAACTGCAGAAAGGTAAAAATGGAATTTTCTCCGATAATCCCAACAATCATTATCAGCCCTGTGTAGCTGCCTACATTGAGTGGGGTGCCTGTAAAAAATAAGGCAATGTAACTTCCAGAAATTCCCAGTACTGCTACGATTAGAATGAGCAGAGCAATTTTTACATCGCGATATAAAAAGAGAATTACACCGAATACTAAAAGGCTTGAAGCAATTAGAATCATTAATAATTCATTAAAGGATTTTTGTTGTTGGGCATACTCTCCGCCATATTCTATGTGATATCCTGAGGGTAAATTAATCTGGCTATTTATTTGATTTTGAATATCTTTTACGGTGCTTCCAAGGTCGCGCCCCTCAAGCCTTGCAGACACTACGCCCATCGTTTGCAGGTTTTCTCTTTCTATCTGTGCCTCGCCTTCTGTTATTTGTATAGTTGCCAATTCGCCCATAGGCATTGTGCGCCCCGATGGTGATGCTATAGTAGCTTTTCTTAATTCTTCAAGACTTCTTTTTTTGCTTCCCGGGAAAACCAGGCGAAGGGGGTAAACTTTTTCTTTTTCAAAAACATTTCCTGAAAGGTTGCCTTCCAGCCAGGTTTGTAACTGAAATTGAAAAGATGCAGGAGTAATATTAAATTGAGCAAGCCTCATATAGTTGGGCAATATATTTATAGACGGGCCGGCTATAGTAATGCCATTGAATACATCTGCTGTGCCATTAATTTTTTCTACCAGATTGCCCACCCGCTCACTAATGGCCTGTAGTTTGGTAGCATTGTCGCCAAAAATTTTTATTTCAATCGGTTGTACAGAAGTCATCAGATCGCCCAACATATCACCTATTACCTGTCCGAAATCTACACGAAGTGCCGGCTGTGAACTTTCTATTCGCTTACGTATGTCAGCTATTACTTCATCTGTAGTTTTTTTTCTGTCTTTTTTTAATTGGATTAAATAATCCCCCCTGTTAGGTTCTGTAATAAAAAAGCCCATTTGCGTACCGGTACGTCTTGAATATGCAGAGACTTCTGGTGTGGAGGTTACAATTTTTTCTACCTCCTGAAGTTCTTTATCAGTTTCTATGAGTGAGGTGCCCGGTAATGCAACATAATCTAATACAATACTACCCTCATCCATCTCCGGCAGGAATCCGGTTTGCAATTTTGGGAGTATAAAAAAAATGGACAGTATTAATAGGGCTACAATCAGAAAGCTGAGCCACGGCCTTATAATAAAAAATGAAACCCATCTTTGCGGCTTTATTTCAGCCTCCTTTATCTGCTTTTTGATTTTCTTTTTTCTGGAAAATAAAAGATAAATAACAGGCAGGCCTAACCATGTGGCAAAGAAGGAACAAGTCAGCGTAATGATCATGGTATTAGTAAGCACATTAAAATAAGCGCCGGCTACACCACTCATCAGCATAAAGGGAATAAAAATAACAATAGTGCTTATGGATGAGCCTACCATCGCTGGAAATAAATACCGGATAGCTTTCTGAACAATTGTTGGATAGTCTTCGCGGGGGTGCTCTTCATGCGTTCGGTGTATTTGCTCTACCACTACTATGGCATCATCAATAATGAGACCGATGGAGGCAGCAAGTGCGCCAATTGTCATTATATTCAAAGTATAACCAATGGCATAAAGAATAATAATGGTAGCGCCAAGGGTTACAGGAATGATAAGCAATATAGTAGCACTTGCTTTGAAAGATCTAAGAAAAATAATGGCAACAATAATGGCGAGCAAAAGGCCAATCCATAAACTATCCGTCACACTCTTTACAGAGGTATTTACAAAATCGGCTTGAACGTAGTACGGTTTTATAACTACATCTTTGGGTAATATTTTTTGCAAAGAGCTTATCTGTTGTTTCATCAAACCTGAAAGGTCTATCAGGTTGGTGTTAGGCTGTTTTACTACAGCTATAAGAATACTTTCCTTGCCATTGGCATTTACTTTTATATATTCATTGGCCTCACTGGCTTGCACCACTGCTATGTCGCTCAGGGTTATAGTGCGTTTACCATTGCTGATTACAATATTTTTTATTTCATCTATTGTATGAACTGAAGCATCGGTTACTGTATGGTACAGATGGCGGTAATCCGACAGGTAGCCATTAGATTGAATAAAATTTGTTTGAGAAAGAACCGCGCTTATAGCTTCAGGCGTTACTCCTACTGCACTCATTTTAGCAATGTCTGGTTCTACCCAATATTCTTTTGATTTTCCGCCGATGATTCGTATTTCAGAAACACCCGGCACTTGGCTGAGAAAAGGTTTGATTGTATAGGTGGCAAGTTCTTTAAGCTCTATGGGAGACAACTGATGGCTTTCTAATGAATATCCCATCACAGGTAGAATGGATGGGTTCATCTTTTCTACTGTGATATTTACACCGGGTGGTAAGGTGTTTCTAATTTCTGCTATTTGTGATTCTATTCGTTGCTTGCTTAGATCCACATTGCCTTTCCAATCTATAAAGGCAGAAATTTCACAGCTTCCACGACTGGTAGTACTTCTGATATCTGTGAGGTCTGGAATTTTTTTGATGGCATTTTCCAATGGCCTTGTTACGGTTACCATCATTTTATCTACAGGTTGTAAGCCTGCATCTGCTATGATCTTTATCTTAGGGAAGGTAATTTCTGGAAATAATGAGGTAGATAATTTACTGTAGGCAAATATTCCACCTATAATAATCATAGCCAGAGCTACTGAAACAGGTGATTTATATTTAAAGAAAAAATTATTCATAAATGCAAATGAGTAAACTATTTTAAATCAAAATAAAAACTATCATTAACCTATAAACGCAATTATTTATCTATAACTATTCTGGCAGTATCGGGCAGTCCATAATTACCGGAAATTATAAAACGGTCATTGGGTTGGAAGGTTGGTGATACAATCTCTATTTTGTCTTCCGAATCAATTCCTGTTTTTACAGGCACCTTCACTGCTGTGCTGTCATTGATCAGTTTCATTACCCAAAAGTCCTGCTGTGTCTGATCGGCAAGTACTGCCTTCTTATCCAAGGTGGCTACTGCTGGTTTATCATATTTAATAATTTTTACTCTTGCTACCAGATTCACAGGGATCGTATGCGTTGTATTTACTTTAATAGAAACAGCCTGCGTTTGTGAAAGGCTATCTACAAATGGTAATGTGCCAGATATAGTGCCGGCAAGCGTTTCATTGTCCGGTAAAATCACCTCTACATTTTTACCTTGATTGATATAAGGCTGATACTGGTAGGGCACATTCAGTACGAATACAAATGATTTTGTATCAGAAATCAGGGCAAGTTGTTCGCCGTCCTGAACATAGTCGCCTGCCTGATGGGAGAGTTCATTTACATAACCATCTACTGCAGAACGGATCGTATTTACACCAGAGAAATGAAACCCGGGATCTAACTGATTTACAGAATTACCAATTGCATCTGCTTCCTTTGTTTTCAATACAAACAATACCTGGCCTCGTCTTACATGGTCGCCATATTTTATAGCTACCTTTTGTACATATCCTGTCAGGTTGGCCTTTACCATATTTTTTTGCAGAAAAGAAGAAGTTGCATTCAGGTATATATATTCTTTCAAAGGCCCATAATCTATCCCACTTACTTTTACCGGGGTAACGGTTTCGGCGGGTGCTGAAGCTTCCTCAGTTGTTTTCTTTTCGCTACATCCTGAATTGAATAAAGCAATGATGGTAAACGCAATCAAAAAAATCGAAACATTTTTCATGTGTGTACTTTTTGTAGGTGGATATACACCAGTTGCTTTTGTTATTTGAAAAACCTGATATTCATTTTGGTTAATTAGGGTTGTACGATTATGTCTATTCATGTATTGATACTAATTTTTTAGAGTCCAGTAATTTAGTTGCTGTAGAATAGAATAACGGGCTACTTCATTTTGCACTACCAGATTTTTGGCTGCTATATAATTATTTAGAGCAAGAATAAAATCCGTAATTCTGATATCGCCTGTTTCCAATAATTTACTATTTACATCTATTAACACCTTTAGGTATTTTAGCTGAGCCTCTATGGGTGCTTTTAGATTTTCTATATTTTGTAATTGCTGCTCCAGTTGTAGAATTTGCTGTTGATACCGCCGTTCAAAAAACGATTTCTTTTGAAGCCTTGTACGCTCAGCAATACTTAGCTTTTGCTCCTGCAATCTACGCTGGTGCCCATCGTATAGTGGAATAGACAGAGTAATGCCGGTATTAATTCCAAAATTTTTATAGGGTGTAATGGTTAAAGTAGATTGATAACCTCCATCTGCAAAAAGCGAAATTTTAGGCCGGTACTGTGCAGAAAGTAGAGATTTATTATTGTTAATTCGGAGGCTGTCTATCTGAAAATTTTGAGTGAAAAAAGAATTATTGATTTCGCCTGAGGTTGCTCTTTCCAGCGATGGGGGTAATAGGGTAGTGGTAGCTGTATCTATTATTCCTGACAAATAATTTAATGTTGCATAGTCATTTTTATATTGTACCAATGCCTGATTGCGTGTAAGTTTTTGTTGCTGAAGTGTTACTAAAAATGACAGGTAATCTGCCTGTCTGTAAACATTTTTTTGAGTAAGAATTTTTAATACACTTTCCTCTTTGGATAATTGATGAATTACCTCCTCATTAAAATCAAGTTGTAACTGGTCGCCATAAACGATAATATATTGGGCAGTAATATTTTTTTTGATGTCGCGCAGTCCGAGGCTGGATGACCAAATGAGTGAATCACCGGTAAGTTGGAGGTCTTTATATTGAAGGCTTAAATAGCGCTTATTATTAATTTGCTTATTAAGCGCCACAATTGCAGAGAGTTGTTGCCCGTTAGTAATGCCTGCATCATAGCCAAAGCCCCTAATGATTGGCGAATAGTATGCATTCCCGTTTCCATTTACCTGAATTTTTGTGGAAGCTGCCAGTACCATACTGTCCAGTTTGTTGCTTAGCAGCGCATTCTGCAATTCATGATATGCAGGATCATTGTCCCTTGAACTATTCAGGAAAAAGGTAAGGTCCTTAGTTTGAGACCTTACCATTAATGCCTGACAAAAAAAGACTATTATGAGAATATACTTTTTTGCCATAGAATATTTGTCTGCCTAATTGTAAAGGCAAATTGATTATTTTTTTTAATCGTTTACAGCTTTGATAAACTGTCCTTGTTTGGTAAACAAAAGGTCTTTGCCATCTACTTCTGCCTCATAATTTACTTCTCCGTTTGCGCGGGTAATGATTGCAGCCTCTTTTATTTTTTTTCCTTTATAATTCTTTGCCACATAGTCTTTGATAGATTGCATCAGATGCGCTACGGGAATGTCCTCTTCGGTTTCCATCAGATTGCCAGATGGGCCGTAAACTGCTGACATAGTCTTACCCTCTTTTTTAAAATTTGCCTCAAAGTTAGCATCTTCTTTACTCCATTTTGGTTTTACGCCGGCAAAATCTTTTGCAAATGATTGGGCTACTGCTGTAGGAACTACCAATGATTTTTTTGATGCCTTTTGGCCATTTTGAGCGTAGTTGTAATTGCTTAAGACAAAAAGGCCCATTGCTAATACAAGAATTTTTTTCATGATTTTTTGTTTTAGGGTTTTTAAATTTCAGTAAAGGTGCAATGCGATTCTGTTGAAAAACTGAAGAGGTTTTTTTTACCTGAAATGAAGTACCACGCCTGGCTGTATGTGGCCGTAAGTATAGGATAAGGTGAAGGTGAGTTGATCCTTTTTAATTTCTTTATTTTTAAATTTTGCAAACCGGTGATAATTTTTTACTGCTTGCTTGCCCGATAAAAAACCAATTGCAGCCCCTGCTAATACATCTGTAGCCCAATGCATATTTTCTGTGATACGGCTAATGCCGATAAGAGACGCCATTGTATAAGCGATGAGGGGAACTGCTACCGTATTACTATATTCTGAGGCATATACTGTGGCTACTGCAAAGGCTACCGTAGTATGTCCGCTCGGAAATGAACTGTTCACCTTTTTGCCATTATAATCTCTTACCGATTGATTGAATGGTCCGGTGAACCTGGGCTCAGCTTCCACATTTTCATTATAGAAAGAAGGCCTAGTACGGCCTGAAAGAAATTTTAAAACGGTGCTCAAAGCTGCAGCGGTGATGTAGCTCTGCGTGGCCAGCAGGGTAGTTGTTTTCAGTTTTTCATTTTTAAAAATATAACCATAAGCACCAAGGCCGGCAATAGCGCCTACTTCATATATGCCGCCCATATTAGAAATCAATTTACTCACACTATTCAGGCCGCTATTCTGTTGCCTTAGATTTAGCGCAGCTTTCTGAATTGGCTTATCTGCAAAGCCGGCTGCAACTATTCCACCAGCAAAAAATCCAAAATTTCTCCAATCCTTTTTACGCATGTGAAAAGGTTTGGTAAACTCTTGATTTAGATTGGCGCCTAATAATAAAAAATAGGAATTGAATGTGAGTGGGGTTGTTTCATTAAAGTCACTATCGTAAATCTGTTTTGAATGTGCTATCTGATTTTTTTCCTGCTGATGGCTTACCAGGTCTTTATTCAACGAATCCTGAGCTATAAGGTGTATTGATAATAAAAAAAATATTACGGATAGAATACTGCTAACAAATTTTTTCATATTGGATTTTCAGAAAGTTAAATTT
>JAFDXH010000306.1 GCA_018268075.1 Bacteroidota bacterium | reverse complement strand
TGTATCACGACAAGAAAATATAAAGTATTTAATAGAGATATTCAATGGACGTTTAATATTACAAAAAACAAATGAAAGGTATAAAAGATGAGTAGAGATGTATGCAAAACAAAAAGGTGAAAAGATAGAAATAAAAGAAGGACCGAGAAAAATAACAAGAGATTCTGCATGATTTACAGGGTTTATAGATGCAGAGGGGTGTTTTAGTGCATCACAACGGTCTAAACGAAAAACATATAGAATGAGATTTACAATACGGCAAAAAGGAGAACATGAAGTGATGAAACAGTTGATGGGGATACATCCAGAGATAGAAAAATGGGGAAATATAACATTGACTAAAGATATTAGTACATTTTCATTAGACTCGTTAGTGCAATTAAGATGATTGATAGACTATATAGAAAAATTTCCATTAAAATCACAAAAACAGATAGCATACACAAAATGAATTAAGTTATACCGAGTAATAGAAGACGGAGGAAGAGGAAAATCATTTGAACAGATCCAAGAAATGGCGCAAGAGATCAATAAGTATGAAATAGAAGATAAAGTCCAAGTTTTCAGTAACGAGGAAACAAATAATGAAGATAAAACTTAAGATAAAACTAAGATATTACTTAAGAGTTTCGATTATTTTCATTTAATTTAGCATCACATGTACACAGTAGGAATGGACGTAGACACACGAGCTTACTTTACAGCAGCAACAATGATTATAGCTGTGCCTACAGGGATAAAAATCTTTAGTTGATTAGCAACAATGTATGGAGGAAGTATAAGATACAAAACACCAATGTTATTTGCGTTAGGATTCATCTTCTTATTCACAATGGGAGGATTTACAGGAGTTTTATTAGCAAACGGGTCACTAGATATTGCTCTGCACGACACTTATTATGTCGTGGCGCACTTTCATTACGTATTATCAATGGGAGCGGTATTCGCATTATTTGCGGGATTCTACTACTGAATAGGTAAAATAACAGGATATGCCTATCCAGAAACATGAGGAAAAATTCATTTCTGAGTAATGTTCACAGGAGTTAACTTAACATTCTTCCCACAGCACTTCTTAGGACTAGCAGGAATGCCAAGACGAATTTACGACTATCCAACAGCATACGCATACTATAACTACGTGAGCTCATTAGGAAGTATAATTTCATTAGTAGGGGTATTAATCTTCGTATATGTAATAGTAAGATTATTAACAGATGGGGTGCCAGTGACAGCACAAGCATGAGTAGAAGGAGAGTTCTTTGATACAAGAGCAGATACAGCATCAAGTAACACATTAGAATTTATCCAAAACTCACCTCCAACATTACATACATATCAAGAATTACCATATTTAGTAAAAGCTCGATAATTAACAATATGAAAAATCAAAGAGAAAGAGAATAGGCAAAATTAAAAAAGTAAGGCAGAGAACAAAAAAGATCATGAAAACAAAATTTTATTTAGAAGAGGGAGAAAGAGTGCAGGACATAATAAACATTTTAAATTACTTCTATATAGCAGCTATTCTATCCATAATCATGAGTGGAGGAAGCTATATAGTCGGAGTACGGCGACCAGAAGCAGAGAAAGTATCGGTGTATGAGTGTGGATTTGATCCATTTAATGACTCGAGACAAAAATTTGAAGTAAGGTTTTTTTTAGTGGGAATATTATTTATAATATTTGATTTAGAAATATCATTTTTCTTTCCATGGGCGGTGGGGGTAAAAGTGGATAATTATTGAGCGATGATGGTATTGACAGTGATATTAACATTGGGATTAATCTATGAATGAAACAAAGGAGGACTAGAATGAGAGTAGGGGTAAATAAAGGCTGAGTTGTATAGTTGGTTATTACAACGGTCTGTAAAGCCGTAGTTGCAAAACATCGTTGGTTCGAATCCAACCTCAGCTAAGTGAGAATCTTAAAGAAACACCCAATATTATCGATAGTAAACGGAATGCTAATAGATCTACCTTCACCAGTAAATATAAGTTATTTTTGAGGATTTGGATCATTATTAGGATTATGTTTAATACTACAAATGGCAACAGGAATATTTTTAGCAATGCATTATACAGCACAAATGGATTTAGCCTTTAATTCAGTAGAACATATAATGAGAGATGTAAATTATGGATGAGTGATAAGATATGCACATTCAAATGGAGCATCAATGTTCTTTATCTGTGTGTTTTTACATATAGGACGAGGAATCTACTATGGAAGTTATACAAGACCAAGAGAAATGTTATGATCAGTAGGAGTAGTAATATTAATAGCGATGATGGCAACAGGATTTATAGGATATGTATTACCATATAGCCAATTAAGTTTTTGAGGAGCAACAGTAATAACAAATTTAATCTCAGCGATACCATATATCGGACAAGATGTTGTAGAATGAGTATGAGGAGGATATTCAGTGAGCAATGCAACATTGAATAGATTTTATAGTTTCCACTACTTATTACCATTTATTTTAGCAGCATTAGCAGTAGTACATTTAATAGCATTACATACAGATGGATCAAATAATCCATTAGGAGTAGAGAGTGATATAGATAAAGTACCATTTCATCCATATTATACAATAAAAGACTTATTTGGATATAGTATATTTGGAATGGGATTTGTATATTTAATATTCTTTGCCCCAAATATGTTAGGACACCCAGATTCATATATACCAGCAAATCCATTAGTGACACCGAGTCATATACAACCAGAATGATATTTCTTATTTGCATATGCGATATTACGATCAATACCAAATAAATTATTAGGAGTTATAGCATTATTTGCATCATTAGTAGTATTATTAGTATTACCTTATATAGAACAAAGTCCAATAAGAAGTAAACAATTTAGACCATTAAGTAAAATTATGTTCTGAGTATTTGTAGCAGATTTCTTTATATTAACTATTATAGGAGGACAAGTAGTAGAAGAACCATTTATAACAATAGGACAAGTAGCATCAGTATTCTATTTCTTATATTTCTTAGTAATAAACCCAGTAATAGGATATATAGAAAAAGCAATAGTAACAAAATAGAAAAAGTAATAGTAACAAAATAGAGAAATAAAAATAGAGAAAAAGGCGCTGATAACTACGGTGGTGAGACAATCTGCAAAATTGTTAATAGTAGGTTCAATTCCTACCAGTGCTTAAATGATATGAGAAGGAATAAAAATACTAGAGGGTGTAAGAATAAAACAAATAGAGGATACAATATATGTAGAAGGGCCAAAAGGGATACAAAAAATAAGAGTAGAAGGATCAGAAAAGAAGTGAGTACAAAAGATGATTCAAGGGGTAACGATAGGATACAAGGGTAAATTAAAGATAAAGGGAGTAGGGTATAAGGCAGAAAAGAAAGAAAATGGAATAATAATATCATTGGGATATAAGAATAAAAGAATAATGCCAAAAAATGATAAGGTAGAGTATACTATAGGGGGAAATGGAACAGTGATAGAAGGAAAGAGTACATTGTATAGTCAATTACGACAGAATTTAACTCAGATAGTAGAGATAAGATCAGCAGCAAAAGATAAATATAAGGGAAAGGGGGTAATAAAAATCTAGAAAATCTAGAAGAAAATAACAGCGAAAGGAATCGAACCTTTAAGAACACAGAAAATGAGTCTGGTAACAATACCAATTGTAATCACTGTCTAAAAGAAAAATAAAAAGTCTAGGAAAAATCCAGCACTAAGGTTAAAAAAAGAAAGGTGAGAAAAAGAGTACATAGCTTAGTGGTAGAGCAAGTCCCTTTTAAGGTCGAGGTCGAAGGTTCAAATCCTTTTGTATTCAAATGGCAAGAAAGGCACACGTAATAGGGTATAGATTGGGAGAGGCGAGATGATGAGATATGAGGACACCGCCACAAGAACAGGGGGAAAGGGTAGAAGAAGATAGAGGAAAACAGGAAATAATAACAGGGATAATGGAAAAGTTGGGATATCTGACAGGAGAAATGTTGATAGAAGGAGAAGCTGAGAAAAAAGAAAGAATAAAAATAATAGGAAGTCGACATTCAGGACAAAAATGAAAACGATCAGGATTAGAAGTTTATATGTTGAGTTATATAAAAGAAATAATAAAAACATATTATAAAAAAGCAAGTGAGTTGAGTTATAGACAGATTAATAATTATTATAATGATGGAAAAATATTAGCTCAATCAATAGCAAAAAGCAGTAGAGGATTATATCCAACAATGAGAAGTGTGAAACGGATGGTGTTGAGAGAGACAGTAAGAAAAAATAAATTAATACGACCAAGATATAAACGATATGCTAAAGAGTTGGTGATAATGAGAAGAAAACAATGAGCATTAGAAAGAGCAAAAAGAAGAAGCATGAGAGAACACATGATTATGAAAAAGAAAGGGTAAATGAAAGTAATAGTAGTAGGAAGTATAGAGGCAGGACATATCATAAGGGGAAAAATACGGATAGGACAGGAGGTAGTATTAAGACATATGGGGAAGGTCGAACAAGGAGTAATAGTAAGGACAAAACATTATACAAAAACAAAAGTAAGATTTGATAATGTGGTAGTGATGCTAAATAAATCAACGACAAGAATAAAAGGTCCAATAAGTAAAGGATTAGATACACGATTGATATCATTAGCAAGTCAAAGAATCTAAAAGGTTTAATAAAAGGTCTCATAAAACGCTAATCCTTTATAAAATATGGGTATAAGTGGAAATGCGATGAGAAGATAGAATAATAAAGGAACCAAAAACAATTAAACTTAAGAAAGTATTAAGTATAAGAATTAATAAATGAAAGGTGTTACGATCATAATACCATTGTTAGTAGCAGTGGCTTTTGTAACATTGGCGGAGAGGAAAGTCCTAGGGTCAATGCAATTAAGGAAAGGGCCAAACGTGGTAGGGTATATGGGATTAATGCAAGCAATAGCGGATGGAGTGAAGTTATTTACAAAAGAAACAGTAATCCCAAACCATTCAAATAAATGAGTCTTCTTAATAGCACCAGTATTAGGATTTACATTAGCACTTATGTCATGGGTAGTAATACCATTTGGGGAAGGGGCAGTAATAGTGGATGGACAGTTAGGTATACTATATTTAATGGCAATATCATCAATTGGAGTATATTCAATAATAATGTCAGGATGAGGAAGTAACTCACAATATGCCCTATTAGGAGCAATAAGAGCAGCAGCACAAATGATAAGTTATGAAGTGTCAATAGGATTAATTATATTAGCAGTAGTAATAAGCAGTGGACAATTAAATATGACAGGGATAGTGATGGGACAACAAGAAATATGATATTTAGTGCCACAATTACCAGCCTTTATAATGTTTGTAGTATCAGCATTAGCAGAAACGAATAGATCACCATTTGATATAGCGGAGGGGGAATCAGAATTAGTATCAGGGTTTAATGTAGAGTATTCAGGAATGTCCTTTGCATTATTCTTTTTAGCGGAATACTCACATATTATATTAATGTCAGGAATAATAAGTATATTATTTATAGGAGGTTGATTAGGACCAGTAGAGATAATACCATGATTTGCAATAAAAACAGTAGTGATGGTGTATGTGTTTATATGGGTACGAGGAAGTTTTCCAAGAATGAGATATGACCAATTAATGGCTTTATTATGAAAAAGTTATTTACCATTAAGTTTAGCATGATTAGTGTTAGGAATATCAGTAGAATTAGGAGAAGTAGGATTACTATAAGACAAGAAGAAAGGAAGAGAAAAGGAAAATGGAAGCATTGATGATAATACCAATTATAGGGGTAATAGGGATATATTTTAACCCTTCAAAAAAATTAGCATTAGGAGTTAGTTTATTAATAATGTTAGAAGCGATAAGGGTACAAATAACGATGGATCAAGAGATAGGAGGATATCAGAAGGTAATGACAATAGGATGAGGGGATCAAGAAATAGGGTTTGGAATGGATGGAATCTCAATAAACTTTGTAGTATTGACAACAATATTAATCCCAATATGTGTATTATTAAGTTGAGAGTCACTACAATTAATGACACGACAATATTTAATGTCATTGATAATAATAGAATGATTATTAATAGGAGTATTTACAGTGATGGATATTTTAGGATTTTATATATTATATGAAGGAGTATTAATCCCAATGTTTTATATAATAGGAATATGAGGAGCAAGAGAACAAAAAATAACAGCAGCATACTATTTCTTTTTTTATACATTATTAGGATCAGTATTTATGTTAATTAGTATAATGTACATATATTCAATAAGTGGAACAACAGATTATCCAACATTAATGGAATATACATTAACATCAGAAGTACAAAAAATAGTATTTTTAGGGTTTTTAGCAAGTTTAGCAGTAAAAATACCAACATACCCATTTCATATATGATTACCATTAGCTCATGTAGAAGCACCAGTAGGGGGATCAGTATTATTAGCCGGAGTATTGATTAAATTAGGAAGTTATGGATTAATTAGATATGGATTAGGATTAATGCCAGAAGCATGTGAATATTATGCACCATTAATTTATATGTTAAGTATATTAGGGGTGATATATGCAAGTATAACAACGATACGACAAACAGATTTAAAACGAATAATAGCATATTCATCAGTAGGACATATGGGAATAGTGACAATAGGAATATTTACAAGAAATGTGGAAGGAATAGAAGGGTCAATATATTTACAAATAGCTCATGGATTAGTGTCAAGTGGATTATTCATAATAGTGACAATGCTATATGAACGATATCATACAAGAATAGTGAAATATTACCGAGGAGTAACTGTGACAATGCCAGTGTATAGTTTAATGTTTTTAGTGTTAACAATGAGTAATATAGGAGTACCAGGAACAAGTAACTATATAGGAGAGATTATGTCATTAGCAGGAGCAATGGAACAAAGTGGAGTAGTGGCATTATTAGGAGCAGTAGGGATGATATTATCAGCATGTTATGGGTTATTTTTATATAATAGAGTATGTTTTGGGGGATTATCAAGTTATATGTTAGAAGCGCCACGGGATATGACAAGAAGAGAAACATATATAGTAGCACCATTGGGAATATTAACAATAATTTTAGGATTTTTCCCATCATTATTGATAGATCCAATGCATGCAAGTGTAGTATATTTAATAAGTTAAGAGAAAGAAAGAGAAAATGAAAGAGAAATAGAATGTACGAAGAAATTCATACATGGAAGAAAAGAACGTTAGTAGTAGATCAACATAAAAAAATAGAGGGTATGTTGAAAAGGTAGCCAAGTTTGTCTTAGAAACAAATGTGAAAGCGTGAGGGTTCAAATCCCTCTACTCTTAAAATGAAAATCGGACGAGAAAAGAGAATAAGAGCAGAATATGTAAAAGAAACAGTAAGTCAAATAGTAGAACAGATGATAAGGAGTGTAGAAGAACCAGAAGAACAACAAACGAAAAGAAAAAGTTATAGAAATATCTGTCAAATAACAGGAAGAGGACGAGGTGTAATAAGAAAATATAATATATCACGACATGAATATAGAAAAGCGGGGGACCGAGGAAAATTGGAAGGAGTAAGAAGAGCTAGTTGATAGGTAAATAAAATATCACGATAAGAATATAGAATTGGAAGGAGTAAGAAGAGTAAGTTGATAAAGTAAAAGGAAGAGATAAGTTAGATAGGAGAAACACTAAATCTAATAACAGCAAAAAAAATGAGCCAAAATTATCATCCATATCATTTAGTAGATCCAAGCCCTTGACCATTAGTAGGTTCAATGAGTGTATTTGGAGTAGCAGTAGGGACAGCAATGTATTTCCATAGATATGCAAATGGAGAGAAATTATTATTATTATCATTAGTATTATTAATATTAGTATTATTTGTGTGATTTAGAGATGTAATCCGAGAAGGGACATATTTAGGGGCACATACATTAGTAGTACAAAAAGGATTAAGATTAGGAATGTTATTATTTATCTTATCAGAAGTATGTTTATTCATATCATTATTCTGAGCATTCTTTCATTCAGCTTTAGTACCAACAATAGAATTAGGAAACCAATGACCACCAGTAGGAATCGTAACATTTGATGCATTTGGAGTACCATTATTAAACACAGCAATCTTATTAGCATCAGGAGCATTTGCTACATGATCACATAACGCAATGATAAGTGGAAATAGAAAAGACACATTATTAGGATTAGAAATAACAGTATTATTAGGAGTGATATTTACAGCATTACAAGGATATGAGTATTATGAGGCATCATTCACAATAGCAGATTCAGTATACGGATCATGTTTCTTTATATGTACAGGAGCTCATGGATTACATGTAATAATGGGGACAATTATCTTAATAGTGAGCCTAATAAGAATATACCAATATCAAATGACTAAACATCATCATAACGGATTTGAAGCTGCTTTAGCCTATTGGCATTTTGTTGATGTGGTATGGCTATTTTTATATGTGTCAATATATTGATGAGGAGGGGCATAAATAGATAAAAAATGTAGATTAATTGAAAAGAAGAGTATTAGAATAAAAGAAGAAAGAATGAAGGCAATAATAGATAGAAATTTAGTTGGAAGAAAAAAATTAAAAGGAGTAGAAATGGAAATAAGGGGCCGAATTCGAGGAAAAGATAGGGCAAGTAAGAAAGAAGTGGAATATGGAAAACAGGAACAAGGAAATAGATTAAGCAAGATAACATATGGAGAAGAGGCAATAATAACAAAATATGGAGTATTGAATGTGAGAGTGAAATGTGCAAAAGAGATGATAGATAAAAAGAAGAGAGAATTAGAAAGAGAAATGAAAGAAGGATTAAGAAAAACAGGGGGAAGAAATAATACGGGGAGAATAACAGTAAGACATCGAGGAGGAGGACATAAACGTAACTATCGAGTGTTAGAACAAGAAGAACGAACAGGAATAGTAAAAAGTGTAGAATACACACCGAATAGGACAGGATATGTAGGAAAATGTGAAGTATATGGAGGAAGAGAAGTATATAAAATAATAGGAGAACAAGAACAAATTCAACGAGAAAAAGAGTTATTAATAGGTACTACATTGAAAGTTATAAAATTAAAGGATTTAAAAGTAGGAACATGGGTATATAATGTGGCTCAACGACCAGGACAAAGAGGAAAAATAGGGCGAGCGTCAGGAGTAGGGTGTATAGTAATAAAACAGGAGGAAAAAGTAACAGTATTAAGAATGCCATCTAAAGAAGTAAAAAGTATAAATAATGAAAGTACTGGAACAATAGGACGAGTAGCTGTACATGAAGTAGATCAATTAGGAAAAGCAGGAAAAAATAGAAGATTAGGGATAAGACCTAGTGTAAGAGGAACAGCGATGAATGCAGTGGATCATCCAAATGGGGGAAAAACAGGAGGAGGACAATCAAGAACACCGTGAGGGCAATTAGCGAAATGAATCCCAACACGAAGAGAGCGACGAATCCGACATTAAGGATTAAAATACGAAGGGGATGGCATAGAAATTGAAAATAAAAAGGAAAGAAGTAGAACCAAAAATTTCATGAAAATAGATACCAATGATTAGGGAATAAAGTTTTTTTTCTAATTAAAATAATAAATAAATAAATAAGGAAGGAAATAAAGGAAAGAAAGGAAAAAGGAAAAAGTGTTTGTAACATAAGGGTAGTGTGCAAGCCTTCGAAGCTTAGTAGTAGGGGTTCGACTCCCTTCAAACATAAATGGAGATAGTATTTGGAGTATTAGCGGTAGTATCAGGATTTATGGTAATAACGGAAAAAAATACAATACATTCAGTGTTTTATTTAGTATTAACGTTTGTAAATTCAGCGATAATATTAATACAATGAGGAATAGATTATTTAGGATTATTGATAGTAATAATATATGTAGGAGCAATAGCAATTTTATTCTTATTTGTACTAATGATGTTAAATCTAAAAAAAGAGGAAACAAATTTAATGAGATATGTACCAATAGGGGTAATAATAGGATTAATAATGATAGGGGAGGTATGAAGTTTATATCCACAACGATTAGAAGTGAAAGAAGGACAGGAAATCGGAGTGAATGGAGGATTGAGTAATATAGAAAATTTAGGGAGTGTAATGTATGATATGGGGATAATAACATATGGAAGTTTAGTATTATTAGTAGCAATGATAGGAGCAATAATATTAACATTAAATCATACAGAAGGAATAAAACGACAAGATTTATTTAAAGACTAAGAATAATAAAAAAAATAGAGAAAGAGGAAAGGAAATGGTTAACGCGGCAATACAAATAATAATCGTAGGGACAATGCTAGTTATACTAGCAAGTTTAACAATAAGGAGAAATATTACACGAGAATTAAGCATAGTAGTATATTTAGCGGCATTATATGTAGACGTGGGAATATGTTATAAGATAATCTTGTTAAGTGTTATTGGGGTAACATTAATGGGAGAATTAGATAAGGAAACGGTAATATTATTTATGATAGGAGTAGGAGGGGTATTAGTAGTAGCGGATACAATAGAATTTGTACCAGTATATATAGGAATCGAATTGTCAGGATTGGCATTTTATGTATTAGCGGGAAGAGAACGAAACTCAGAATTAGGAACGGAGGCAGCGTTAAAGTATTTTGCATTAGGGGCATTAGGATCGGGATTACTGTTAATAGGGATGACGTTGTTGTATGCGGAAACAGGAGCGACAGAATTAGCAGGATGAGAGCGAGTGTGGAAAGAGGGACAGATAACACCAGAAAAACCATTAGTAAGTTATAGTACATTAATATTAGTAGGACTATATTTTAAACTAGGGGTAGCACCTTTTCATATGTGAGTAGCGGATGTATATGAGGGATCATCAACAAAAGTGACAGCATATTTTGCAATAGTACCAAAAATAGCATATATATCATTATTAATGTTAATAGGAATATGAGAAAATATCTATATAGGAACATTTAGCATAGTGGTGGGAACAATAGGAGCAATAAATCAAACAAGTATAAAACGAATGTTAGCATATAGTGGAATAGCACATATGGGATTTATATTATTAGCATTAGGAACACAAACAGTGGCAGGAGTAGCTTCAGTATTGATATATTACATGGTGTATGCGATAATGTCATTAGCAACATTTATGATAATATCATCATTAGGAATCGAAAAGATAGCAGAATTACGAGGACTATCAAGACGAAATGGAGTATTAGGAATGACATTGGGAATCTTGATGATGTCAATGGCAGGAATACCACCATTAGCAGGATTTTTAAGTAAGTATTTAGTACTAAGACTATTAGTAGAATTAAAATTAACAATATATGTAGTAATACCAATAGTAATGTCAGTAATAGCAAGTTTCTATTATATAAGATTAATACAATATATGAGTTTTGAAGATAAAGCGGATGTAGATAAGAAGTTACCAGTAATAGGAGCAGTTCAAGCACATGTGTTAGGATGAGCAATATATATATTAGTGACAATATTATTCTGTCCAAGTTTTGTAACAGAAGTGGTAAGATTAGCAATGTATTAATAAGAATTGAGAAAACCGAAAAACCAGAAAACCGACCAAAAACAAAATGTAGAGGAAATGAAGTCGCCCGCTTCAAGACCAAAAAATAAAACCAAAGAAGACCCCAATCTTCAAAAGAAACAGGAAGAGAAAAAAAGGTGTGATGACAGAGAGGTCGAATGTGATTGTCTTGAAAACAATAATGGTCAAAAGCCATCGTGGGTTCAAATCCCACTCATACTTGAAAGAGAAAGAAAGAAAAAGAACCTTCAATGGTCAGCCCTACTGAATTAGGTAAGTTTAAACATGAGTTTAGAATAAAAAACGCAGTATTAAAAGCACCTAAAACATACGTGTTAGCCTTGATACAGTGAGGGAGGGGAATACGTTGCCTGTAATACATATCAAATATGAATCACATAAATTTACAATTAAGGACAGCTATAAACTTTTACCGCAGAAACTAGCAACACTATGTAAATCGTATGGGATAGCCGACAAGGGAATATTTCTACATAGTTTTATGAACGCTGATAGATTAGGATATGTCGGACCTAAGCCTGCGCGAGAGTATTACGAAAATATGAGTGATAGCCAGTACGATGATATACCCCAGCGGATAACAATTAAAGATATGGTTATAGAATACATGATGTGGGATTGTAAGTCGCTACATATAATCCTGACTACGTTTAGAGAGAAGATACACATGTCATATCATATTGATCCATTGTCGAATCATTCAATAGCAGGTGTAGCATACAAAATATGGCTTAATATGACGAATAGCATGCCTGAAATAGCTAGAATAGCCAACAATACAACACTAGCTAAGGAAATAAGAGAGGCATATTATGGTGGTATAGCAGAGGTGGTCGTGCCTACAGTCGGGTATGATGTAAGTGGTAATAAAGTAGAGGTGAATGCCAATTACTACGATGTGAATAGTCTGTATCCGAGCGTTATGGTTGACAATCCAATGCCATTGGGTACAGTAGAGGAGGTGCAGGTTGGTGCTAAATTATCTGAAATGTTTGGATTCTGCTATGCTAAGGTTAGTGTAGATGAGACAATGAAGGTGCCGTTCCTACCATTAAGAGGGCCGGATAGAGTGATGGCTGTAACAGGTAATTGAGAAGGATGATACTTCAGCGAAGAGTTAAAATACGCTGAAGAAAAAGGGTATAAGATCGAGGTCATAAGAGGATACAACTTCCTAAATAAAGGGCTAATATTCAAATCGTATATTGAACCCATATATAAGTTAAAGTCAACAGCCACAGACGAAGTCGAGAGATCAGTTAATAAACTGCTACTGAACTCTCTATACGGAATGATGGGGTATAAAGGTGTGGATACAAAACTGGAATTGCATGTGAATGAAGGGGCGATGACAAACACACTCAGCGAGCGTGAAGAAGGTCACAATAATGATTTAAGTATCAACGTAGCGATAGCAGCAGCAATAACGTCTTATGCACGGATTAAAATGAATGTACTGAGAGATCGAATTGTGTATACCGATACAGACTCAGCAGTTGTACACGGCGAACTAGATCCTTCAATGGTCAGCCCTACCGATCTGGGTAAATTTAAACATGAGTTTAGAATAAAAAACGCCGTATTTAAAGCCCCTAAAACATACGTGATTGAGACATGAGAAAGTGATATGAAGACTGCCTTTGCGGGTATAAAGAAAGGGTTGGTTAAACTAGAGGATTTATACCGGGCAATTATCGGTAATAAGGAGGCTATGGATAGAGTGTATAAATATGAAGCCTTTAAGAGACTAGTTGATGTAGGAACTATGTCTATCTCAACTGTAACATATGCACGTAAAGCTTCAGGACTATCAAACGGACGTGCAAGAATCGTATACACACATAAAAATACCGATACAGAGATATGGATTGGTACACTAGCATGACGAGTCGTGGATGGTAAGCTAATAGATCCATCAAGCTATATGAAAGATAATATGGTAGTTATGAAGGAGTTTGATGTTAAAACACGAGGATTGGATGGCATAAGTGTAGCTAGTGGATCAGTAGAGGAAATGCAAGATAATATCGATAGAATGGACCGAGCTAAAGGTAAGGTTAAGAGAGTGAAACATGAAGATGGTGAGGAGGTAGGATAGTAAGGAGGTTAGATGTAGGAAAAGAAAGAGAAAAGGCATAAAAAAAAAGTCTATTACGGGGAGACGTGTTGGATGGGTCGAGGTTGGTAGGGTTGTGTTGGTTGGGTCGGGCCCCCTACTCATACTTGAAAGAGAAAAAGAGAAAGAAAGAAAAAGAACCAAAAATTTTAATCAAAAAAGAGGAGAGAATTAGAATAGAGGGGTGTTAGTTCAGTTGGTAGAATACTTCATTTGCACTGAAGGGGTCAAGAGATCGAAACTCTTACACTCCAAAAGACATCAAAAAGAAAGAAGAAGTCAAAAGAAGCAGAGAACAGTCTTTAGAAGCAGAACGGTGCATGCGACCGACTGTTAATCGGTAAGAAGAAGGTTCAATTCCTTCCTGGAGAGAAAAGGAAGAGTGAAATAAAAGGAAGAGAGGTAAAGTCTGAGAACGGTAGAACGTAAAACAGATAAATAGCGTTTGATATTGGCGCAGGGAGTATGCTAGCGATAGGGACCAACACATGCAAGTCGAAAGGCGAACGGGTGAGTAATACTATGGAACAGATCAGAAGGGAGGCCATAGTCTGATTAGTTAGTTGGAGAGGTAAAGGCGTCACCAAGACAAAGATCAGTAGCCGGTATGAAAGTATGAGCGGCCACATTAACACTGAAACACGGGTTAGACCCAAAAGAGGGGCAGCAGTGGAGAATATTGTGCAATGGACGAAAGTCTGACACAGCAAAATCGCAAAATCCAAAGAGGATAATGACCAAATTGAGGCAAGGGCTGTCAAAGAAGCGTGCCAGCAGACGCGGTAAAACGTAAAGCTCAAGTATATCCCGTCATGACTTGGGGTGTAAAGGATGTGTAGGCGGCAATAAAAAGCTAGAGTGAGAAGAAGGATCATGGAAGGGCTAGTGAAGCGGCGGAATGCGAAGAAATTAGAAGTAAGGCCAAAGGCGAAGGCAATGATCTAAAACCAACTGACGCTGAGACATGAAGGTCGGGGGAGTAAAGAGGCTTAGATATCCTTGTAATCCCGACAGTAAACGATGTATATTAGATAAAGAAAAGAAGTCAAAGAGAAACTCGAAAATATACCACCTGAGAACTACGATCGCAAGATTAAAATTCAAAATAATTGGCGGTTCAGTGAAAAGCCGGAGGAGCATGTGGTTTAATTCGACAACACACGAAAAACCTTACCTAACCTGGAAGAAATAAAGCTTCAGATACTGCATGGCCGCCGTCAGTTCGTATCAAAAATACCGAGCAAAATCCTAGATAAAAATAGGAGGACGTCAGGCAATATGGTTCATATGGTTAGGGCGATACATGTGCTACAGTGGGTAAAGCAAAAAGAAGCAACTTCTGAAAGGAAGAGCGAAGAAAAACATACTCAAAGGACGGAAAGAATCTTGAAAAAGGTACTGGAAGGAGGATTCGGTAGTAATCATAAAGTAGCGAGTTATGGTGAATAACAGCACACTGTTCGTACAAACCGCCCGTCAAAAGCGTTCAGCTGTAAAGGTCAGACGCTTTAAGTCGTAACATGGTGACGGTACGGGAACGTGTCGTCGGATAGGGAAATAGTAAAAAACTATATAGAATAAAAAGAAATAAATAATAATAAAAGACAAAACGTATATAAGTTAAATGGTAAACTTTCAGCCTTCCAAGTTGATAAAAGGGGTTCAATTCCCCTTATGCGTAAAAGTCAAAAAGGATTTGCGAAGGATAGCTAGGGTATTTAAGAAAGGACGTATAAGAAAACGAAAGGCCTATGGGAGAACGGAAGAGCATAGGATATCCAAGGGGGAAACCCAAAAAAGAAAAAACTCTGTGAACTGAAGCATCTAAGTAACAGAAGGAAAAGAAATCAAGAGAGATCCCAGTAGTAGTGGCGAGCGAACCAGGGAAAGTCAAAAAGTCCAAACGAAGAGTAGTAAGAAGACCAAAGAGGGTAAGAGAGTCCCGTAAGATGAAAACGGAAGGAAAAAAGAGTAGAACAGTGAAAAACAGTTTGAATACAGGGGAACCAAACCTCTAAGACTAAATACGAAAAATACACCGATAGAGAAGAAGTAACGTGAGTGAAAGTTGAAAAGAAGGGCAAAGCATAGTGAAATAGAAATCAAAAATCGCAAAAACCGAAGCAATCTGAGAAAAATAAAGATGTACCTTTTGTATAATGGAATTGCAAGTAATATTAAGATGCAAGCGTAAGCGAAGTGAAGACGAGAAAAGTATAATAATATTAGACCCGAAACCGAGTGATCTATCTATGAGCAGTTTGAAAGTAGCGTAAAAAGTTACAGGAGGAACGAACCCGTGAATGTTGCAATATTCTGGGATGACTTGTGGATAGGGGTGAAATGCCAATCGAACTCGGAGATAGCTGGTTTTCTGCGAAAGCTATAAAGGTAGCGCGTCCTGATAAGAAGTTAGGGTTGTACGGCACTAGAATTATCCAATGATGGAGAAAAAACCCAAGAAGACATTAACTAATAAAAAAGGATAGACAGACTTAGAGCGATAAGGTCCTAGGTCAAGAGGGAAAAAACCCAGAATCAATGTTAAGGTCATAAATTCTCCCTAAGTGTGTAAGGAAAGTCGACAAGAAAGACACCAAAAAAGTAGGCTTGGAAACAGCCAGCAAAGAAAGAACACGTAACAGTGACATTAGGAAAAAAGTAAAGGCGCCAAAAATTCAGGTGGCTAAGGGAGAAACCGAAACAAGATGTAAAAAACGGTAGCAGAACGTTTCATAAAAAATTGAAAGTGACAATGCAAGTATGAGTAACTAAAATTAAAAAGAATGAAAGATGACCGAAAAGTTCAAGGTAGGAATAAAACAGGCCCTAAGCAGAACCCGAACGGGAAATGTGATGGGAGAACGAGAAAACAATCTGGAAGGAATGATTTGGTCTGGAAGGAAGATCAGGAAAAACCTCGTATAAATGACTGTACCAATCTAACACAAGTGAACAGGTAGAGAATACCAAGGTAAAGGAAGAAGTATCCTTAAGGAACTCGGCAAAATGTCTCAGTAAGTTCGCAATAATGAGACCTCATAAAAGAGGAGCATAGAATCGGGAGTGCCGACTGTTTACTAAAAACACAGCTTTTAGCCAACACGAAAGTGGAAGTAATAGAAGCGACCCCTGCCCAATGGTTGTATCGGAAAGCAAGCGATGAAAGTCGAAGGTATAAAGACAACTAAATGGCCGCAGTAAAATGTCAGAATTGCTGCGTAATCTCACTATATGCTGGAAACTCCTTAGAGCTTTTAATACTAGATAGTGAAAACTAAAAGTGAAAATTTAAAAGATTGGACAATCAGCAGGTAACCAAAGACAAAAGTCAAGTAGGAACCTCAGAGACTACACGTGAGATAACTGAATAAAAGATACTAAAAGAGAATGAAATGAAATGAAGAATTTAAAAATTGATTTGTAGGGTTTTCAGAAGGAGATGATTCATTATTTAGTACAAATAAAGGAAAAGATATTAGATTTGAAATTTGGCAATTACGATATGACACAAAGGTACTAGAATATATACAGTCCCAATTGGGTTTTGGTAAGATAATATATCCAAAGCATCGACCGGATATGGCAATATTTGTAGTGACTAGAGATGAAGATTTAAAGGTATTGGAAACAATATTTATAACACGAATGTGTGTAAGTAGTGTAAATTCTAGACTAAATCACCTATTAAAAATAAACAATCAGGTATCCGTACCTACATTAGGGAATGCTTGATTAAGTGGGCTAATAGATGCAGAAGGGAGTTTTTGAATAAAGCAAGAAGCAAAAACAAATACATTTAAGTTTATATTTGAGATATTGCAAAAAGATAAAAATTTACTATTATCAATTCGAGCACTATTCTCTTTTAACTCAGAAATAAGTAATATATATTGAGATGGGAGTAGTTGGAAGTTATGTTTTTATGGAAGTAAAGTAATAAATGAATTGATAGCATACATTACAAAGTATAATCTACAAAGCCAAAAAAAACAAGTATATGAAAAATGAATAGAAGGTCTACGAATAAAGGCCACAAAAGATCCAGAAAAAACACGAAAATTAATAGAAATAAAGCAAAATTTAAATACATGACAAATAGATCGATAAAATCAGTTAAAGATATAGTCCATTCAATCGTGAAAACGATTGTGTATAAGAACTCTGACTGTGATAACGTAGCGCAATCAATAGTCAATTAATTGTTGACAAGTATGAAAGGGGAAACGAGCGCTCTACTGTCTCAAGGATATATCTAGTGAAATTGGAATCGTAGTGAAGATACTATGAAAAGGACATTAAGGGACAAGAAGACCCTAGCAGCTTAACTGAAACTATGAGTAGTAAAAATACAGACGGAAGAGTAGAAAAGTGGAGACTATAAAAAGAAAAGTGAAAGACCAAGATTCAAGACGTATGACAACTAAGAAAAGTCAAAAAGAAGAATGAAAACTTATAGGAGACAGTTTGGTTGGGGCGATAGCCTTTTAAAAGGTAACAAAGGCTAACAAAAGGTATACAAAGAAGTTTAATAGCAGAAGTATGCTTGACTGTACGGTAAATAGACCACACAGGGACGAAAGTCGGTTATAGTGACCAGCTATAGAGGAATGGAGAAGATAGCTATCAAAAGGGAAGTTACGCTAGGGATAACAGGCTAATAACGGGTAAGGGTCCTAACCGACCTCGTAGATTGGCACCTCATCAAGGGGCGTATATCTCGAGAGGGATATATAGAATTGGCTGTATGCTGGAATATCCGGTTAGTATCCTTCGTTGCTTATATTAACAAATAAGAAACAATACGAAGGTGCGGACAATCAGCAGGGAAGCTTTCTTAAATGAATAGCCCCTCAACGACTAAACGCCGACAACTGAGAACAGTTGATGATATAGTCTGATCTACTATGCGAATAGTAGTTTTATTGAAAAATAAAAGTCAAGAAGAAGAAAACAAGTACACAATGAACACAACTATAGTAATAAAACGAGGAGTACAAAATACGGAAAGAATCCTACAAGTTTATAAAGAAAATGAAGATATTTTGATAGGGACGTTATTGGGAGATGCGTCAATGCAAACATATTCAGATGGTAAAACGTGACGATTAAGATGTATACAAAAAGATGAGCAATATCTTAGACATTTGTATAAGTTATGGGAGGAGTTCACAGGAACAGAACCAAAATCTATAAAGGATAAGCAAGGAAGTGAGTTATGATATTTTAATACGAAGGTATACTCAGGGATGACGGAAATAGCGTTAAAGTTCTATAAGAAGAATGAAAAAGGAGTATGGGTAAAGGAAGTACCAGAGAAGATAAGAATAACACCACGGATATTAGCTTACTGATATATGGAAAATGGAACAAAAAAAGAGGGAACTCGAGCATATATTTTAAGAACGGATAGTTATACAAAAAAGGGGTTGGAAATATTAAGGGAAGAATTGAATAAGAATTGGGGAATAAAGGTAAATTATCTTAGAACCGAAAAAGGAAATTTGAGCCTATATATACCAGAAAAGTATGGAAAGATATTTGAGGGAATAATAAAAGAGTACGTAATAGAAAGTATGAAGAGGAAATTACATAGTGAGAGTGGAAAGTAGAATCCAATACGAAAATTCTTGATAACAAAATGCGATGTTGATTCAACCCATCCTGGAAGTGCATAAGCCTCCAAGGGTTCTTCTGTTCGAAGATTAAAGGGTTACGCGAATTGAGTTTAGAGCGTCGTGAGACAGCTCGGCTTATATCTTTAATGTCAGGGATACAAAATTAGTGGTTTAAATAGTACGCGAGGACCTTTAAGCCTATCCCAATGGTGTATCTGTTGTTTCAAATAGCATAGCAGAGTAGCTAAGGATAAAGGAATAAGAGCTGAAAGCATATCAAGCACGAAGTCCAATAAAGAAAGTATCAAGGGCGGCTAAAGAAAATAGCAAGATAGGTCGTAAGTGAATGAGCAAAACGATACTAAGAGCCCAAAGACTTAATAAAATATAGATAAAAATAAAGGCAGAAAACAAAAAAACAAAGAAGTGTTGAACATTGATATCTGCATTTCACGAGAAGATAGCTATACAAGGAGGGACAATCCAGGGGACAACAAAGGGGGAGGTCTATACCAAAAATTAAAAGGAAAAAGGAAGAGAAGGTAGGGAAATCCTGCTAAAGAGTGAGAATAGAGAGCACATATGTAAATTATGAAGCAATAATGGCATCACCGTTTGAACAATTTGAGGTAAATCGAATAATACCATTACAATTAGGAGTATTAGACTTATCAATAACAAATTCAACAGTGTATATGTTATATGCAGTATTAGTATATCAAATCTTATATAAAATAAATATCGCAGAAGGTAAATTAGTACCAGGAAGATGACAAACAGTAATAGAATTAGCTTATACACAAATAATAGGATTAGTGATGGATAATATAGGAGAAGGACGATATGTACCAATGATCTGAGCCTTATTTATAAATTTAGCAATAATGAACTTAGTAGGGATAGTACCATATACATTTTCACCAACAGCACATATAGTAGTGGGAATAGGGATGAGTGTAAGTATATTAATAGGGGTGACATTATTAGGAATAGAAAACCATAAAAGCAATTATATATCAATGTTAATGCCAGGGGGAGCACCATTAGCATTAGCACCATTTTTAGTAATAATCGAATTAGTATCACAATTAGCAAAAGGATTATCATTAGGAATACGATTAGCGGCAAATATAACAGCAGGACATTTATTATTTGTGATCATATCAGGATTTGCATTTACAATGATAACAGCAGGAGGGGTATTAGCAATATTAAGTGTATTCCCAATTTTTATAATATTATTTATAACAATCTTAGAGATAGCGGTAGCATTAATCCAAGCATATGTATTTAGTTTATTAACAGCGATATATGTAGGAGAGTCAATCCACTTACATTAAGAGACAAAAGGAGAAGAAGAAAGAGATGCCACAATTAAACGTAGAAACATTTGTAACACAATATATATGATTATTAGTAATCTTAGGGGTAACAATATATCATGCAGCAACAAGATTAGAGTTAGCAGAAATAATAAAATTAAGAAAAAGAACAAATTAGAAAAGAAAGAGACAAGGCAGAAAACAAAAGAAAACTACGGGTGCAGGATTCGAACCTACAGTAGCTTCACTCAAAATGAAGAGTCTTACCATTAGACGAACCCGTAAAGAGGAAGGGGAAAAAGAAGAGAACAGACTTGAAGGGAATCGAACCCCTGCTAGTTATTTTGAAGACAACGGCACTAACCACTATGCTACAAATCTAATAAGCAAGAAAGGAATTGAACCTATGACCACTTCATTATCAATGAAGGGCTCTACCGCTGAGCTACGTGCTTAAAACATGTAAAAACATGTTAGGAATTATCAAAAAGAGATAAAGAAAAGGAAGAGAAAAGCGAATTCAATAAGGAAAGCAAGAGGGAAAAGAATAAAGAAAAAAGAGAAGAAGTCGGAAAAGATAGAAGAAATAAGGATAGCAAATAAGTAAATAAAAGATCGAGAAACCTTAGCAAAAATAAGGAAAGGGAAAAGACAAATAATTAAAGAACCGAAGGAAAGGTCAATAAAGACGGAAAGAAAATCGAGAATATTAGGAGTAAAAAGGAAAGAGTCAGAATGGAAGGAAGTAAAAAAGGAAGGAGAAAGTCAAAGAAGGAAGGGGAAACAACAGAAGTAAATAAAGAAAGAAATAAAGAAAAAGAGAGATCAAAGGATGAAAAGGGACCGCTCAGAAGGGAAAAGAGCGGGAAGACATCATAAAAAAGAGAAAAGGAGAAGAAGAGGGAGAGATCAAAAGGAAGAAAGGATAAAAGAGAAAATGAAGAAACAGTAAAAAGCATCATCTCATTTAGAGTGAAGGAAAAAGAAAGGAGAAAAAAGGAAAAGATCGGGAAGGAAGAAGAAGAAAATCAAGAAAGAACAAATAAAAGAAAGTCCAAAATAAAAAAATTTGAACTTAAGTTCAGAGAAATGATAAAGAAACATCATGGAAGGAGTGGGGTTCGAACCCACAAGCATTTAACTGCAACAGTTTAGCAAACTGGCCTATTACCATTCTAGCATCCCTCCTTAACATCCTATAAAAAAGAATCCTATAAAAAAGAAAGGAGAAAACAAAAAGGCGTTAAGAGATTTGAACTCTTGACAAAATCCTTGTAAGGGAAACATTCTAACCAACTGAATTAAACGCCCAAAAAATCAACATGTCCGGACTTGAACCGATATCTCTCGCACCCAAAGCGAACGCTCTACCAATTAAGCTACACGCTGTTTATATATCTCTCGTACCCAAAGCTATAAAGCTAAAAAGTTACACGCTGTTAATATTCAAAGTTGGATTTGAACCAACGATATCTTTCTTTTCAGGAAAGCGCTTTAACCACTAAGCCATAAGAATTCAAAATAAAGCCCACGCTGAGAATCGAACTCAGACAAAGCTATTTACAAAATAGATGCAATAACCATTAGTGCTACGTAGGCAAAGCTGAGATCGAGGTCGAAAAGGCATCGGTCAGCAGATCTTTTCAGTGGGAATTGAACCCACACGCTAAAAAGCATGTAATTTTAAGTCACACTTGTCTACCAGTTCCAACATGAAAAGGACAAGAAAAAGGACAAGAAAAAGGACAAGAAAAAGGACAAGAAGGCGTAATAGTTTAAGGAGTTAAACCGCTTGTCTCATAAGCAGGAGATGCTGGTGCAAATCCAGCTAACGTCAGAGAAAGGGAAGAGAAATATCCAATGAGGGATTTGAACCCTCGTTTCGCCTTAGAAAGAGGCGCCTCCTAGACCGGACTAGAGGAATTGGACGACTAAGCTTGGTTGGGATTGAACCAACGCCGCAACCGTTATGAGCGGTTTGCCCTACCACTAGGCTACAAGCTTAAACTCCTCAAAACCCAAGAAAAAGAAAGAAAGAGGGAAAAAAGAAACATAAAGAGGAAAGAAAAAACAAAAAAAGGGAGGGGGGGAAGAAAATATGTACACTAAGTACAAGGGTAGGGTAGTGAGGAAAAAAGAGACAAAGGAGAAAGAGAAAGAAAGAAGGCGATAGTGGCCTAAAGGTGGGGCAATTCATTGTGGATGAAGAGGTTGCAGGTTCAAATCCTGTCTATCGCCCAATGCCAACAATGAGACAAATAATAAGGAAGCCAAGAAAGGAGCAAGAAAAAAAGATAAGGACACGAGCCTTAGAGGGAAATCCACAAAAGAAAGGAGTAGTAATAAGGGTGTTTACACGAAAACCAAAAAAACCAAATTCAGCGTTAAGGAAATTAGCGAAAGTGAAATTATCAAATGGACGAATAATAGATGCATATATAATGGGAGAAGGACATAATATACAAGAACATTCAGTTATATTAGCAAGAGGAGGAAGAGTTCCAGATTTACCAGGGGTAAGAGTGCATTTAGTGAGAGGAGTCTATGATTTAGGGGGAGTGATAGGAAGAAAGACATCAAGAAGTAAGTATGGAGTAAAGAAAGCAAAAGATTAGAAAGGGAGAATGAAAAGACATAAAGGAAGAATTACATATGTACCGTATAGACCAAAGATAGAAAAGGTAGAGGGACAAAAAAAGATGTTATTGGTAAGTAAGGAACCAGGAAGAATAACAGAAACGCAGATGAAAGCGGTAATAATGATATTGAAAAGAAAGTTAGGAAAAGGGAATAAAATAGCGGTAAGAGTATTTCCACATTTAGCGGTAACAGCTAAACCATTAGAAGTAAGGATGGGAAAAGGGAAAGGATCAATAGATCATAGAATAAGTAGAATAAGGGCGAATAGTATAATAGTAGAAATCCATACACGAGAGGGAGAAATAAGTGAAAAAAGTGTAAGAGCAGCAGGATCAAAATTACCAGTAAGATATGGAATAATTAACCTCTAAGAAGATTGATAAATTGAATACTGATAGTTTTTTTAACTCGTCAATAAGCGACAAGAATAGAAAGCCCAACGGCAGATTCAGCAGCAGCTACGACTAAAATAAAAAAGGCGAAAAGCATACCATAAGCAGTATCAACAGATAAAGCAATACAAATAAAAATCATATTAATAGCTAATAATAAAAGTTCAATTGACATAAGAAGAGAAATAACATTCTTCCTATTAACGACAATACCTATTATGGCAATAAGTAATAAAATGAAAAAGATCATCATTCAAAGGAAAATAGAAAACCGGAGAGGAAAAAAGGGACCAAAAAAGAGGAAATGTAGCATAGTGGTTAGTGCATCAGCTTGTCAAGCTGGAAGTCGTGGGTTCGAACCCCATCATTTTCGAAACCTTAGCTAGAAAAGACTACTAAAGGAAAAAATAAAAACAATGACAGAAGCAGCAAAATTAATAGGAGCAGGATTAGCAGTGATAGGAGTAGCAGGAAGTGGAGCAGGGATTGGATTAGTATTTGCAGCCTTAATAACAGGATATGCAAGAAACCCAAGCTTAAAACAACAATTATTTGCATATGCAATTATGGGATTCGCATTATCAGAAGCTATAGCATTATTTGCATTAGGATTAGCATTCTTAATCTTATTCACATAGGATAAACATAGGATAAACATAGGAAAAATAAAAATAAAAAGGAAAAAACGTTCGTAACTCAGTAGGTAGAGAAGTTGTCTTCTAAATAACAGGTCGTAGGTTCGAATCCTGCCGAATGTAAAATGTATTTAATAATATTATGGATGCCATTAATTAGTGCAATAGTGGCAGGGATGTTAGGACGGCAAATAGGGAAAGAAGGGGCAAGTCGAATAACAGTAATATCGATACTGGTAACATGATTAGCAGCAATAGGAATATTTTATGAAGTGATATTAAAAAAAGCAGAGTGTTATATTAAATTAACAACATGGGTATTAGTAGATTTTGGATTACAGTATGATGGATTAACAGCAATAATGTGTGTGGTAGTAACAAGTATATCATTATTAGTACACTTATACTCAACAGAATATATGGGGGAAGATCCACATTTACCAAGATTTATGTCATATTTATCATTATTTACATGATTTATGTTAATATTAGTGACAGCAGATAACTTAATGCAAATGTTTGTAGGATGAGAAGGAGTTGGATTATGTTCATATTTATTAATCAATTATTGATATACAAGAATTCAAGCAAATAAATCAGCTATACAAGCAATGATAGTAAATAGAATAGGGGATTTAGGAATAGTAATGGCGATAATAATCAGCTATACACAATACAAAACATTAGAATATTCAGTATTAATACCAATAGTAGAAGGAACGGAGATCGAAATAATAGGAATGATGATCCTATTAGGGGCAATCGGAAAATCTGCTCAGATCGGATTACATGTTTGATTGGCCAATGCCATGGAGGGTTGATACAAAAGAGCTTGGGCTCTCCAAGAACAAAAACTTTGCTATATGCGGGAACACCCAGTACAAATTCTAAGGTCCTCTCTCTTTGAAATAGAAGGGTTCGGAAAAATCCAAAGAAGTGGGCAATCC
>JAFDXH010000305.1 GCA_018268075.1 Bacteroidota bacterium | reverse complement strand
TGTAAGATTGAGATTTTAATGTGCAGATTGGGATGTTGCATTTCTGAAGAATGAATAGTATCATTTAAAGCCCCATCTGGGCAACAGCTTGATAGAATTTGCAAACAAAGCCCCATAAGATAGAAAGATTGGTAGATATTGCCAAGGTGATGTTTTTCAGAACCATCATTTTACGCAATCAATTATATGTGCCGTCCCGAAGGGGCTCATTTCATCTATCTAATTCTTTACCAAAATACCGCCTCTCTGAGGCTAAAGTAGCATGCCGTTTTTTCACAAGTGATCAACGGTTTTTATTATTTGAAAATAATAATTGCCAACAAAGCCCTGTCGGAACAAACGTTTGATTGATAAAATAGTATCATTCAAAGCCCCATCTGAGTAACAGCTTGATAGAATTTGCAAACAAAGTCCCATAGGGACGACAGTTTGGTAAAAAAAAATCGTTATTCAAAGCCCCATAGGGGCGGCAGTTTGGCCGAACTATCGCTTTCCTAAAATTTTCTATCTCACATGAATCTCAACTTCTCACTTCACCCATCTAATACCATTGTGTAAATTTTTTTTTTCGGATATCTATTGCAAGCACCATTCTTTCAAATAGGCTGCGCAAACTGCATTCCCGTTAAAGGCCCTGCTATCACATTCTTTTGTTGAATAAGCACTTTAAAAGCACTTCCCATTTCAAACAATAATTTATTTGCCTGAAATAGTAATGCTTTTTTTTCCTCGCTGCCCTGCTGCTCAAGCGAGCGCAAGTAATTAGCCACACCCAATGAGCGTAAAAAATAATTCTGATTAGAATATCCATTTACCGTAAAACCAAAATCTTTTCCCCACTGAGCTAAAGAAGAAAAATTTACATGGGCCGTAATATCCTGCTGGCCAGGCGCTTCAAAATAATTGTCTGAAACACGATGTTGAAAATAGCACGCCAATGTACCTCTATCCCTTTCAGGTTTATAATATTCATTGGCACGAAACCCATAATCTATCGTAATCTGAAATCCTGACTGAAGGTGTATGGCATTTTTTTGTAACCATTCTCTGGCTTGCAAATTCACTTCGGTTCTATATCCTTTAGCAAGCACAATATTTTGGTAGCTAAAATAATTTTTCAATTCAACAGTGGCGGGCAATAATATTTCCTTAAAGCCATTATCAAAATCTACATATACTTCCATGAGTTCATCTTGCATTTCTACAAGGTGAACAGCAAAATTATCCAGCACTTCATTAGTGATTATGCATCCATAAAACAAACCAACATCGGCAATGTCATTTACCCAACGTACTTTATTTTTCAATAATTCCTTTTGCTTTTTTGCTAAAAAATCCCCCTTCTCAATTATTATATATTCCACATTATCGTAGAGTGCAGTATCATGTTGCAAATATTTTAAAATATCCATACATAGGTTGCCCTCGCCAGCGCCATATTCTACAATAGTAAATTTTTCTGTGTTCAGCAGCCTCCACATTTCTTCCAATTGGCGGCCAATCATGTTTCCATAAATTTCGCTGAGCACCGGACTGGTATAGTAATCGCCCTTTTTTCCGAATTGCCCACTATCCTTGGTATAATATCCCATACCCGGATAATACAGTGCCATCTCCATATAGTCATGAAAGGAAACCGGGCCTTCCTTGTTGATACGGTCAATAATTATTTCTGAAAGAGTCATATAAAAAAATAGATAAATTAAAAACTTAGCCCTGGCTGATCTGTGCGTGAATTGAAAGTAGCCACGCCTACCAAAGCATCTGCTCTGCTACCAAATGGTTTATAATAAACCAAAATGGTGTAAAGATTTTCAGTTTCATAATAATTTCCATCAAAAAATCCTGAAGGCTTATATTTATCATTATCTACATACAGGTAGGAATAATCATAATACCCCTGCTTCATAAATAAATGTGTTTGGTAAAGGCGGGTGTTTTCATTAAATACCATTTTTAGCGAATCTGTCCTGTTATAGTTGGTCAGTTCACCAAATAAATAAATATCCTTATTCGGGTATGGAGTACCGTTAGGTGGCGCAAAATAAAAATTAACCATAGCATAGTCACCCTCAGAAAAGGGATTGTACCCCCGAAGCGCATCAATAATATAGCGTCCATTATTGTCCCGGTAAAATACATATCGCTCTCCCTCTAATGGCCTATCCGGGCGCAAATAAATATTGGTAAACGTCTTTCCGTAGTCTGCAGTAGCTACTCGGTCGCTTTGCAGGTGAAAATCCCTTAGATCTAACCATCGCCATTCTTTGCCCCCCGGGAATATGCCACTGTTTTCTGAATTATACTCCAGCACAGAACCTCTTACAAAGGCAGGTTTTAAATTATAATATGCATTATCCCATCTTGAGTTTTGCATCACCACTATTTTTATTTGTTGGGCCGCATTGAAATCATTCAGCCCTTTGATATCTACCTGAAACTGTATTTTCTGATGAGTAGTGAAATACTCTGGTGCAAATGGCTGTGTTACTTTAGCAAGTATGGTTACTTTATTATCCACAATCAACAGTCTTTTTGTAAAAGCAACTTGCGAAGTATCGCCATTCAGATATACACGAAGTATATAATTCCCCGATTTGAACGGGTAACTGCTTCTGTCTGGAATGGTGGCCTGGTAGTGCGTATAGCGCACCAATGCATAGGAAGAAAACCGGTAATTATTTATTCTGGTTTGTGAAAACCCTTTCAGGTAATCGAAACTACTTACATTTACTGGCTGCCAGTCGCTATTACAAAGCTGGTAGGTGTAATAATAATTTTTTACATCTCCATCCAGGTCATCAAACTGCAATTGTGCCGATTCGCCTGTACTCAGGTTTAATATCGGCATTACCAGTTGATTATTGCCGGGGTATAATTGTACTGTTGCAATATTTTTATTATAAATACTATCTGCAATCTGTGCCAATGAAATATTGGTTGCCAGAATAAAAATTATGAATAATCTGATATGTTTCATTTATCTATTTTAAAAAAAATTAGTTTTACATCTTTGTAAATTTACATCCTTTGGACGTTTCTTATTTTATTGCACGAAGAATTGCCTTTAACAGGCAAAAAACATTTTCCCGTTTTATTATTGGGCTGGCAGTTACCGCCACTATGATAAGTGTAGCAGTCATGATCGTTGCATTAAGTTTTGTTAATGGTTTTCAAAATGTAATCAGCCAGAAAGTTTTCAGCTTTTGGGGGCATATAAGGGTACAGCAATCAGTAATGGCACAGGCTAACATAGCTGAAGAATCGCCAATATATAAAAATGATACCTTAGAGCAATTTATCAGGCATATTCCTCAGGTAGCCAATGTGGAGCGCTATGCTACCAAGTCTTCCATCATACGATTTAATAATTCTATAGAAAGTGTGTTGATGAAAGGCGTGGACAGTGGTTTTAATTTTAAGCGCCTCGATCAATTTCTTGTAAGTGGCTCTTGGATTCACTTTACTGATAGTGCATATAGTAAAGACATCAATATAAGCACCTATACAGCCAACCAATTAGAAGCCAAAGCCGGAGACAGTGTTTTAATATTATTTATACAAAGCGATGGTAGCCAAAGGGCGCGCAAACTAAAGATAGCCGGTATATTCAAAACTGGAATAGATGAATACGATCGTAATTTCTGCCTGGGCGACCTCAAATTAATTCAACGGCTCAACGATTGGTCGCCGGAAGAAATTGGTGGCTATGAAATATACCTGAAGGATTATAAGATGACTGATTCAATTAATAATTACCTTTTTAGTTCGGGAGCATTACCAGATAAATGGTACAGTAGAACCATTAAAGAAATTTACCCCAACATTTTTGATTGGTTAAATCTTCAAGGAAGGATTAAATCTATCTTAATTGCCATAATGATTGTAGTAGCAGTGGTAAATCTAATTACTTGCCTTATCATTCTGGTTTTAGAACGCACCAAAATGATTGGAATACTCAAAGCCTCGGGCGCCACTGATTTTACCATTCAAAAGGTATTTATTTATAACACTACGCTCATTGCGTTAAGCGGCATTATAGCCGGATTGATTTTAGGTCTTGGAATATGCTATTTACAAGAGGCTACAGGATTTATCAAATTGGATGAAGAAGCTTACTTTATGGATGTGGCACATGCTCAGATAATATGGTGGCAGGTGGCTGCTGTAGCAATTGGTACTTTTGCTATATGCTTTGCCATGCTTTCTATCCCGTCATTTTTGGTGAGAAAAATAAGCCCAGTAAAAGCAATTGAATTCAGGTAAAGTGATAATTTCTAAAATAATAAATATTGATGCGTGCCCCCTGTAAAACCCAACCAATAAATTTTATTCTATTTCCCCATTGTAATACGAGCAATAATAATTCCGGTGGCTACTGCTGCATTGAGCGATTCTGCATGGCCTATAGTGGGAATGCTTATCTGATGGGTTGCTAATTTTAAAATTGCTGCATCTATGCCTTGCGATTCATTGCCGATAATAATTATACCCGCTTTTATCTGAGGCATTTCGTAGATTGACTTTCCACCAAGGGTAGCTGCATATACAGGCACTTCCTTTTGTTTTTTTAAAAACTCAACGATATCTGTATATAAAATTTTTACCCTATTTAGACTACCCATAGTAGCCTGCACTACCTTAGGATTATAACAATCTACCGATTTATTGCTGCAAATAATATGCTTTATTCCAAACCAATCGGCTATTCTGATAATAGTACCCATATTTCCAGGATCCTGCAAATCATCAAGCATTAGGCTTATTTTGCCTTTTAATGAGGGCATTTCAAATTGTTGGTTTTTAAAAACGGCTAAAACATTGTTGGCAGTTTTTAAAGCAGTCATTCGGCTAAGCAATTGATCATTTACCTCGAAAATAGTTTCGGGGTTCAATTGCGACATCAAATCTTTGTTGTATTCAATCCATTTTTTTTCTGCACAAAGGGTGATTAATTCAAATTGGCCTGCTAATAAAAATTCACGAACTACCTTGTCGCCCTCAGCAATAAAACGCCCCTCCTGATCCCTGAATTTTTTAAGGTGCAAACTTTGAATATATTTGAGCATCTTTTTTGTCAACATGGCCTGTACTTATGAAAGGAATAATTCCCCGAAATCAATATATTAATAGCATTGGCATCTTGTTTCTTACAGCCTTACTTCTTTCTGGCTGCGCTACCTCTATTAAATATTCTGGTATTACTACAGTGCGAAAATATCAAAAAAATATCCCTTTTATTTTTAAAAATAATATTACCCTATCGGCAAAGGGTGCAAGTAAGGACGAGCAGGCGGTGATCTTGTCGAGATTAAGAACACAATTAGATGATAGTGCCAAGGTGAAAATTAAAGATGCCTTTTTTATTTTTCATACTATTCAAAAGCCTCCGGCATTAGATACTAACAGTATTAAACAATCTGAAGCCAATATGGCTACATCTCTTGCCTACCTTGGATATTATAACCCAACTGTAAGCACAACCTTGGATACAGTAAATCTAAAATCGAAGCATCAGCAAAGAGTAATTGTAAACTATACTGTAGAAACTGGCAATCGTACATTAATTGATACATTAGCCTACCTGTTTAATAAGCCTCAGTTTCAGGAGCTTGCTCTGGCCTCCAAAAACAATACCATACTGAAGGAAAATACACCCGTTACTAAAACAGGAATCAACCAGGAAACCAACCGGCTGGTAAATATTTTCAGAAATAATGGCTACTATAAGTTTACGGCCGATGAAATAAGGGTAACAGGCGATACCTCTATCGCTGCACTTACCAGCATTTCTGAAGATCCATTTGAGCAGTTGCGTTTACTCGCAGAGGCAAGTGAACAACGCAATAAGCCTACCATCAGGCTGGGTGTACAGTTAAATAACGGCTCTGATACTTTAAATCTTAAAAAATATTATATACACGATATATATGTAATGCCAGACTATATGCCCGGCGATAGCTACAAAGATTCCTCGTTGCAAACAAAAGTGCTACCGGGGTTCACCGCTAAGTTTCATGAAAAGAAATTTAATTATTCCCTTTTCAGTTCTAATCTTCATTTAAAGAAAGGAGATGAATTTCGTCAGGATGATTTTTATAATTCAATTAATAATTTTAATAAAGTAGGCGTATGGGAAACACCCAGCATTGATATTATAGAATTAAAAGACACCAATTTGCTAGATATGGTAGTAAAATTAGCTCCTCTCAAGAGGTTTGGTTTTGAAGGGAATATAGAAATGAGTTACTCTGCAAATAGTAATGGGTCCACACTTTCGGCTGCCTCAGCGGGCAATCTTTTGGGGTTATCAGCCAATCTTGCCATTACCGATAGGAATCTGGCGCATGCTGCAATTAAAATGACCAATGCAGTAAAGGTGGGAATTGAATTTAATACTACACAAAAAAACAGTTCAGGGACATTTATTAATTCTAATGAAATAACCTATTCTAATAATCTGCTCTTTCCTAAATTAATTTTTCCATTTAAGCCACTGAATAAAACAGCATTGGTCACCAAACAATCTTTCATCAATACCAATATTTCGCTGATAAACCGGATAGATTTTTTTAATCAACAAGTTTTTAATACTGCATTAGGTTACCAATTTTCTAAAAAGCAAAACAGGCTGCTGACTTTTAAGATTTTTAATTTTGATTATCGCAGAATATATAACCGTAGTGCTAAATTTGATCAGACGCTTATTGAAAATCCTTTCTTGCGCTATTCATTTAATACAGCGCTGGTAATGGGGAGCAGCATAAGTTATAATAAGGTATCGGCTAATGCGAAAAACCCCAATCATATAGGCAACCTTAAAGCCAATTTAGAGGAGTCGGGTTTGTTCTGGGGAGTTTTAAAGCAGAAGAATAAGACTGCACTCACCGGAAATTTTTTCAATAAATATTTAAAGGAATTTATTAAAGGCGACATTGAATATGTTTATACCATCAATCACCCCAAATCTGCAATAGCATTCAGGGGATTTATTGGCATTGGTATTCCCTTGTCTAAAAGCGATACAACGCTGCCCTTTTTCAAACAATATTTTGCCGGTGGCCCCAATAGCATGCGTGGCTGGCCGGTGCGTGGTATAGGCATTGGCGGGCAGCCATTAGCGCCGTATCAGATAGCAGGCACAAGGTTTAATGACCGTACCGGCGATATTCAACTGGAACAGAATACTGAATATCGCTTCAATGTAGCGCCTATGTTTTCTAATGCAATCTTATTTAAAATGGCCGTATTTGCTGATATTGGCAATATCTGGAATTTTAAAAATACAAGGCAGGATGGATTGCCCGACACTACCCAATTCAAATTTCAGAATATTTATAAGCAATTAGGAGTGTCATCTGGTGTGGGCTTCCGCTTCGATTTTAATTATTTTCTTATTCGATTTGATGTTGGTTTCAGGTTCAAGCGGCCCGATGTTCTAAAAGATGACGGGTGGCAAATACCAGACATCAACTTTAAAAATTTATTTTATTCAGGCGCGGCCTACCGGCAATGGAGATACGAAAACTTTAATGCCACCATCGGAATAGATTACCCCTTTTGATACCATTCATCACAAATTGATTAATATCAATCCATAAGATTTTATTGAAAAGATTATTGAGTTTACCTTCGCCGTATCCATCCTAAGACAAACTGTCTCCAGCTCAACTCTTTCCACAATTAGTACCTTTTAAAATTTTGCACAGTTTTTTTGTGTATGTCAATATTTAAATCCTAAAATTGAAAAACCATTTGGAGTTGTGATACAACTCCATTTTTGTCGAATCAACTAACTTGTAGTTACCGTACTATTGTGAAGGCTGCGATTGAAAATAAAAGTACCAAAGGGAATAAGCGCTGCAAGAAAAGCAAGAGCAACTTTTTTGAACCCCCACTTTAGATCCATAGTTACCTGAATGAGCGCAAGCAGGTATAACATAAATAAAATTCCATGCATCCATCCAGTATAAGTTACGGCCATAGGCATAGAAGCTGCATATTTTAAAGGCATCGCTATAAATAGAAGAAAAATGTAGGAAAACCCTTCTACAATTCCAGCCATTTTAAATTTCCCTAAAGACGTTTTATACCAATCTTTCATAATATTTTATTTAAGGCGCAAAGCTACACCACACAAAAAAGTATATCAAATATAAATACTGGAAAAAGCCAAAATGTATGTGAAGATTATTTACCTATAAATTGCTTTTTCATTGGATGAGCTTCGGTATTAAAGATATAATCATCAAATTGGAAATGCTTGGGTGTAGCAGCATCAAATAATAAATACAAATACTTTAAAGTTTCTGCAAAGAAGAAGCTGTGCTCCCTATCGCCCTTTTTCTTAGTAAGCACATCAGATACCTCTGCATACCCAAATGAATCTTTACAGTATAATTTAAGGTCATTAAAAATTTTTTTGCCCATCTCTAAATATTTTTGATCGTGTGTTCGGGTAAATAAATAATAGGCAGATTCTATTATCTCAGGCCGCAATGCGTAGGCTTCAGCGCCTTTTACTACTTCCATCTTTTTATAATCAATCACTTCAGGCTCCAGATGGTGAAGATTCCACATTGCAAAACAGGATTGTTCTAACTGTTGTGCGCCTTGTAAATCACCGCTCAATACCAATACAGCAGGATAAAATGCATCTAATGCTCCATAATAGGTTTGGGTGCGCATACCTGTATTCATATCTGCATACCCGTACCACCACCCACTTGCTACCTTATCTAATAAATATTTATCTATTGCTGGCTTATAAACATTCCACATATTTTTGAGGTCTTCATCTTTAAATAACAACCAACCCTTTATAAGATATTCATAATAGCTATCAATTCCTCCACTTACATGGCTTGATGTGCTCGTCCACTTTCCCGTTTCTACATTAATTGATTCACCAACAAGGTTTAAAGTTGACCTTCTGTTATACAATGCGACTAAGGCTCTTTTTGCATATCCATAATATTTTTTATCGCCTGTAAGGCGGCTTAGTGTCCCCCATTCTATTATATAGGTGCCTATTTCAGCCGGGTTAGATATTGTACCTTTTACTTCGCCAGTTTTTAAATTTACAAATCTATATGGCATTCCAGTAGTGGTGCTAAAAACCGGTATTAGCCGGTCAGCAAGGGTTTTAGCTAAGGTAAGCAATTGCTTATTTTTTGTAATTTCATAAGAGGATAATAGGCCGCCTATCAATCTGATATTAATTTCAAATGCACTCACTGAAATATCTTTGTCCCAGTTTGCGTTTTTTACAAGGTCTTTTACTACCTCATTGCCTTCATTTTTAAACCCCATCATATACAACCCATCCAACGCATCAATCTTATCCATGTATAACGTAGATGCGTACCAGTTGAAAGGTTGGCCACTTATTGGCTTTACCTCATCAAACCCCCACGCAAGCTTCTTATAATTATCCCAGCAAAAAAGGTACTCTTTCTTCACACTATCAGCCATACTTTGCCATGATTGAGCTTCGCAAGTGAACGTACCCAAAAAGTTGATTAATAGAATTACCCATAATTTACTTGCCTTCATCATAATGTTATCGCTTTTGGTTAATGGCTCTTATTTGTTTATCATTTTACAGATTTGTCATTCTTATTGTTTACCAGAAACCTATGAATAATTTGCCAGGTGCTGATATCAGTATTGAATACAGAGTACAAGCCTTGGGGTTCCATAGGCGGATCACCCATATAATCATCTCCTTGCTTCCAAAAGATTTGATTTTTTATAGGGCTTGCTATACCGCCGTAAGCCCAAAAATTGATTCCTGCTAAATATTTTTCATTTCCATTTGACTTCAACCACTTACTCAAAATAAAATTATAAAATACGTCTCTGCCCTTAGTGGTAGAATGCTTATCAAAAGAATGCTGGTCCCTGGGCAATCCAAACTCTTCTATCACTAAAGGTTTATTTAACTCCTTGGCTATGGCCAGATGGCTATCTATAAAACTCGAAGTCTGATCAAGAATGCTATCCATTTTACCCATTATATCATTGCCTGAATACCACGCCCAATTTTTTGGCCAGATATGAATCGTAAGGTAATCTATGTTTTTATCCCTATGTATATCCTTGTACACTTCCATGTTTTCTGTACCTATGTATCCTTCTGTACCTGTAGTTATTAAGTGTTTATTATCAAGTTTCTTGATAAATGCAGCAGTAGTTTTGATAAAATCTTTATATGCGATAACCGAAGCTGGTCGCATAGGCCGAGGCTCATTTGCAATTTCCCAGGCCATTATAGTTGCATCATTTTTATATAATATTTGCGAAAGACTATTTCTACGGTTTATTATATAATGTACCTGTTTCAGGTATTCTGCTATACAATCTTTACAATTGTAAAATTTACTTATTTCATCGCGCATTACATCCCAGGGCATGGAGTTTTCAAATATGGAATCACTAATTTGGTTATTCCATTTCAGGTATTGCAAAAAACCACCACTCCATTCCCAATTATTACTTAAATAAATAACCGCCTTCATTTTTCTCTTTTTCATTTCCAGCAAAAGTTCGTCAAGGCCATAAGCCACCTTGCTATCAAATAATCCGGCACTGGGCTGAAGCGGAGGCCCAATTCGAATAATACCATTCACTTTTCCACTTCCTTCTGCCCCTGCTATTATCCTCAGGTTAGTAATCCCCTGAGAGCTCAAAAAATCCAGCTCCTTACTGAGCCGTTCTTTTCCCGCTCCCTTTTTTATAGGCAGTAATGCCCCATACCAATAATTAGTTCCTATAAAAGTATAGGTCTTTCCATCCTTAAAAAATTTGCCATCCTTCACTTTTACAAATTGGGATAGCGCACTTAATGAATTAATAATAAAGAGGGAAAAAAGTAGTATTATTCTCATTGATAACAAAAATGAAACTTAAAAGTGATATTTTATAAAGATGTAAAATATATCATTATTTATTAAAAGAAGGCAGCCCAATAAATATGACTTTATATTTAATACCCTCACTATTTAATAAATAGGCCGTAGGTCTCTGTGGAAATATTTTACCCCAATAATAAATCGGTTGGGTATTTAATAAGGATACAAATACTTTTTAAGCATCTACCCACTACCACTATTTGCCATTCATCATTAATAAAATCCAATCAACCCTAATAATGGTTTACTCATGTACTATGTTTTGCATAGTACCTTCTTTTAAACATATCTTTGCTATGTCAAACAAACATAAACTTTAAAACAAATACAATGAAACAGTCAACTTTTAAATCAAACATTTCGCAATTACAAGAAAATGCCATGCGCTTTTTATTCTCTTTTCAACTTTTAGCAATTGGTTTTTTCATTCCGGTATTATTTGCTGTGGGCATTCATACTATGGCGCCAAGCCAAGAAAATGAAGTAAGAAAAACAGAAATTGCCAAGGATGTACTTCCGGCCAATACAACCGTACTATCGAATCAGAACGGCTGAACCTTTCAGGAAGAACCTTTTTCCGGTATCCCGAAGTGTGTACTGCAAAGTCCACACATATACGCCAGGATCCTGGGGTTCTCCTTTGAAAGTGCCATCCCACTTTTGAGTCCAGGTATCGGATGAGAAAATCAACTGTCCGGCACGGGTGTAAACCCTGAAACGCAACCCATCTGCCTTGAAGGCATTTAAAGGATATAAAAAGTCATTCAGACCATCACCATTAGGAGTAAATGCATTGGGCACCGCTATATAGCAGCTTTTTAGCACCTTAAGATTCTGTGTAGCTGTACTTTTGCAGCCTGCAGCGTTTTGAACAGTGAGCTGGATGGCGTATATTTTTTCAGAATTTGTTATTGGAAACTTTTGGGGCAGAGGGGATTTTGCACTACTGGTAGTACCATTTTTAAAATCCCATAGGTAGGTGGTTATTTGGCCCACGCTTTTATTTAAAAATACCGCAGAATCTTCTGGGCAAATGATATCATTGGTTTCAAAAGCAGCAGTTAAGGTATTATCAAGAAATACAGTCTGGCTTGCAGTATCACTGCAAAAACCATTAGTGACGGAAAGTAAAATCTGTTTTTCGCCAAAAGTTTTAAAATAAGAAACCGGATTCTGGTCGGCGCTTTTCCCATTATAATCCAATTGCCAGTTCCAGCTATTTACCCCATTTTTTCCTGGGTGAAAAAACAATACGGTATCTGTATCACAACCATAATTTATCTTATAGGAAAATACTGCACTTACTGTATCTTTTAATGTAAATAAGATAGAAGAATTAATGGGAGTTTCCTGCGAACATTCATCCATAAGCGTATTCCCATCAGTCCCTTTTTTTAAAACAATATGATAAACGCCGCCTATTGCTATAGGCTTATCAATGGTTACTTTAATACTGGTAGTGTATCCATTGTCGCAGCGCCCGATTGCACTTTTTACAACCACTGATTGAGGGCCTGTTATCAAAAAATCGCTCCCATCAGCGGCGATACTATTACATAAAATTCTTTTTTTGAAAACCAGATTAAGTGTATCTGGTGCACAAAGTGGCGTGGTAAGGCTATCCATTGGTGTAGGTTTCAGAGGAAGAATACCCAATTGCAAACTTTTGCCCTCTGGTATGGCCCTATCACAATTGTCTATTAATGTATTTGCATCGCTACCCTTTTTGATCACTACATTCCAATTGCCAGGCATCAATGGTTTATTGAGTGACAAAACCAAAGAATCGAAATCGAATCCTACTGCACAACCTACACCTTGGGCAGCAGTAACATTTACCCCTACGGCATTTACAATAAAATCGCTGCCATTAATAGCGAGGCTGCTACATTTCATTTTCTTATTAAGTTTCACATACACATTTTGAGCATCGCACGAAGCACTCACAGCCTGAAGATCCGGAAGTTTGGGATCTGTAATACTCGCTGTGCCGCCACCAAATGAAAGTGAATACCCACTTTGTGTATCTGTAAAGTGGCTTACTAAAAGAATATAACTATGCCCTGCTATAATATTAGGCATACTTGCAAAACGATTTTCTGTACCATTGTATCCTGAAGCACATTGTATATAAGAAACACCAGAGGCAGAGGCCCCAGTAGTACCCGGATTTCCCGCCCAATTACCTGTGACAATTATGGATTGATTTGTAAAAACTTCATTGGGATCAAGGCCAGTTACATCATAAAGTTGCCAATCATAATCATCTGTGAGATCATTGGGCGTGATAACAAAACCCAATGTACCCGAAACAAAACAGGTAAACTTATACCAATAGGGGTTTTTATTCGCATAATCTGCACCATCTCGGCCACTACAACCCGGAACAAATAAATTATTGCTATTACAAATTGGAACAGAATCCTGTTGAAATACGGATGTACCGCATACAGGAAAAGCAGTAGATGGTGTTTGCCCCAAGGAAGTACATGCCTGCCCTATACCATAAGCAGGCAAGAAGAAAAATATTATTAAAATTAATTGGGTTTTCAAGGCAACTATTTAACGTCAAATATCTGCAATTAGCATTTAAGATAAAGTAAAATATTCTGTTAAGTATCTTACAGAAGTGTATAAAAAATTTCTCACTAATCTTTGTTTTTTATTTCAATTATTTGAGCAGCTATACTTATGGCAATTTCCGAAGGTGATTTGCTTTTAATATTAAGGCCGGCTGGCGCATACAAAGGTTTAGCATTGAGCAAACTACCACTACTATCCAGTAATCCTTCATGTATATACGAATCCTTCATTTTAGCTATTTTATTTTTGCTTCCCAGCATGGCTAGGTATTTAAAATCTTCTTTAAAGATGGCGCGAAAAACTATATCATCTGTACGATACCCAAAAGTCATGATTACAGTAAACCCGTTTTCCTTTTTTACTATTTTTTTTACTTGAGTATAATCATCAATCACTTTTAATTCGTGTGCATATTTATTCAGTTTCATAGTACTCAGCCCACGTCTGGTATCTATTACTATAACATAAAAACCCAATTGCCTCATAATTCTTGAAAGTGCCAGTGAACAATGGCCTCCACCAACTATTGTAACCCTATCTGTATATCCGATATTTTGAATGCAAAACCAATCGTTTTCAGATCGCTGCACAAATGCCTCTTGTGCCATCAAATCATGTTTAGAAAACTGAATACCATTATTTGATAAATGTAATATGCCTTGTTTAAAACTTTTATAAGCCTTTATAATTTGCTCCACCGTTTTCAGATCAGCATATTCTATTGGCTGAAGCAGCACAGATTGCTCACCGGAACATATCATTCCACTTTGCGCGTTTCCGGTTTTCCGGTGTTCCTGCTTTTTAATATTCCCTCTTTCTATACTACCCTTTTCTAAAAGGTTTTTAGCCAATTCCACCAGCTTAAATTCCATAATACCCCCACCAATTGATCCGCCAAATTTCAGTTTTGCATTCACCGCCATTAAAAACCCTTTTCGTCCGGGGCTGCTTCCTTTACTTTCTAAAACGTACAATAAAATAACTGGAATATTTCTCTTAAGGCTGTGTCTGATTAGTTTCCAGACCTGTAATTGTGGGTTCATTTTTTTCACTTGATTTTTTTATAGGAGCATATAAATTCATCAAAACCTTTTCAGGTGTAAATGGGGCAGAGTAGGCAGGCGAACAATTATTATTAAATGCGCAAACAGCATTACGAATAGCAAAATAAACACCAAGCCCATACATCAAAGGTGGCTCCCCTGTTGCTTTAGAACCAAATATAGCCATAGGTTCATCACTCAGAAATGGGTGCACTTCCAGTGTTTTAGGAACTGAATAAATATCAGGAACTTTATAAGTAGAAAGTGCATTAGATCGAAGTACCCCATTTTGATCATAAATAATTTCCTCCATAGTCATCCAACCCATACCTTGAACAATTCCTCCTTCTATCTGACCATAATCAATTAAGTCGTTGATGGGTTTACCAAAATCATGCACCACTTTTATTTCTTCCACTTCATAAGTACCCCGTACGCAATCTACCTTTACTACACAAACTGAGGTGCCATATACATGGTAAGCAAATGGATGCCCCTTTTCGATAGTGGGGTTATAGTGGATTTCAGGAGTAGCATAATGTGCGTGTTCGGAAAGAGCTGTTCGCCTTGTGTATGCCGCCTGAATCAATTGAGTCCACGTAAGTTCTGTTTGTTTTTCTTTACAAAAAATAATTTCATTGCTGAAAGTGATATCGAGCTCTGTACAATGCAGCATTTCCGAAGCTACAAATTTCAACCTGCCAAGAATTTCATTACATGCCATTTCCACAGCTTTTCCATTGAGGTCGGCTGTAGCACTTGCAGCCGAAGGCGAAGTATTGGAAATACGGTAAGTATTTGTAGAGTGAATTTTTACTCTTGCAGGGTCAATTGAAAATATAGATGAAGCCACCTGTGCCATTTTGGTATTTACTCCTTGCCCCATCTCCACCGCGCCAGTGCTCACTCCTACACTACCATCAATATACACATGTACCAATGCGCGTGCCTGATTCAAGGTGATTTTTGTAAATGAAATTCCAAAACATATTGGCATTATGGCAAGCCCCTTCTTAAATAAATTATTTTCTTTATTAAAATGGCTTATATCTCTTTGCATTTGGGAAATGTCAAAAAGTTTTTCTGCCTGTTGCCAGCATTCATTAGCATAGCTTTTTACTTTTTGACCAAAAGGCAATTCGTCTCCTGTTTTTAATAAATTCTTCCTTTGTATTTCCAATGCCGATACACCAAGATATTCGGCTGCAGTATTTATGGCTGCTTCTATTACAAACATTCCTTGTGGGCCGCCAAAACCTCTGAAAGCTGTATTAGGGGGAAGATTGGTTCGGCAGCAATAGGAAACAGCTTTTACATTTGGAATAAAGTAGGTATTGGTGCAATGAAATAAAGTTCGTTCTAACACGGATGGCGAAAGATCGGCTGAAGCACCTGCATTTTGATAAAAGGTAGCTTGATAGGCGATAATTTTTAAATCTTGATCCAATCCTATTTTAAAATCTGAGGAATAAGGATTTCTTTTACCAGTCATCCACATATCATCGAGGCGATGCAAAGAATATTTCACCGGCTTTCTTAAATGATAGGTAGCCAATGCGCATAAAATAGCCCAGGTAGTAGCCTGATCTTCCTTTCCACCAAAGCCGCCACCCAGCCGGGTTACCTCCACCTCTAACCTATGCATAGGAATACCCAATACATCGGCCATGTGAGACTGCACTGCTGTAGGGCCTTGCGTAGAGGTGAATACTTTGATACTATCATGATCCAATGGTAAAGTATATGCTCCTTGGGTTTCAATATACAAATGTTCTTGACCGTTAGTCTCTGCAATACCTTGAAAAATATGAGCACATTTATCCCAGGCGCTCTCACAATCGCCTAAATTAAAAGTGCGGGAAGGCGTTAATAAATTCCCCATTTCCTTTGCAACCCTTGGATCAGTGATGACCTCTAATGGATCTATTTCTATTTTTATTTTCTTTACTGCTGCCCGGGCTGCTTCATCACTCTCTGCTACTACAAAAGCCACAGGCATACCCCGAAAATGCACTTCGTCTTCTGCAAATAATTCTTCATCGGCTACAATACTTCCTATCTGATTCTTTCCTGGAATATCATCATACGTAAAAATCCGAACTACTCCCGGATAATCTAATGCTTCGGATAAATCAAGCTTCCTTATTTTACCATGTGCATGAGGTGAGCCAAAAGCTGCGCCATATAAAGTTCCCGAAAGCTCAGGTATATCATCGAGGTAAATTGATTCTCCTCTAACATGTGTGAATGTCTCTATGTTTTTCATACAACACTTTTTATCATTTCACTAAAATTTAATTCAGGAAATAAGGTGATAAAATGAGCCTTAATCAATTGTTCAAGCAATAGTGTTTTATACGCTGCCGTACCACGAGCATCACCCATTGGGGAAATTTCTTCCATAGCCTGCATTATACACTTTTTAATTAGAGAAATATCAACAGCATTTCCTAATAAAGATGCTGAAGTCTTTTTTAATATCATAGGTGTAGGGCCAACACCGCCTGCTGATAATCTTGCCTCTATAATTTTCTCTCCTTCCAATTTCAAAAATAAAGCTGTATTCACACTTGCAATATCCAGATGTGTACGCTTGCTTACCTTTTCAAAATTGAAAAAACAATTTTCATCTGGAACAATAAATGTAACTGCCCGAATATATTCATCCGAATGTTTATCCAATTTCTTATACCCCAAATAAAAATCTTTCAGTAATATTTTTCTGTCTTCTACTCCATTAGTTAAAATAAGCGTAGCCTCTAAAGCCAGAAAAAAGATAGTCAAGTCGCCAATTGGAGAAGCATTTACAAAATTACCGCCTATGGTAGCCATATTGCGAATAGGTGTAGAAGAAATGAGTTTGATGAATTCACTATTTCGTAAAAAATATTTTTTCAAAAAAGCAGACTCAAGTAATGCTGTAACTGTAGCTGAACCACCTATGGTGCAAATTCCATTTTCAACCTTTATCGTTTGCATTTCCTCATCAAAGCTCATAAAATGGCTATCAGTATATTTCATCTCTTCCGGCCGTTGAACATATAAATCAGTACCGCCACCCGTAAAATATTTTTTTTCACCGGTGGTATAAGTGCCGTTGGTAGCAGCTTTCTGACCAAGAGATCTTAACCGCGCATTAATGGTATTAAAGTAAGAAGGCAGTATTTTCTCTTCAATTAAAAAATCTATTCTATTTTGATTTTTTAAATGCTTCATTGTATTCACTATACGGGCTGCTGCTCGCTCAATAGATTTATAACCTGTGCATCTACAAATATTTCCATCTATAGAAGCCAAAGCTTTTTCATTACTAAAATCATCGGACTGTAGGCAATAACCCGTAAGCGACATTATAAACCCTGGAGTACAAAATCCGCATTGAGTGGCGCCTGCATCATTCATAAATTCTTGAACTTTTGTTAGCACTTCCATATTAATACCTTCGACAGTTACTATATGCTTATGCGCTATATTACCAAGTGGCACAAGGCAGGAGGTCATTGCTCTGTAAATAATTTTATCGCCGGCTAATGTACCAACCAGAACTGTGCATGCACCACAGTCGCCCTCTCGGCATCCAATCTTTGTTCCGGTAAGTTTTCTTTCATATCTTATGAAATCAAGCAAAACACTGCCTGATGGCAAGGAGGTAATAATTTCCTTATTGTTTAAAATAAATTGTAGCAAGGTTATTTTTATTCAGATAAAGTTACAATATTTGAAGTATGATTAGTGAAGAAAATAGTACAGTCCGCTTGAATTTATATTATCGCATTATTGCTCTTTGGGTAATTATAGAAGGTTTGGCAGGAGGAATCATGCATGGGCTGAGTATTCCATTCAGTGGAATGCTGGTAAGTGGTGGCGCCGTAATATGTATAAGCCTTTTGGGATATTATTTCCCAGAGAAAAATGCGATCATGAAGGCTATGGTAATAGTTATTTTTTTTAAATTGATGCTTTCGCCTCATAGCCCTGTTACTGCATATTTTGCAGTATTTTTTCAGGCAATAGTTGGCCAATTTTTATTTTATTTTTTAAAATCACATGAACTTTCTTGTTTAATTCTGGCAGTAGTGGCACTTATTGAATCATCAATCCAACGAGTTATTATCTTGGTTTTAGTTTATGGTAATAATTTCCTCAAAGCCTTCAATACATTTGTTCATAAATTATTGAATACAGAAGATATTAGCAATTATGCACTCTGGCTAATTCTATTATATTTCATACTTCATGCAGTAGTAGGTGTGGCTGTAGGCTTTCTTTCTATTCGTATGATCCGGCTTATTCGCTCATCGCCAAACGAAAGAAAAAAATACGAATTACCAACTGATTATGAGGTAGCAGAAAATAGTACGCCTACCCCTAAATCAAACCGAGGATCCTTTCGAACATTGCTTTTTGTAATATGGATCATCTTACTAATCCTCTATTTTCAGGCAATTTTACATATAGGAAAGCCATTGCTTCCGCCTGGAAATTTGATGCATATAATTGTACGCGCTACCTTGATGATACTAAGTTGGTTCTTTATAATTTCTCCATTAATAAAAATATGGATGAAAAAGAAAATTGAAAACCAAAAAGGTAGGTTGTCAACAGAAATAGAAAGAGTAATGCAACTACTACCGGAGACAGAAAAAATAGTAAGAGGGAGCTGGAAATATTCTGAAAAGCAAAAAGGATATAAGCGATTAAAATTATTTTGGAAAGTGCTGCTTATTAATCAAATATCGAATTAACTTTAATAAACTCCCTCTATGCCCACATCAGGTGTAAGCACTGTATCGTGGTGTACGGGGTGCAATAGCACCCACCCTTTATCTAAATAATTTGTAAACACTGGCGCACCAGTGTTTTTAAAAGTAGCGAAGATAGTAGTATGAAAGTCCCGGCGTAATCCAGCCACTTCTTTCTCAGCTATTTTTTTACTACATGGATTTTCTTCCTTCAGCCACTCCAGCATTACAAAAAAACCATTGGTCGGAAAAACAATGTGATACTTGCTTACATCTATAATGGTATGGCGTTTTTGTTTTTCTACAGGCACTATAATACTTTCCTTAATTAAATCATTTCCGGGCGAATTATTAATACTATCCCATTCTAAAAACCTGAGCCGAAAATTTATGGGGCATGAGCCTTCACTTTTCATTTTTATTTTTACCTTTTTTACCCAGCCCATTTTTTGTAGAGGATTTTTCATAAAAATGGCAAATTGACTACCGGGCATAAACTGCCATGAGTGGGGCTCATGGCCATTGAAAAACCCCGCTTCTATAAAATTTTTGAATTGGTTAAAATTAATTATCCTTACATTTTGAAGTTCCCTTACTTCAGCCACCATACGAATTGTATCCGTTTTTAATATTTCGGCTACCGGCCATATTTGTTTCCTATACCCTACGGTTGAAATTAAAATGGAATCGTCGGCAGCCAATTGTAAATAAACATACCCCGCCTTATCTGAGGTAGTCCCCTTTCTTTCCAATACAGAAACTACATTTGAAAATGAAAGCGCATTTCCTAAAGTATCCATGATATGAAATGACAGCCCGACCTGTGAAGTGCAGGCCAGGTGATTTTGCAGCAGCGCAAAAAATAGTAAGAAACGTAACTTCATGATAATTTCGCCCTACTATTTTAATTGAGCGCCCTGATCAATCCAGCATCGAAGAATATCGCGCTCTGCCTGAGTCATATTTGTTTTATTGCCCAGAGGCATAGATTGTGTAAGCACAGCTCTCTGCATAATTTTATCTTTATATTTCTGTATTTCTGCACCTGTATCATATATTACCCCATTAGGTGCCACACTAAAATTTTTATCAGTAGGGTGAGCAGAGTGACACACTATACATCTGGTTTGTATAATTGTATTTACCTCTGCAAAAGAAATCTCTTTATCACAGGCATTGGTATTTTTTTGGGGCGAAGTCATAAATGCTACCCCTAATATAATCAATGCAGATACGGGCAAAATCCACACATTTAATTGTTTTTTTTCTTGCAGGTTCAAATAATGTTTTACACCTGCAAGCCCTACAGACAATGCAAGCAGCACAATCCAGGAATATTGATTGCCAAAGGTGGATGGAAAATGATTGCTGATCATGACAAACAATACAGGAAGTGTAAAATAATTATTGTGCAACGATCTCAGCCCTGCATTCTTACCCATTCTGGGATCTACTATTTTACCCGCCTTAGCAGCCTTCACCATTGCCTTTTGCGACGGAATAATTACAAAGAAAACATTAGCTGCCATAATAGTGCCCAGCATAGCGCCAAAATGAATAAAAGCACCACGGCCACTAAATATATGAGCATAGAAATAGGCAAAGCCAGAGGCAATAGCAAAACCAATAATTGAGAACAAAAGTGGTTTTTTAATTAGCGATGATTTACACAATAAATCATAGAGAATCCATGCCAATACAAGAGAACCAATACCTATAACCACAGCAACCAATGGACTGATATCAGCTATATTTTTATCAACCAAAAATGTAGCTGCATTAAAATAGTAAACAATGAATAACATACAAAACCCGGTAAGCCAAGTAAAATAAGCCTCATACTTAAACCAATGCAATTCTTTTGGAATTTCTTTGGGAGCAGTTTTATATTTCTCCAGATAATAAAAACCGCCACCATGAATAGCCCATAAATTTCCCGCAAGCTCATCTCTCACATTATCTGTGCGATTGAGTGAATTTTCCAAAAACACGAAATAAAATGAAGCGCCTATCCATGCTATACCAAAAGTAATATGCATAAGGCGTACAATTAAATTTAGCCATTCCATCAGATGAGGCTCGTATGGTGTGCCCTGTAGGGCAATGTATAACACTACCAATAACCCAATAATCGTACAAACCAATGATGTATAAATAAAACCCTGAGAAATACCGCTAACCGATATTTTATGTTCATCATTTTCAGAAAAACCTTCCTCTACATTTCTAAAACTATAGGTAATTACAGTGAGAAACACCAGAATAATAAGAAGAAGCGTGAATAAAATAATGTTGAGCATCTAAAAAAATAAGTATTACTTGCTTTGATTAATTATCTGACAATTTTTTAAATAAAAAAAACATTTCAGGATTTCAGTATGTCTAAGACTCATAAAAAAGTAAATTATTATCCGCTCAAAATCTCAAACAAAAAAATCTGGTAAAAGCATCCCCTGATGTATCAGTATTAATGTTTTTCTTTGCCAAATTATCATTTTGTTTTCTAATTTTATCAAATACTTTTTTCAAGAATTAAAATATGCACGACGTTGCCATCTATAGCCGCAGGGTAATTTTGCCGAAAGAAGTAGTGGAAGCAACCATTTTTATTCAAGAAGGAAAGATTATTGAGATAAGAAAAGGTAGCCTTACTCACCCTATAAAAAACCTTGTAGATGCGGGTAACCATGTAGTAATGCCGGGCATCATAGACCCTCATGTGCATATAAACGAGCCTGGCCGTACAGAATGGGAGGGTTTTGAGACTGGCACACTTGCCGCCTTAAATGGAGGGATTACCTGTATTGCAGATATGCCATTAAATTCTAGTCCTGTAACCACAACAGTAAAAGCGCTAAAAGAAAAAATAGAAAGCACAAAAAACAAATTACACGCAAAATGTTTTTTCTGGGGCGGTATAGTGCCAGGCAATGAAGAAGAAATAGAGCCACTTATAAATGCCGGTGTTAGAGGCTTTAAAGCTTTTCTTACCCATTCGGGTATTGATGATTTTCCCAATGTTACAGAAGAAGATTTAAGAAAAGCAATGCCCATTATTGCCCAACATCATCTTCCGCTACTTGTGCATTGCGAGCTCGAAAGCAATTTTGATTTTAAATCAGGCAATCCGCGATCGTACAATAATTATTTACAATCAAGGCCTGACAAATGGGAGCATGATGCAATAAAGTTGATGATAAAATTGTGCAAGGAATTTAATTGCAAGGTTCATATTGTACATTTATCTTCAGCTCAATCTTTGCCATTGGTTGCAGAGGCAAAGTCACAAAATTTACCTTTGACCTGCGAAACAGCTCCGCATTACCTCTACTTCAATGCAGAAAATATAAAAGACGGCCATACTTTATTCAAATGCGCCCCTCCAATACGCAATCAGAAAAATATTGATTCGCTATGGGAAGCATTACAAAGCGGCCTGATAGATTTTATTGCTACAGATCATTCGCCCTGTTTACCTTCCATGAAAAATATGGAAACCGGAAATTTTATGACAGCATGGGGAGGCATTTCATCTTTGCAATTTTCTTTGCCCGTTGTATGGACGGCCGGGCGGCAGCATCAGGCAACATTAAACGATATTTGCCACTGGTTGTGTGAAGAGCCCGCAAAATTATTAAGGCTTGAAAATAAAAATGGGAAAATAGAAACCGGGTTTGATGCCGATTTGGTAATCTGGAATCCAGAAGAAGAATTTAAGATTACAAAAGATATAATCAAGCACCGACATAAAGAAACACCCTACCTTAACGAAACACTAAACGGAGTAATAAAAGAAGTGTATATCGGTGGCCAAAAGAAATTTTAAGCCGGAATTTTAAAAAAAATTATGGAGCAAGAATATTTATTAAGAGCAAATACTATTAAAGATCAAATAGAAGTATTAAGCCATTATTCAGATCAAAAAGGATTTCTTTCTCGCCTGTTTGCTACACCATCCTCAGTAAAATGTGCACAACAAATAAAAGAATGGATGGAAAATGCCGGATTGAAAGCTGAAATAGATTTAGTAGGTACCGTGCGGGGCACGCTTGCATGCAAAAATAAAAGTGCAAAAACATTTGTGATCGGATCGCACTACGACACCGTAATAGATGCAGGCAAATGGGACGGTCCTTTAGGTATAGTATGCGGCATAGATGCAGCGGCGCAACTTATCAAAAAAAACTATGAACTCCCTTTTAATCTTGAAATTATTGCATTCAGTGAAGAAGAAGGAATCCGGTTTAAAGAACCTTACCTTGCCAGTAAATATGTAACCGGGAAAGGCGAAGACCGTATGTTGAATTTAATAGATGAAAAAGGCACAACCCTACATTCAGTGCTAAAAGAATTAAATGGTGAAATAGAAATAAACATTGAGACCGATAATATAAAAAATTGGATCGGTTATTTTGAAATTCACATAGAACAAGGGCCGGTACTTTATGAAAAAAATATTCCAGTATCAAGTGTTATTGGTATAGCCGGGCAAAAACGAGTAACAATTAACTTTAGTGGAGTGCCTGGCCATGCAGGTACTGTCCCAATGAATATGCGGGCAGATGCGCTCTGTGCTGCTTCAGAATTTGTATTAGCAGTAGAACATTATGCCTCACACGAAAAAAGGAATATTTTGGGCACTGTGGGCATTATGGATGTAGAAAACAGTGCAATGAATGTAATTCCCGGAAAAGTATTTTGTTCGCTTGATATTCGCAGCAGCGATGCACAAGCCCTGAGCAAAGCATACGAATCACTTTCAAAAATATGTGAAGAAATTTGCCGGAAAAGAAATATTTACCACGAATGGAAATTGGTTTTGGATGCCCCACCTGTAATGTGCGATCCTTTGCTGACAGAGGCATTACAACAATCTTTGCATGAAAATTCTATTGAGTCATTAAATCTTGTAAGTGGAGCCGGGCATGATGCAGTAGTGGTATCAGCAGTAGCACCCGT
>JAFDXH010000304.1 GCA_018268075.1 Bacteroidota bacterium | reverse complement strand
ATATTAATGTAAACATTGTAAACTTTACCAAAGTAGATAACAATGATAAACATATACTGGGGTCTGATACCATTTCTGTTTCATTAGGCCGCCAGCATTGGGTAATGCCCGATGGCATACATGAATTAAGCTTTAAAAGTTTAAATTTTTTAAGCGCTACGCAAAAGGTAGAACTTGATTCTTTTACACTTCGCCAGAAGGTAACTGCAGATAGGCCCGGCGTTAAAATTCATGGAGATAAATTCTTTTTTAACTCCAGCCACCTACCTGCATTGTATCAAAAAAATCAGTTGCAAATTGATACCCTTTATTGCCTCAATCCTACATTAACGGTAATAAATACTGGGCAACAACAGACGAAAAGCAATCTAACAGATACATTAAACAATCAGGCAGTTTCGCATGCTTTGTTTCAATTAATCAATATAAAATTTATTGACATAATTAATGGTAGCTACCATCTGAAAAAAAGTGAGTTAGATACCTCGCAATCAGGAGTAAACAGAAGCAATGCTGCAATCTATAATCTGGTACTGGATAATGCCAATCATAAATCCCTAACCACAGATAGCCTGAAAATAAATGTAAAGGATGTGCAATTTTATAGCAAAGACAGCATGGCAAAACTGAAGATGGCTGAACTGCAACTTCAGGGTAGGGATGCAATTTTCAGAAATGTAGCCTTTGTGCCTTCGGAACTAAATAACCATAAGAGAGGCATTACTTTTACAGCACCTGAATTTTTATTAAAAAATATTGACATAGGCGAACTGCTTAATAAAAGATTGAAAGCGCAAAGCGGACAATTGATACAACCTGATATTTCTTTTCAAAATACCGCTAAAAAAAATGAAGGAGCAGAGGTCGTTTCCCAAAACAAAGAAGATAAAACAACGGTTTTCCTTCGTTCACTGCATCGAATCCATTACTTAATCAATGTAGATAGCTTTGGAATAAAAAACGGTTTTGCAAAGGTGATGATATCCGGCAAAAAACCGTTACAAATGAACATCAATAAACTGAATGCTACTATTCTGCTCAACAAACTTTTCAAAAGCGATTCACTGGTAGATATCAAACATTCTATTCCTCATTTTCAAATGGGCGTATTAAATCTGAAGGCTAAAAATATGAATATTAAGGTATCCAATTATCGATTAGATGGTGTGAATCGCCGCAATTGGGGAGACAATCTTGATATCGAATTGGCTAATGGAACCAGCATAAAAGGAAAAGATATTTATTGGGAAGTATTTGACTGGGACGTATATGAAAAAACAAAAGAAATTCAGGTTAATCTGCTTAAAATTGGAAATGTATATGTAAGTACAAAAGCTAAAAACAAAAGTGTTGAAGAGAAAAGCCCTGCGACTAAAGAACTGCCAGTAATTCGGATTGCCAAACTGGAAGTACAGAATATTAATTTTAATTCATCTTCCCAAAAAAGCGATATACAATTTACAGGGAACAATCTGCTGGTAGAAAATTTGGGAACCACATCTCATTTTTTTAAATGGACTAATGCAAGAGTAAATATCAATAACGTAATATTTAAAGGCATAAACAACCTTGCTACCATTAAAAATATTTCTTTTAGTTCTCAAAAGGAAACCGTTTTCACCGGAATAAATTTTAATCAGGAAAGCGAGCGTGGTAAAACTATTTTGTTCCTGCCTTCTGCCAAATTAAGAATGCAATTGAATACAAGTGATTTTTCGCATTTCAATATTGATTCATTTACTTCTCAAAATGGCTCACTTAATTTGTTGTCGCTTTCAAATGAAAAAAAGCATGAAAATGAAAAAAGGCATGAAAATAAAAAGCTCCATTTACCGGATTTTTTATTAGGCAAATTGCGCATGAATAATTTGAAAGTCGAATATGCAAAAGAAGCCCAAACGGATTCGATGAAGGTAAAGGCCGCGCTATATATAGAGTTTGCAAGGTTGCAAACTTTTAAAAATTCTCAAAAACCGGTATCGTATAAAGAAATCAAAATTGAAGGACATGCTATTCAATTAGATAAAAAAAATATGCTGATGAGCCTTCCTCAGCTATCGGTATTAATGAAAGACGGCCATATAAATGAAGATGGCAACAAATTATCTCTGGCATCCTTTATTGACGTAGCTGCTAAAAACACTGCATTCAATTACAAAAAAGATAGTACAGCATTGGTTATTAAAAGATTTGATTTTGAATTTCGTGATCCTGCATTTCAGTTTCATCAAGGCAATAAACTGCCGTGGAAGAGCCTTGCAGACAAAATAACCATGAAGGGCGAAGGCTTTAGCTATGCCGAAAAAAAAATAACTGTATTGGCAGAAGATTATCAGGTAAATCATTTAAAAAACCTATTGAATTTTAAAAATTTCAGCATCCGGCAAAATGAGAGCCGCGATACATTCTTCACACATTCCCCATGGCAAAATGATTATATTGATATTGCTGGCAAAGCTCTGACAATAGATCAATTTAATTTTAATAATTCGCCAAAAGATACTTCCCTGCATATTCAAAAAATTATAGCAGATGGAATTGATTTGAATATTTCACGAGATAAATCAATTCCTTTTCAGCATAATATTGAAAAGCTGATGCCAACAAAATTGATAGAGAAAATACCTGTTTCAGTAAATTTGGATTCATTAGTACTGGCTAACAGCAGCGTTCGATACCATGAATTTTCGGTGGCTACCAAAAATTGGAGTACAATCCCACTTACCAATCTCAATGGTAGTATCACCAACATAAACAATAGGCATAGTCAAAATGATTCGCTGAGAATTTCGATAAGTGTGAGCATTTTTGATAATCACATTTACCAGTTTAATTATAACGAATCTTACAGAGACTCTTTATCAGGATTTCTGGCTGGTTATAATATGTCGCCGGGTGATCTTACCAAATTTTCGCAATTTTCAAAACCCCTCGCTGCAGTTGGCATAGTAAGGGGCAGGGCAGACACGGTATTTGCTCACTGGAAAGGGAATAAATACCTCGCCTTTGGAAAAATGGATTTTCATTATAGCGGGTTAAAAATAAAAGTTTATGATAAAAAGAATCTTTCCAGACAAGGTTTTATTCCTTCATTGGAAACATTTGTAGGAAACCTGATACTTCCTCACAAGCGGCGAAAAACTTCAGTCATGTATTTTGTGCGCGACAGAGAAAAATTTATTTTTAATTATTGGATCAAAACGCAGGTAAGTGGTATCTTATCTACTTTCGGAATTAAAAAAGACAAGAAGCTAAAAAAGCAATTTGATAAAAACCCCAATGCACATTTATTAATGCCGGGCAAATAGAGGCCTAAATTAAAAGCAATGAGTAAATATTTTTACCTTATGTAAATCAATAAAGGGGCAACAAATAAACAAATAATTCTTTCAAAATATTCTATTGCCGATGATAGTTACCAAGCAAACAACAAAACAAATAGTAGAAGTATTTATAACCCTTATCCTGATGATGCTTTTGCTAAATGCATTGTACGATGTCTTTAAAGTGTTTTTTGGGATACTTACTTTTGCGCTCATTTTTACGGTATCATTTTCCGGTGCATACCATTTTTTGTGCAACAAGCTTCATCATAAACGCAAGTTAGCTGCCATCCTTTATTCTATAGTGCTAACAGCAATAATAGTAGTACCGCTTCTCATTTTTTTTTCTACACTTTTTCATAGAATTAGAGACTTGATTTTTTGGATAGGCGAGATGCGTAAAAACGGCTTTCCACCTTTGCCAAAATGGATTTCCGATATTCCGTTTGTGGGTGATAGTATCAATTCGCTATGGGCTCAGGTACAAAGTGATCCTAAAGGGTTATTTCAATTGCATGAATCAAAAATAAAATCAATTCTGGAGGTTACTGTATTAAAAAGTCTGGGTATGCTTGGCGTGGCATTGGAGCTGATAGTAGGTGTTATTATTTCGGCCATGTTCCTGTATAAAGGCCCCTTAATATTAAAGCCTGTTAAAAATTCTTTACAGCACCTATTGGGTGAAAATACAGGCGCTTCATTATTGGCATCATCTGCTATGGCCATCAGGGGAGTTTCTATTGGCGTAATGGGAACTGCATTTATAGCAGCAATTTTTGCATGGATTGGCCTTACTATTGGTGGTATTCCAATTGCAGTGGGCCTTTCTGCCCTTATATTTTTTTTAGTGGTAATACAGGTAGGCCCATTGCCCGTTTGGATTCCGCTTATAATTTATGCTATCAGCAAAGAATCTACAGGCATTACTATATTTTTTATTGCTTGGGGTATTGCATTGTTGGTAATAGATGCAGTGATCAAGCCACTATTAATAGGAAAAAGCGGGGGTACCATTCCTTTTTTAGCCCTATTTATTGGGGTAGTAGGCGGTGTAGCCGTGTGGGGCTTTACGGGTATGTTTAAGGGAGCTATTATTATGGCAGTTGGTTATACCATTTTTATAGCATGGCTTAGGGAAAAAGGTGTGCAATCGAGGGAGGAACTTTTAAATGAAGCGAATAAAGAGTAAAAAATAACCATCTATAGTCACATAATCATTTCATTATTTCTATTTTACTCCTACCTAAAAAGTGTAAGAAATTAGGCACAATTTAAGTTAGTATTTCCCCGTGAAGCATGTTTTTTGAACAAACCCCTACGCCTCGGTTTGTGTTTCACGAACCGCGACAATTTGAAATGCGCCCTTAGAAAGCAGAAAAACTTAGGGATAAAATAATTTTGTATTATCAGGTGAAGCATGTTTTTATGCACAAATTCTTTTAATAACTTTTTCTACTAAAATATAAACATTAAGTTTGCACGACCTCACGGATTTTTCCATTCATTTTATTTCCTGCGGTCAATTTGAATATTGTCCATTATCACAATACTTCGTGTAAACTGAGTTTGTAATAGAGGGCATTTTATTTTTTTAAAACAATTCTAAATGGCCAAATACATCTTTGTAACAGGAGGAGTTACTTCATCATTGGGAAAGGGAATTATTGCAGCTTCACTTGCCAAGCTTTTGCAGGCACGTGGATTAAAAGTAACCATACAGAAATTTGATCCTTATATTAATGTAGATCCAGGAACACTGAACCCTTATGAGCATGGGGAGTGTTTTGTAACAGAAGATGGAGCTGAGACGGATCTGGACCTTGGGCACTACGAAAGGTTTTTGAATATAAATACCAGCCAAGCTAATAATGTAACAACGGGGCGGATTTATCAGACCGTTATAAACAGGGAAAGAGAAGGCGACTACCTTGGTAAAACAGTTCAGGTGGTTCCTCATATTACTGATGAGATCAAAAGGAGAATGTTATTGCTCGGGCAAAAGGATGAATATGATATAGTGATCACTGAAATAGGAGGAACAGTGGGTGATATAGAAAGCCTTCCTTTTATAGAAGCTGTTCGGCAATTGCAATGGGAGCTACCAGAAGAAGATTGCTTAATAATGCACTTGACACTAGTACCCTATCTAAAGGCAGCTAAAGAGTTGAAAACAAAGCCGACACAGCAAAGCGTAAAATTAATGAGTGCCAATGGCGTGCACCCAGATATTATTGTTTGCCGTACAGAGCATCCGCTTAATGATGAGATAAAAAGGAAAATTGCACTTTTTTGTAATGTGAAAACTGAGGCGGTAATAGAATCTGCAGATGCATCTACAATCTACGAAGTTCCCATCCTAATGCTTCGTGAAAAGCTGGATTTGATAGTACTAAAAAAATTAAATATCACCCAATTTGCTGAGGCAGATCTTACTAAGTGGAAGCAATTTCTTGATAAAGTAAGGCATCCGGCAAAAAAGGTAACTATTGGCTTAATAGGGAAGTATATAGAATTGCAGGATGCATACAAATCTATTTTAGAGTCTTTTATACATGCAGGCTCTGTTAATGATTGTAAAGTATATGTGGTAAATGTGCATAGCGAAAATATTACTGCTGAAAATGTAGATGAAAAATTAAATGGCCTTGATGGGTTATTGGTAGCACCAGGTTTTGGATTTAGAGGAATAGAAGGAAAGATTATTGCAGTAAAATTTGCGAGAGAGAAAAAGCTGCCCTTTTTTGGAATTTGCCTCGGCATGCAAATGGCCGCAATTGAGTTTGCAAGAAATGTATTGAATATTTCTGATGCTAACTCTACTGAAATGGAGGCTGATACACCTAATCCTGTAATAGATATGATGCAGGAGCAGAAGGAAATATCCATGAAGGGGGGTACTATGCGCTTAGGGTCGTATCCCTGCTCAATTAAGGAGCGTACGCTGGCTTTTGAAATTTATAAAACTAACCAGATTTTTGAGCGACATCGTCATCGTTGGGAATTCAATAATAAGTATTTGGCTGAATTTGAAAACGCCGGTATGATTGCCAGTGGGGTAAATGATCAAACAGGCCTGGTGGAGATTATGGAGATAAACAGTCACCCATTTTTTATAGGCGTACAGTTTCATCCGGAATTAAAGAGCACTGTAGAAAATCCGCATCCTATTTTTGTACATTTTATAAAGGCGGCTAAAACCTACTCTGCTAAAGATTATCCTGAAACTATTGTTTCTGAAAATATAGCATCTCAATTATCATGATTTATTACTACTGATTGAATATTAACAAATTTTATATCTGTAGTCCTTAAACTATCTGTCATTTATTTGTCTATAGTTTTACCTTTATTCAATCTAAATAAACTAATTACAAATGAAGCTATTTTTATCTATTGCAATGCTTGCTTTCTTTTCTTTCCCCGCTTTTTCTCAAAATAATTCTTTAGGAAAAAATGATCCTGAAGCAAAAACTATTCTTGATAAGGTAAGTGCTAAATTCAAAACTTATAAATCTGTTACGGCTTCCTTCACTTTGAAGGTAGAAAATGCAGCAGGAAAAATAATTGGAACCAAATCGGGAGTTGTAAATATGAAAGGATCTCAATACAGAGTTACCATCAGTGGGCAGGATATTTTTAGTGATGGAAATAATATCTGGACAGTAGATAAAAGTGCCAACGAAGTACAGATTACAAAATTTGATGCTGCTGCTAATACCCTTACCCCTCAGAAGATGTTCACCAACTTTTACGATAAGGATTTTTTATACAAGTTAAATGGCGAATCAAAGATCTCAGGTAAAACCATTCAGGAAATAGAACTCACCCCTGTAGATAAAACTAAAACCTTCTTTAAAGTGATAGTGGGCATAGATAAGAATACAAGAAATATTGTAAGTACCAAGGTTTACGAAAAAAATGGTAATAAATACACCTATTCTGTTACTTCAATGAAAACGAACGCAGATTTGCCCCAATCTATGTTTGTATTCGACCAAAAGAAATACCCCAAAATTGAAGTAGTAGATTTAAGGTAAGCTACATAACTGTCATTTTATTTATAAATAGAATTGTTGATAAGTTCCTAAGACTTAATTGCTGATTTATGATTTATGGCATAATCTATGAGTTATTAGGTTTTAGTTGATTATAATATCCGGTATATGTCAGGGAATTAATATTCAATTGATAAAATAATATAATTAATAATGCGTTTTTCCTCTATGTTGGTAAAAAGCGGAATAACAATATTTTTCATATTTATTTTTTCCTCATTTACTAATAGTTCTTTGATTAATAAGGAAAAGGTTCATTGGCTTTCGATTGAAGAAATGGAAGCAAAAATGGTGGCTGAAAAAAGACCCATATTGGTAGATCTTTATACGAACTGGTGCTATTGGTGCAAGGTAATGGACAAAAAGACCTATTCTGATTCAAAGGTGGCAGCCTATATCAATGAGCATTTTTATGCAGTAAAGATAAACGCAGAAAGCAAGGAGGCAATTAAATGGGGCAACAGAACATTTTCTTATAATGAACAAAATAAAGTAAATGATTTTGCGTTATTTGTGAGTCCGAATGAATTAGGCTTTCCAACCACAGCTATCTTTCCGGAATTAAATCTGCAGCCGGCAGCAATTCCTGGATATATGACTGTAAAAGACATAGAACCGGTGCTTAATTATTTTGGGGAAGGAGTGTATAAGAGTCTCATTTATAATGACTTCTTAAATAAATATAAAAATAAATGGTAGAAGTGCCATCTAAAAATATAAAAACTACGTAAGTAGTTAAACTTGGTTTTTCATAGGATATTGGATTATAACAGGGGTGGATTTTCATCCGGCCCCTTTTTTTATTTTTTATCCACAATGCAACTTTTTGACATTTAAAACAGTCTATATAAGTTGAGTAGCAAATTTTCTGGTACAAATTGATTTTCTATCAGAGGGTTTATTTTACAAATGATTAATTTAAATTTAAAAAATATTATTAGGTTACTGTAGTAATCTTCAACTCGGTTTTTCATAGGATATTGGATTATAACAGGGGTGGATTTTTATCCGGCCCCTTTTTTTTTGCATAAAAAAACCGCTGGAAAAAAATCGCAGCGGCTGAGTAGATAAAATTGAGATTAGGATTCGCCTTTTTGGCCTAAGCCTACTTCAGACATATCCGGAATATCATCTGCATGATAGGCACCACTATCCAGTTTTTTCTTTGCCTCTTCAAAGGCGCGAAGTGTAATATCTGTGTCTTCGTCAGAATGGGCTGCAGTTGGAATCAGGCGAAATATAATTTGCCCTTTGGGTATTACCGGGAATACAACCACAGAACAAAATATATTATAATTCTCCCTTATGTCCATTACCATTCCTGTAGCCTCTGGCAGGTCGCCTTTTAAATATACTGGTGTAACGGGGCTATTCGTATCACCTATATCAAAGCCTCTTTCTTTTAATCCGTTTTGAAGCCTGTTTACATTATGCCATAATTTATCTTTAAAAGCAGTTGTTGCCTGCATCATTGCCAGCCTTTTGAGCATCCCTTCTACCACGGCCAACGGAAGGCTTTTGGCGAATATCTGCGAGCGTACATTATACCTTAGAAAGTTAATAATAGATTTAGGCCCAGCTATAAATGCGCCTATACTGCCCATACTTTTTACAAATGTGCTAAAATATAAATCTACCTCTGCCTGACAGCCTTGCTCTTCATCAGCGCCTGCTCCCGTAGCGCCTAACGCTCCAAAACCATGTGCATCGTCTATTAATAATCTGAAAGCGTATTTCTTTTTTAATGCAGTTATCTCTTTTAGTTTCCCTTGGGTGCCGCTCATGCCGTACACGCCCTCGGTAATTACTAAAATACCACCGCCGGTTTTTTCAGCCATTTTAGTAGCTCGTTGCAGTTGTTTTTCACAATCTGCTATATCATTGTGCTTATATTTATAACTATAGCCAATGTGCAATCTGATGCCGTCAATGAGGCATGCATGAGCCTCGCCATCGTAAACTATTATGTCGTGCCGCGATACCAAAGCATCTATGCAACTCATTACGCCTTGATAGCCAAAATTCAAAACCATGGAATCCTCACGGCTTACAAATTTTGCCAGTTTCGCTTCCAATTCTTCATGCAAATCGGTATTGCCACTCATCATACGGGCGCCCATAGGGTTTCCCAGTCCATATTTTGCAGCAGCTTCGGCATCTGCCTTTCTTACCTCTGGATGATTTACTAATCCCAGATAATTATTAAGACTCCATACTATTTTTTCTTTGCCTCTGAATTTCATGCGGCTGCCTAACTCGCCTTCTAATTTGGGGAAAGAAAAATAACCATGAGCTCTTTTTAAATGCTGTCCAAGCGGGCCCTGATCTTTTTCCATGCGGGCAAACAAATCGGTCATTTTCAATTAATTTTTTATGAATAATGCTTACAAAAGTAAAGCATTACGATTTTATTTTTTCTTTGAATTCTTCAGAACATGTTTTTTACTGCCACTCTTCACATAGCAAAATCGTTATAAATTTTATCCTTTACCTTTATTTTCAAAAAAAAATGAATCGAAAAGTACGCTTCCTGCTTATTTTATTTTTTCTTTCAACCACATCTTTTGGCCAGAAAGAAAGTTACAACCCTCAGCCCAAGCTTGTAATCGGTATTGTGATTGATCAAATGAGATGGGATTACCTGTTTCGTTACAGTAATAATTATTCAGAGCTTGGATTTAAAAGGCTGCAAAGGGAAGGGTTTAGTTGTGATAATACGCTTATCCCGTACATACCTACTTATACTGCACCTGGGCATACAAGTATTTACACAGGAAGTGTACCCTCTATAAACGGAATAGCAGGGAATGACTGGTATGATGCTTCTATCAAAAGTAATATGTACTGCACAGAAGATAATACCGTACAGACTGTAGGTAGCGCCTCTAATCAGGGTAAAATGAGCCCTCGGAATTTATTGGTAACTACCATTGGGGATGAATTAAGGCTTAAATCTAATTTCAAGAATAAAGTAATAGGAATCTCATTGAAAGACAGAGGAGCAATTTTGCCGGCTGGCCACGCTGCTAATGCCGCATACTGGTATGATGATACTAATGGCTCATGGATATCGAGCACCTATTATCAGGCACAATTGCCTGACTGGGTAAAAAAAGTAAATGAAAATAATTTTCCTGAAAAGTCAATGGCTAAAGACTGGAATCTACTGTTGCCTTTGAATAAATATACAATGAGTACAGCCGATGATCAAAAATATGAAGCTAAAATTTCAGGCGAAAGCAGCCCTACCTTTCCGCACGTGCTTTCGAAAACAGGGAATAAAAAATTATCTGCTTTTAAAATTACTCCGTTTGCAGCTACCTATACCTTTAATATGGCCAAAGATGCGATTACCAATGAACATTTGGGAAAGAGCGGATATACAGATATGTTGACTGTAAGTATTTCCTCTACAGATTATATGGGTCATGCATTTGGCCCTAATTCTATAGAGGCAGAAGATACTTATTTGCGTCTTGATAAAGACTTTGGAGATTTTTTGACTTTTTTGGATAATAGTGTAGGTAAAGGAAATTATGTTTTGTTTCTTACTGCAGACCATGGCGCGGCCCATGTACCTGGATTTTTAGAAGAGAATAAAATTAATAGTGGCAATTTCAATAGCAGCACCTTAACTACAGATCTAAAGAAAATGTTGAGTGAGCAATTGGGACTCAATAAAACTTTGATTAAAATCCAAAACAACCAGTTATATATTGACCCATCAGAAATGATTGAGTTGAAAAAAGATAAGGCCGATGTAGAAAAACAAATTATTGCATTTCTACAAGGAAGAGCAGATATAGCCTATGCTTTTTCATTTAATGATTTGGGGGCAGCTACTTTGCCAGAGGTGATTAAAACCAATTTGATTAATGGATATAATCCTAAGAGGAGCGGCCAGATAGGTTTTATCTTAAATCCGGGATATATTGGTGCGGGAAGTACAGGTACTACCCATGGATCCTGGAATCCATACGATTCGCATATTCCATTAATTTTTTATGGCAATGGCATAAAACATGGTACACTTAACAGGGAAACTCACATGACAGATATAGCTGCTACAATTACTGCATTGTTAAAGACACAAATGCCAAGCGGGTGTATCGGAAAAGTTATAACAGAAGCTTTTAAATAATTCAAAGCGAAAGAAGGCTGCATCCCCGGATGTCGCTGTTATCCCGTCTTCCCATTATTTCAAACTGCCCATTCCTGTGTAATTTTCCTACATCATCTGTAGCGATAAAACAGCAGGAATGAAGGTTTGCCAGATCTATTATGTTAATGAGGCCCGATAGGGGGCTGCTATCTGCATGGTGTAAAACAGCCAGAGGGTCATCATTTTCCCGAATTAAAACTTTCATCCAGGGTGGGCAATTGAACAGCCCATTCCCAGAAGAATAAGCCTGAGATAATAATTCCGTCATTCCATATTCTGAATGGATTGAAGTGACCCCTAACTTTTGTTTTAGATAAGTATGAATCTCATTTCTGGTCATTTCTTCCCTTCGGCCTTTCATGCCGCCGGTTTCCATAATGGTAGTAAATTTTAGCTGCATAGGATAGCGCTCTGCAAAATCCAATAGTGCATAGGTAACTCCAATCAGAAAGGTGGGTTGACGGGTAAGCTCATTATGTACAATTGTTTGGAATAATTTCTCCTTTTCATCAAGATAGAAACCACTGTTTAGGTTTTTACTTTTTCTGATTAGTTCGGCCACCATATATACCAGCGAAGATGTATTTCTTTCAAGATAGGAGGGTAATAGCCCAAGAATGCAATAATTGCCCGGATCGCCATAGAATACATCAAAGGCTTTTAAAAAGGATTGTTCATATAATGCCAGATCAGTAACAAAGTGCCGGCTAGTATTAAATCCGGTAGTGCCGCTGCTTTCGAAAAGAGTTTCATATTTATCAACAGAATCAGTAACCTGATGGGTTTTAAAAAAACTTATAGGTAAAAAGGGGATTTTATCAATTTGATTTATTTCTTCAGTTTTTATTTTTAATAAATCAACAAATTGTTGATAGATATTTATTGTTTCATATTGATACTTAAAGACACTAAGAGCATTATTTTCAAAATCATAAAATGAAGTATTGAAAATGCTTTTTTCCAATTTTGATATTTGTAACTTATTATTCAGTTTTTAATAATTAAATTTGAACATTAAACCACAAAGATGCGTTACCCAGTTTTATCTGCCATATTTGCTTTATTGTTATTTTGCTCTTGTAATAAGGAAAAATTTAATTCTGTTCCATCGCTCAAATTTTCAACAGTAAACAATACTGACCTATACTCAGGCGAGGTGCTCAAACTTACTCTTACTTTTACAGATGCCGAAGGAGATGTGAGTGATACCATTTATGTGATAAAAAGTGTACCAGGTTGTGCATTAAGCGGATTTTCTCAGGCCTATAAGGTGCCAGATTTTCCAAGCTCCAAAAATCAAAAAGGAGATATTTCAGTTTTGTTTGGTTACAATTCGAATGACCCAACTCTGCCTGACGTAAAAGGGCCAAAATGTAATATGAATGATACTGCTTATTTTAAATTTGTATTAAAAGATAAACAAAACCATCTCAGCGATACCGCAGTTTCACCTGCCATCATCATTCATAAATAAAGTGTGTTACTTAAAAGCGCCCAATTTATATTATTTGGTAGTATTTTTATTGCAGCGTGTGCAGTAGGCTTTTGTATTGAAACCAACATTCTGCTCAACATACCTTTCAATCACTTTGGATTTTATTCTTTCGTTTTTGGTGCTACTTTGTTTCAATACAACCTGCATTATATTGTAAAAACCGCAGCGGTTCAGGGATCTGAGAGATTAAGCTGGACTCGCAAGAATCAAAAGATTCATTTCTTTTTACTTGTTGGGGGTATTATTTTAATTGCTGCAAGCATTTTTAGCTTTCAGGTAAGGCACTTGGGGATTCTGTTTATACTAGGGTTAATTTCTTTATTATATTCTTTCCCATTTCTTCCTTTCGGAAAAAAAAGGAGGATTAAGGATTACGGAGTTTTTAAAATAATTACCCTCTCTTTGTTATGGACACTGGTAACGGTGTGGTTCCCTGCCACCGGAATGAATTACGACTCGGGGTTATTTATTTTTGTTTTCGTAAAGCGATTTATTTTTATGATGGTACTGTGCCTGCTCTTTGATATGAGGGATATAGAAATAGATCATTCTCAAAATATTAGAACCCTCGCTGTTTTATTGGGAAGGAAAAGGTCTTATTGGTTTGCCTATTTGCTTACGCTACTTTTTATAATTGTCTGTGTATTGCAGTATTTATACCTACCCCAGTTTAATTTTTTAATGGCAATGCTGATTTCAATATTGATTACCTATTTAATTATAGAACTAACAAAAAAGTCTAACTCTGATTACATTTATCTTGCAGGAATAGATGGCATGATGCTACTTCAGTCTATTCTAATTATTCTTTTCAGCCTAAAGGCATAAATTTGCAAATAAATTCTTTTTTTTATAAAATATATTATGGCAAAATCAAAAAAATCACCCTTTGCATTTACAGATGAATCCTATCTTTTTTTAAAAAATTATATGAATACTGCTAGCCCGGTTGGCTTTGAAACCGGCGGCCAAAAGGTATGGCTTGAATACATTAAAAGGTTTACAGATACTACCTTCACCGACCCCTATGGAACGGCTGTGGCAGTAAATAATCCGGATAATAAATTTAAGGTGGTAATAGAGGCGCATGCGGATGAAATCAGTTGGTTTGTTAATTATATCAATGCAGAAGGCTTAATATATTTAAAGAGAAATGGAGGCGTAGATCATCAGATAGCACCATCGCAGCGGGTACTTATTCACGGCAAAAAGGGCCCTGTAAAGGCAGTATTTGGTTGGCCTGCAATTCATACACGCCAGGGTGGCCAGGATAAAGAAAATCAACCCAAAGTAGAAAATCTTTTTTTAGATTGTGGAGCAAGAAATAAAAAAGAAGTTGAATCCCTTGGCATACATATCGGCTCAGTAGTAACCTATACTGAAGGCTTTGACGAAATTGCCTATGGCAACCTAATCGGCCGTGCCTTTGATAATCGTATCGGAGGGTTTATGATAGCTGAGGTAGCAAGACATCTGAATGCAAACAAAAAGAAATTGCCTTTTGGCTTATATGTGGTTAATGCCGTACAGGAAGAAATTGGATTGAGAGGTGCTGAAATGATAGCACGACGAATAAAGCCTGATGTGGCCATCATTACTGATGTTACTCACGATTCTACTACCCCTATGATCAATAAATTGATTGAAGGCGATTGTATTTGTGGCAAAGGCCCGGCCTTGGTTTATGGCCCTGCAGTACATAATAAACTATTGGCAAAGATTGAGGAGACAGCTACCAAAAAAAATATACCTTTTCAATTACGAGCGGTAAGCAGAAGTACTGGTACAGATACAGATTCATTTGCTTATGCAAATGATGGATGCCCATCTGCACTAATTTCTATTCCATTGAGATATATGCATACTACTGTAGAAATGATCAACAAAACGGATATAGAAAACACTATTCAATTAATTTATGAGAGCCTCTTAGCATTAAGCCCCAAAACTAATCTTAGCTACTTTTAAAAATAAGGATGGTAATAAGGTATAGGTAAACTGCTTTTGCTCAAAAAAATAATTTATGCAAATTAGAAATGACTGGACTATTGAGGAAATAAAGGATATTTATAACACGCCCTTACTGGAGCTGATATATAAAGCCGGTACTATCCATAGACAATTTCAGCAAACAGGCGAGGTACAAGTGTGCACATTATTATCCATCAAAACAGGAGGTTGCCCAGAAGATTGTTCCTACTGCCCACAGGCAGCAAGGTATCATACCAATGTGGAAGTACATGCACTATTACAAAAGGATGAAGTGATGGAGGCTGCACAAAAAGCACAGAAAGCAGGATCTACCCGATTTTGTATGGGGGCAGCATGGCGAGAGGTGAGGGATAACCGTGATTTTGATAGAGTTCTTGAAATGGTGCAAGGCGTGAATGAGTTGGGCATGGAAGTGTGCTGCACCATGGGTATGCTTACTGAATCGCAGGCAGCCAAGCTGCGGGATGCAGGCCTTTATGCATACAACCATAATATAGATACCAGCGAAGAGCATTATGCTGATGTGATCACAACCCGCACTTTTGACGACAGGCTAAATACGCTGAATAATGTGCGCAAGGCTGGTATCAGTGTTTGCAGCGGCGGTATTATTGGGTTAGGTGAAACTCATGAAGACAGGATAGCAATGCTTCATACCCTTTCTACTTTGCCAGATCATCCGGGAAGTGTACCCATAAATGCATTGGTAAGAATAAAGGGCACTCCATTGCAAGATAATCCGAAGGTAGATATATGGGATATGGTAAAGATGATAGCAACGGCAAGAATATTAATGCCGCGCGCTATGGTGAGGTTAAGTGCAGGCAGAAGTGAAATGAGCATTTCTGATCAGGCACTATGTTTTATGGCTGGTGCTAATTCTATTTTTTCAGGCGAAAAATTATTGACAACACCTAACCCTGATTTCAATGAAGATCAGGCAATGTTTGATCTCCTCGGATTAAAGCCTCGCGAATCGTTTAAAGATGAAAAAATAATGGTTGGATAATGTATAGTGGCACCCATGATCGAAAAAGAAATTTTATTAGAAGCATTCAGGTTAATGTGTACTGCTAATGCAATGGCTGCTACTTATGAATCTAACCGTAAAGTATGCACCTATGTACACTCTACATCCCGCGGCCACGAAGCGATACAGCTCGCTACTGCATTTCAGTTATTACCTTGCGATTATGTAAGCCCATACTACAGGGATGAAAGTTTATTGTTGGGGTTGGGGTTTTCGCCCTATCAATTGATGTTGCAACTTCTTGCAAAAAAAGATGATCTATTTTCCGGTGGAAGGGAATACTATTCTCATCCTAGTTCAAAGGATAAAGATAAACCCACAATTATACATCAGAGTAGTGCTACAGGTATGCAAGCTATACCTGCTACCGGTATCGCACACGGATTGCAATATCTTGAACAAATTAAATCGCCTCTTTATAGGAATGGCGAAGAAGCCGAAAGACCTATTGTAATTTGCTCTCTTGGCGATGCCAGTATTACTGAAGGAGAGGTAAGCGAAGCATTTCAGGTAGCAGCCCAAAAACAATTACCCATTATTTATTTAGTACAGGATAATAATTGGGGAATAAGCGTTACTGCTGCTGAGTCGCGCAGTATGAATGCCTATCAATTTATTAAAGGGTTCAAAGGAATAAAAAGAGTAAGTTTTGATGGAAGTGATTTTTTTGAAAGTTATAAAATAATGAAAGAGGTAGTGCAAGAGGTGAGGGATACCTCGCAACCCTATCTTGTACATGCAACAGTTCCTTTGCTTGGCCACCATACAAGTGGGGTACGCAAGGAATTTTACAGAACTGAGGAAGAATTAGCAAAGTCGTATGAAAATGATCCTTTTTCTAATTTGAAACATAAATTGATACATAAGGGGTTTTCTGAAGAAGAATTAAGTGAAACTGAAGTGCGCGCCAGGGAAGACGTAAATAATTTTTTCAATGAAGCTGTAGCAAGCGAAGACCCAGATCCATCCCAGGTTTCAGCCCATATTTTTGAGCCTACTCCCATCGCGGCAGAAAGAGGTGAACGCTCACCGGCTGGAAAGGAAAAAATAGTAATGGTAGATGCTGCATTGTTTGCCATAAGAGAACTGATGGCTGAGCATCCGGAGGCTATTTTGTATGGGCAGGATGTAGGAAAAAGGCTGGGCGGTGTATTTCGTGAAGCAGCAACACTGGGGGAGCAGTTTGGTGATCATCGTGTATTCAACACAGCCATTCAGGAAGCATATATAATTGGTTCTACTGCCGGTATGAGTGCAGTAGGTATCAAGCCCATAGTTGAGATTCAATTTGCAGATTATATTTATCCCGGCATTAATCAACTGGCTACAGAGGTAGCCAAAAGTTGCTACCTGAGTATGGGAAAATTTCCTGTATCTGCCGTCATTCGTATTCCCATAGGTGCTTATGGCGGAGGCGGCCCATATCATAGTGGAAGCATAGAAACAATGCTCCTTTCCATCAAGGGAATAAAAATAGCTTACCCCTCCAATGCAGCTGATATGAAAGGCTTGATGAAAGCTGCATTCTACGACCCTAACCCTGTTGTGATGCTGGAGCACAAAGGATTGTATTGGAGTAAAGTGCCAGGTACTGAGGACGCTCGTATGGTAGAACCAAATAGCGATTATGTATTACCGTTAGGTAAAGGAAACATTGTATTAGCAGCAGAGGCAGAAAAAATAAATGCTGGCGATACCTGCTGTATTGTAACCTATGGAATGGGTGTGTATTGGGCATTGGAAGCGGCAAAAGGATTCATAGGCCATGTGGAAATTATTGATTTAAGAACATTATTCCCCTTGGATGAGAAACTTGTATTTGAAAGAGTGAAGGTGCATGGTAAATGCGTAGTGCTCACCGAAGAGCAGCAGAATAATTCATTTGCAGAGGCACTTGCCGGGCGTATTTCAAAAGCGTGTTTTCAGTTTTTGGATGCCCCGGTACAAACTATGGGGGCAATGAACCTGCCGGCTGTGCCAATGAATAAAATTCTGGAAAATGAAATGTTGCCCAATGCAGAAAAGGTTAGCAGGCTAATCGAAAATTTATTAACCTGCTAACCTCAATCAAATATCTGGTGACAAATTTTCTCTGCCATTCAATAAAAAACTAAAGATCGGTAGCCTCTCCGTAAGCCACTGCTGTAGCTTCTTTCACTGCTTCACTTATGGTTGGGTGAGGATGAATTGCATTCAATATTTCATGACCTGTGGTTTCCAATTTGCGAGCTACTACTACTTCTGCTATAAGTTCCGTTACATTATACCCAATCATGTGGCAGCCGAGCAACTCACCGTATTTTGCATCATAAATAATTTTTACAAAACCAGTAGTATCGCCAACAGCTGTAGCCTTGCCACTGGCCACAAAAGGAAACTTACCTACTTTCAGTTCAAAGCCGGCTTCCTTTGCAGCTTTTTCGGTATAACCCACAGAAGCAATTTCAGGGCTGCAATAGGTACACCCAGGCACGTTGTTGTAGTCAATAGCTTCAGGTGTTTTGCCAGAAAGATGTTCTGCGGCATTAATGCCTTCTTTGGTAGCCTTGTGTGCCAATGCCTGATGTGGTGTACAATCACCGATTGCATAAATAGTTGAAATATTTGTTTGTTGAAATTGATTTACAACAATTCTTCCTTTGTCCGTTTTTATTCCCAATTCTTCCAGACCGATATTTTCAATATTTGCACTGATGCCTACTGCACTAATCAGCACATCAGCTTCAAGGGTTACTTCACCTTGCTGTGTTTTTATAGAAGCCTTTACACCGTTAGCCCCGGTATCTACTTTGGTTACTTCACTATTTACCATAATATCAATTCCCTGTTTCTTAAAACTTTTTTCCAGTTCCTTTGAAACATCTTCATCTTCAACGGGTACAATCCTTGGCAAAAATTCTACGATGGTTACTTTAGTTCCTAATGAATTATAGAAATAGGCAAATTCAGTTCCAATGGCACCAGATCCTACAATAATCATTGATTTAGGCTGAGAAGGTAATACCATTGCATCACGGTAACCTACAATTTTTTTGCCATCTAATTTTAGAGCAGGTAATTCGCGAGCCCGAGCACCTGTGGCGATAATGATATTTTTTGCTTCAACGGTTTGTTTTTTTCCATCAGTAGAGGTGACTTCAATTTTATCTTTTGCAATGAGTTTTCCATTGCCCATCACCACATCAATCTTGTACTTCTTCATTAAAAATTGTACGCCCTTGTTCATTTTGTCTGCCACACCACGGCTTCGCTTTATTACATTTTCAAAATTTGCTTTGGGATCATTGATCTCTATACCATAGTCCGTAGCATGTTTTGCATATTGGAATACCTGTGCACTTTTTAATAATGCCTTTGTAGGTATGCAACCCCAATTGAGACAAATACCGCCAAGACTTTCGCGCTCTATAATAGCTACTTTCTTGCCCAGTTGAGATGCCCTGATTGCCGCAGGGTAGCCGCCCGGGCCACTTCCTAAAACTATTAGATCATATGCCATAAAAACTATTTGATTTTTAATTAAAAATATGAATGGATGCAAAATTACCTTAGAAAGGGCAAAGCACAAAATGGTATGGATAAGCAAGTATATAAAAATTAGGTGATTATGCAGTTTCTTAACCTTCTGCCAGCGCATTCCTAATTGTTGCATTGCCGTACTGCTTTTTGGCTGTGAAGATACCGCCCACGGTGCTTTGCCCCGGTTGGTGGAGATACCAACCGGCCATAATTTGAAATGTACCCTTTTCCGTCAGTGTGCCTTTGATCTGGAATAAGCTTTTCCGGCAAATGGTACGATCTACCTGAGAGAGCCTGAAATATTCCGCAATTGAAAATAAAAAAAATGTAAGAGAGGTTGGTTCAGTCTTTTTAATGTATTTATCAAATTTCACCTGGTAAATAAATAGTCAAAAAATAAAATTCTTTATGATTTTCACGACAACAAATTTTTGTGTTACCCGATCTGTCTTTTTAACAATTTTGCTTTAGGTAGTCTTTAAATATTATCCCAAAAAAAAGGTCAATGAGTCAATCTGTTTTTTTATTGAATTATTTTGCAAATATGAAGGCACTTATTTACGTTACAATATTCATTATTTTTTTATCATCCTGCAGCTCATCCAGAAAGGTAACAGCAGTGGCTACTACTACCAATGCCAAAGAGATCAGAAGCACGGTGGTAATAAAAAAGAAAGTGCCTGCTTATAAAGTAAATACGGGAAAGATTACTCCCGATGAAGTGGTGACCTACGCAGAATCACTGGCAGGTATTCGATATACCTATGGGGGTACTTCTATTTCTAAAGGTTTTGATTGTTCAGGATTGGTGAATTTTGTATTTGGGCATTTTAATATTGCTGTTCCAAGAATATCATGGCAATTTACTAATGCTGGAATGGAAGTGCCAATAGCTGATAGTAGAAGAGGGGATATTATTTTATTTTCCGGTCATGATGTGAACAGTGGGGTAGTGGGGCATTTGGGGATTATCATCTCAAATGAAAAAGGTAATATTGAGTTTATCCATTCTGCAGAACGTGGCGGAGTAATGATTTCTGAAATGAACAGTTATTTTATTCCAAGATTTGTAAAGGTAAACAGGGTATTCTTACCTGATAAATGATAAATGAGAAAAATATATGGCGATTCAGCAGTTAATGGGTTAACTTCTTCTCCATAATAAAATCGTTCATGAAATAATTATTCCCTATTGGAATATCCACTTCTTCAATTATGCGGAATCCCAGTTTTTCATAAAAATGACGCGCGGCATTATTCCTGTTTACATTGAGGCGCAGGTATTTTCCTGATTTGTTTGTGATGTCTTCTATTACAAAATCCAATAGCAATCTTCCTGTTTTTTTTCCTTGCTCTGAAGGCAAAACATATATTTTATGTAAATGAAAAATCCCTTTTTGCATATCGGTAAGTGACCAGGAAGCAAAACCAACTACCTGCTCTACATTTTTAGCCAAAATAAATTGTATGCCTGATGAAAACTGGGATGCTAAAGAGTTTGTGGAATACATTTTATCTAGCATGTACTCTAATTGTGCTACAGAAAGGATTTTGCCATAAGCATTTGGCCAGGTATTTTCTGCAACTTTTCTTATATGCTCAATATCCTTAACTGTAGCAGGTACAATCTCCATTTATTTCAAAATAAATTTTAGTGATGGGGCCGAAAATTTTCGGCCTTGCTTATCTTTTACCACAATGTCAAAAAAATAAAGTTCTTCGCCGGGGTGTATGCTGTTAGCAATATTAAATGACCATACCTTTGGTAGTGGTGAAGTAGAAAAGCGGCTGCCTTGTATGGTTGAAGTGGGGAGTAACTTGCCTGTTTGGTCATCCTTGATTACGCCCTTCTTTGTATAAACAAATTGGTAGGATTCAATAGGATAAACGGTTCCTTTGGCATCTGTAACTTTTAATGCCATAGGAATATTTGCAGCAGCAGCCTGCACAGAAACCATCGAGTCGGCACCTAAATCGCCCAATATTACCTTCACTACAGGGGGCTTAAAGTGAGGGACTTTGGTAATGGTTTCTTTTTGAGCAAAAGTATTTAAGTATGCAAATGAAGAAAAGATTACAAGTATAATCCTGATAGATTTCATAAAATTTAGTTTACTGGTTTAGCCAAGCTTATCTAAGGTGCTCTTGATCATAGTTATTTTTGATTCTGCATCAGCTTTCTTTTTTCTTTCAAGATCCACTACTTCGGGCTTTGCATTTTCAACAAATTTATTGTTACTTAATTTCTTCTCTACAGCAATTAAGAAATTATTAAGATAGTCAAGATCCTTTTGCAGTTGCTCCATTTGAGCAGATACATCTACCTCTGTATGTGATTGCAACAATATTTTATCATTTCCGCAAACTATATTAATTCCTTTTTCTTCAGCAGGGGTATTATAAAAAATTTCAGCAGCATTTACCTGCTTCAGCAAAATAGACTCAATGGCATTGTAAGTGGTGTTATTGCCGGTTTCTATAAATAGCGTAACAGCATCTTTGGATTTAATTTCATGTTTCTTTCGGGCATCACGTACTGCGGTGATCAGCATTTGCAATATGGTTCCTGATTTGAGCATATCCTCATTACTGGTATTTATTTCAGATGCGGGTTTTATAACGAGGTCTGTGTGCTGAGGTTTCAATAAATGAAAAATTTCTTCTGTAATAAAGGGCATAAAAGGGTGAAGAAGGTGCAATAGCTCTTCAAAAAAGTAAACCGTTTTGGCATATTCATTTTCAGAAATTTGCTTGCCGAATGGTGGTTTGATCCACTCAAGGTACCAACTGCAGAAATCATCCCAGATGAGTGAATAAATTATTTTTAAAGATTCACTCAGTTTGTATTGATCCATTAAGGCATTTACTTCGCCACGCGCCTGTGCCAGACGGCTTTCGAACCAGTCCATTGCAAACGTGCTGCTATTGCCCTGCTCGGTAGAATCAGGTGTTTGTTTTCTATGCCATATTTTAATAAGCTTTAACGCATTCCAAAGTTTGTTATTAAAATGTTTTCCCTGTTCGAGGCTTTTTTCATCGAAGAGTAAATCATTGCCCGCCGGGGAAGAGATCATAATTCCAAAGCGAACTGCATCTGCACCATATTCTTTTATTAGCAGTAAAAGGTCGGGGCTATTGCCCAGGCTTTTACTCATTTTTCTACCTTGCGAATCTCTCACCATTCCGGTAAAATACACATCACTAAAAGGTTTTTGGTGCTGATACTCCATGCCAGCCATGATCATACGAGCTACCCAGAAGAAAATAATATCTTGCCCCGTTACCAATACGCTTGTGGGATAATAATAATTGATTTCTTTATTTCCCGGATCTGTAATTCCATTAAACACTTCTATTGGCCATAGCCAAGAAGAAAACCAGGTATCGAGTACATCTTCATCCTGCCTTAATTCTTTAACATCCTTCTCCGGAAAATTATTTTTGTATAATACGATTGCTTCTTGCTCTGTTTCTGCTACTACATAATTTCCATCCTCATCATACCATGCGGGTATCTGCTGCCCCCACCATAGCTGGCGGCTAATGCACCAATCTTTTACATTTTCCAACCAATATTTATAAGTGGCAGAAAATTTTTCACCTGGATAAATTTTAATATTTCCATTTTCAACCTCTGAAAGTGCCGGTATAGCAAACTCTTTCATCTTTACAAACCATTGTGTAGAAATTTTAGGCTCTACTACGGATTGGGTTCTCTGGCTGTAGCCTAATCGGGTGGTATAGGTTTCTTCTTTTACAATCAAGCCTTTAGAATATAATTCTTCCACAATCTTCTTCCGGGCTTCGAAACGGTCCTCGCCAATAAATATCTGGGCTGCATTACTTAAAGTGCCGTCAGGGTTTAATGTATCTATTACTGATAAATTGTATTTTAGGCCAAGGTTAAAATCATTAATGTCGTGAGCAGGCGTTATCTTAAGCATACCTGTGCCAAAGTCTTTATCTACATATTCATCAAAGATTACAGGAACCTCTTTATTTATCAGTGGTACCAAAACCTTCTTCCCTTTTAATTGCGTATAACGGTTATCGTTAGGATTGGCGCATACGGCTACATCGCCCATTATTGTTTCGGGCCTTTGGGTAGCTATAGTGATGAAGTTATTTTCTTCATGACCATCGGTGAGCCGGTATTTAATGTAATACAGTTTTCCTGTTACCTCTTTGTATTCTACTTCTTCGTCACTTAGGGCAGTTTGAGCCACCGTATCCCAATTGATCATCCTTGCACCACGATAGATTTTCCCTTTGTTGTACAGGTCTATAAAAACTTTAATAACAGCCTTGTAATAATGATCGTCCATCGTGAATGACACCCTTTCCCAATCTACACTACAGCCCAATTTTTTAATCTGGCCATAAATGATATTTCCATATTTTTCTTTCCATTCAAATGCGTACTCTAAAAATTCTTTTCTGGAAAGATTGTTTTTCTCAATATTCTTTTCTCTTTTAAGCATATCTACCACCTTTGCTTCGGTAGCTATAGAGGCGTGATCGCTACCGGGCACCCAACAAACATTAAAGCCATTAATGCGCGCACGTCTTGCCAAAATATCCTGAACTGTTTCATTGAGTGTATGGCCCATGTGCAGTACGCCGGTTACATTAGGTGGGGGTATTACAATAGTGTACGGAGGTTTTTCATCAGGTACACTTCTGAAATAGTTTTTGCTCAGCCAGTGCTCATACCATTTAGCTTCTACTTCTGCGGGATCGTAATGTTTACTTAATTCCATAGTAATTCTTAAAAAAATTATTGCCTGCAAATGTAATACAAACCATGTTTCGTACCTTGCTAACTAAATTAGCATATCTTGTTATTTGCAATCGTAGATATAGAAACTACCGGTGGTTATGCAGCTTCTAATGGTATTACAGAGATTGCTGTATTTATTTCTGATGGTAAAAATATTTTGCAGGAATATCATACGTTGCTAAATCCTGTATATCCCATACCCACATTCGTAGAAAGGCTTACAGGTATTACCAATGAAATGGTAGAAACCGAAAGAGCTTTTGGCGCTATTGCAGATGAGCTGTATGAGTTGCTTTCAGATAAAGTGTTTGTAGCACATAATGTCAATTTTGATTTTTCTTTTATTAATCACCACCTTGCCCGGTCCGGTTATCATTTGTCTGTTAAAAAATTATGTACGATTCGCTTTGCACGTAAAGTAGTACCGGGCTTGCGAGGCTATGGGTTAGAGAAAATATGCAATCATCTGGAAATACCCCTAAATAACCGGCATAGAGCTACAGGTGATGCAGCAGCTACTGCCCAATTGTTTCATTGGCTTATAGAAAATGATTCAGCTAATCATTTGAACCAAATGCTGAATCAAAAAAGTAAAGATCAGTTTTTGCCTCCTAACCTCGCTGCAATGGCAATGTTAAATTTACCTCAGACGCCGGGGGTATATTATTTTCATAATAAAACGGGAAAAGTAATATATGTGGGGAAAGCAAGAAACATTAAGAAAAGGGTAAACAGCCATTTTGCTAACAATAAACCAAACAGGCAAAAACAAGAATTTTTAAAGAGCATTTATAAGGTAACCTATAAGCAAACGGCTACAGAGCTCATGGCTTTTATATTAGAAAGCACTGAAATAAAAAAAATATGGCCAGAACAAAACAGAAGCCAGAAGCGGCCGGAGCAAGTTTATGGACTTTACCATTTTGAGGATGCCAATGGATATATAAGGCTCTGTATCGAAAAAAAGAAGCGAACTATACCTGCACTCTACACCTTCAATTGGTTGCAAGAAGGTTATTCACTACTCAGGCAAATGGTAAAAGAATTTGATCTGTGTCCGACAATGTGTTTTTTAAATAAAGTACATGCATGTACAGAGCTTCCGCAAAGTATATGTAAGGGTGCGTGTGAAAAAAGAGAATGTGCCGGCGATTACAATGAAAGGGTGTTAAAATGTATGGAACATTTTAAGAAGGAATTACCCACATTTGCTATAGTAGAAGAAGGCCTGGAATCGGAAGAAAAAAGCCTGATTCTTGTTGAAAAAGGAAAATTTTATGGAATGGGTTATCTGCCCGGAAATAGGTTAAAATTAAACATCGCTCAAATCAAAACTTACCTGACACAGATGGCCGAAAATGATTACATACGTGGTTTAATTTATAGCCATGCAGAAAGGTACCCCTTTAAGAAAATGGAATTACAAAATGAGATCGTGTAAGAGAGTTTTAAATGTTTTGCCCGGTATTAACTGAGCGCCTAATGATTTTAAATGTTGAGTATAAACCTGACAGTCTATCAGTGCTACACCCTTGCCAGCAAGTAGTTGCACCATTTTTATAAAAGCATATTTGCTTGCATTGGATTTATTACTGAACATACTTTCGCCAAAGAATACTTTGCCCATGAGTACACCATAGAGGCCCCCCACCAATTCTTTTTGATGCCAGGCCTCACCACTAACAGCAATGCCCTTTTCATGCAGACTGATATAGGCGTTTTCTACTCCATCTGTGATCCAACTTCCAGATTCGCCATTGCGTAGGGTGTGCCTGCATTGATGTATTACCTGAGCAAAATGAGTGTTGAATCTAAATTGAAAAATATTTTTATTAATGATGTTGCGCATGCTGTGACTCACCTTAAGGTCTTGAGGAAATAATACAAAACGTGGGTCAGGCTGATACCAGCAAATGGGCTCATCAGGCCCACCCCAAGGAAAAATTCCTTTTTGGTATGCATTGATTAAAGTTGCGGTGCTTAGATTGCCACCAACAGCGATCAGGCCATTTTCATCCGGATACAAATCAGGTGGGAAATCGTTGCTATCAGGTGATAAAATTATTAGAGACAAATAACTGCATTAAAAAATTAAAAGAGTAAGTCAGCATATTTAGGTGAACTCAACGGTAGCCCCTATTTTGCGGTCGGTGATAAGGTCACACATAGGTTTAAGATCGTCATACAAGCCTTCTTTTACAGCATATTTACCCTTGGTATGTATCAGCATTGCGCATTGTTCTGCCTGCTGCTCGCTATGGCCGCATACCTCAATCAAAGTTTCTATTACCCATTCAAAAGTATTGACCTCATCATTCCAGATAATGAGGCTACAATAGTTTACATCCATAGTAATCACACCAGTTTCTTCTATCTCTTTGTGCATCGGTGTAACTATGCTTTTTGTCATTTTGTAAAATTAAGTTTTTTTAAGAAATAGTGCTAAAAATATGACCTTGTACAGAGATGATTCGTTCGGCACAAATATCATAATGGAATGCAGGGGAACAATCATTCATACGGCTTTGATAACAGATTTAAAGAACTGCAAAAAGGGAAAGGTGTAATGCCATTATTGATAAAAAAGGAAGTGCCTTCGAAACTTATGAAATGAAAATGATACAATAGCGCCTTTAAACAGGTGTGAATTTTTGTAAAAATAAAAATTCGTTTTTTTATTTTATTAAAGTGTTGCACATTTGCATCATGCATATCTGGAAAAATATAATTTCCCGCCCTTCGTAACTGCACACATTATTGAGCAGTTTTTTTATATTTTTTCAATATTCCAAACAAATTTTATGCGCACGATCATTGAACCGTTCCGGATTAAATCCGTAGAACCTATATATTTTAACACACCCATTGAAAGAAAATCAATTTTAGAGAAGGCATTTTATAATCCATTTCTCATTCACTCAGAAGATGTACTCATAGACCTGCTTACCGATAGTGGTACAAGTGCTATGAGTAGCAATCAATGGGCTGGTATTATGAAAGGCGATGAATCTTATGCAGGTAGCCCGAGTTTCTTTCACTTTAAAGATGTTGTTCAGGAAATTACAGGAATGCCTTACATCATTCCCACACATCAGGGACGAGCAGCCGAAAGAATTTTGTTTGAGCTGGTAGGTGGAAAAGGAAAATATTTTATCAGTAATACATTATTTGATACAACCCGTGCCAATATAGAATTTTCCGGCGCAGAAGGCATTGATCTTATTTGTGAAGAAGGAAAACATCCCTCTACACCGGCGCCCTTCAAGGGCAATATGGATGTGGCTGCCTTGGAGAAAACAATTATTGAAAAGGGAGCTGAAAATATACCGCTCGTAATACTTACAGTGACTAACAACTCAGGAGGCGGGCAGCCAGTGAGTATGCAAAATATAAAGGAGGTTCGGAAAATTTGTACACAATATAAGATTCCCTTATTCATTGATGCCTGCCGCTTTGCAGAGAATGCATGGTTTATAAAGATTCGTGAAGAAGGGTATGCGGATAAAACAATACCGGAAATTGTACAAGAGCTTTTTTCTTATGCAGATGGCTGTACTATGAGTGCCAAGAAAGACGCCTTTGCAAACATAGGAGGCTTTCTTGCAATGCATAGCGAAGCATTAGCATTGCAGTGCCGCAACTTATTAATTATTACTGAAGGTTTTCCTACGTATGGAGGCCTTGCTGGCAGGGATCTTGAGGCTATAGCTATTGGATTAAAAGAAGTAATGGAAGAAAATTATCTTCAATACCGAATTAGAAGTATAGAATATATTACTGAAAAATTGGTGGCTGCGGGGGTACCTGTAATGAGGCCGGGAGGTGGGCATGCAGTGTATTTAGATGCAAAAGAATTTCTGCCACACATTCCGGTAGATCAATATCCGGGGCAGGCATTGGCTTGCGCAATATATGAAGAAGGCGGAATCAGGTCAGTAGAAATTGGATCGTTAATGTTTGGCAAATATGATGTGGACGGAAAATTAATTCCGGCTACTTTAGAGCTTGTGCGGCTGGCAATTCCCAGAAGGGTTTATACTCAAAGCCATATTGATTATGTGGCAGAAGTGCTGATAGAAGTTTTTCAAAAAAGAGCCTCTATCAAAGGATTAACCATAACAGAGGAAGCACCGGCGCTAAGGCATTTTACAGTAAAATTAAAACCGGCTGATTAACAGAATTTTTATTAGGCATTCGTGCGGTTAGTGAGTAGTCTTATGTATTTCGGTTAAATAATTTTTCTGGTTAGTTTAAAATGCTTGAAAGGTATATATCGTAGCGGAATATCAAGCCATGTAGGTGAACTTACCACTGATCTTTTGTTGCTAAAGGACAAAAAGCTTTCATGCCCATGATAGCGGCCCATACCACTATTGCCCACACCGCCAAAAGGTAAATTATCATTACCAATATGGATGAGCGTATCATTAATGCACACTCCTCCAGAGGAGGTTTTATTCAAAACCGACTTTGCCTTTTTAGTGCTGCCAAAATAGTACAATGCCAAAGGCTTTTTGTTTTTATTGATGTAGTTGATGGTTTCATCAATATGGTTAAAAGTTAAAATCGGAAATATAGGTCCAAAAATTTCTTGTTGCATAATTAAAAAATCCGGCTTTACATCGTCCAAGATTGTTGGAGAAAAATAAAGATGCTGTGCATCAAGATCCCCGCCGGCATGTATTGCGCCTTGATTTAATAATCCGGCTAATCGCTCGAAAGCCTGTCCATTTACAATGCGTGGATAAAAACGGCTTTGCTTTATGGGATCGCCATACATAGCCTTAATATTAAAGGCGATTTTCTCTAATAATTTTTCTTTTATTGAATGATGGGCAAAAATATAATCCGGCGCAATACAAGTTTGGCCAGCATTTATCAGTTTGCCCCAGGTGATTCGCTTGGCGGCAATATCAATATTGGCATCGGCATCTACTATGCATGGGCTTTTTCCGCCTAATTCTAAAATTACAGGAGTTAGATTTTCTGCAGCTGCCTTCATCACTACTTTTCCAACTGCAGAGCTGCCTGTAAAGAAAATGATGTCAAAATGCTGGGAGAATAAAATTGTATTGGTGTCGCGCCCGCCTTGTATAACTTTTACATAATTAGAATTAAAGATTTGACCGATCATTTCTTCCATTACCAATGCGGTATGCTGAGCATCAGGTGAAGGTTTTAAAATGCAGCAGCAGCCTGAAGATATAGCACCAATCAGAGGATTCAGCAGCAACTGAAATGGATAGTTCCAGGGAGCCACTATCAATGCTACACCTAATGGCTCGAATATGATTTTGCCAGATGCCGGGAGTAAATGAATAGGTGTAGCTACCTTTCGTGGTTTTGCCCAATTTTTCAAATGCTTGATATGATTACCGATTTCATTTAGTACAATATTTATTTCGGTTATATATGCTTCTTCGGGCGATTTATGCAAATCTTCCCATAAGGCTTTTTCAATTTTTGCCTGGTATTGGATTACGGTTTGTTTTAGCTTTTTTAGTTGAATAAGCCTGAAATTAATATCCTTCGTTTTTCCCGTAGAGAAGAATGCTTTCTGTGCAGCTAAAGTTTGATTGATTATTTCTTCACTGGTTTCTGTCATTTTACTTTCGATTTTGATATATTATTTTTCTATCTAATTGGTTGAAAAATTTACAATTTCCTGAGAAACTTCTAATTATGATTTTATTTTTTATTTGAGAGAGACATGGAACTGTTTTTTATGATTGGCATATATTTTTAAGTAAAAGGTGATTAAAGGGCATATAAAAGTTGTATATTTTCTGGATAATTATTGGCGCTAAACTGTTTATTTTTTTCTCCTCTTTTTTCTGAATCTTTTCGTAAATTACCTCACTAAAACTTTCCATCATGAATAAAATTAGCAATATTCTTAAAAGAAAAGGCAGCAATGCTATATCTGTTTTGCCGGATACATCAGTTTTGGATACTTTAAAAGTAATGGCTGAAAATAATATTGGCTCAGTAGTAATCATGGAGAATGGAAAATTTGTGGGAATTATGACAGAAAGGGATTATTCCCGAAAAGTAATTTTAAAAGGGAAAAGTTCAGTAGATACCAAGGTGCAGGAAATTATGACAACGGAATTTCCTAAATTAAATTCCAGAGATACAGTAGAGCACTGTATGGAATTGATGACACAATCCAACCTTCGATACCTACCTGTGTTTGATGATCATATATTCAGCGGAATAATATCAATAAGTGATGTAATTAAAGAAACTATTCTGGTACAGAAGGAGACCATAGCGCATTTAGATAATTACATTAATTCTAAATAATAGGTAGAGTATGCCAATAGGAGTATAAATTCTTAAAAAAATTGGCTAAAAATGATATAACAAATTGCAGAAAACGATTGCCAGTTTTTGGTGATGAATAATTATAAAGCAAGTTTTTCTTTAGCATTTTTTATCAATACTTTACTAAAGTCGGCAGCGCTTAGAAATTCAAAATCGTTATTCAAATCTTTTTGTATCGCTTCTTTTTTGGGGGCTTGAATTAAGGAATTGCTGGTATAGTTGGATGGCTTGTTCAAAATCATTTTTAAATAAATAACAGTGGGCCATATTTTTTTGTATGGAACTGTCTTCAGGTTCATAAGTTACTCCTCGCGATAAAAATTTTAAAGCCTTATCGAATTCTTTGCCTTCGAGCAGATGTCGGCCAAAAATCCCCAACTGCCCTTTGCTTGGCTTCAAAGTATCTATATTTTCTATCTGTTGTGCAGAAGAAAGCATTTCGCCATTTAAACTTCTGGTGAATCCTGTAATATGACCAGATGTATTGCGCACAAATGATTTCTTTGTAGGGAATTCTATATTTCGAAAATCAATTTCTGAGGTAAAATACATTTTGCTATTAATACCACCAATCCACATGTAGAGGCCATCTTTGCTATTTTTTAATTCTGAAAATTGGCCGTCGGTTATGTATTCGCCCGCATATTCGGAGGATAATTTTTCACTTATGGGTACTGTGGTTAAATGCTCTGGTTTTGCAAAACCTTTCCAGTCGTATACTAGTGCTACACTATTGAGTAATTCTAACAAAATATCACCATTATCCGAATTTACAAATAGCACAACACCTTTGCTATTGGTTAAACCTGCAATATAAAATCCTCTAAACCCTTTATTACCCGCATCGTGAAAAAAATATTTTTCCCCATTTCTATCTTGAAGAAATGTCCCCATGGCCGTAGTTTCATTTTTGTAGGGCGTTAGATGCAGCTTGGCCATTTTCTGGTTCAGTACTCTTGATGATTTTCCTTTGTATGCAAGCTGCATTTCGATAATGTATTTGCACAAATCAGTGGGTGTGGTCCACAAACCAGCCGCTGCCTTTTCTGGAAATACAAAATATTTTCCCGGAACTTCTTTCCCATCTTCTTCATATCCTGTTGCTAAATTATGCTGCTGACGTGAAGCAGGAGGCTGGTTGTAAAAACTATTGTTCATTGCCAATCGCCTGAATACTGAATTGTGCATGTACTGTTCATAGGATTGCCCGGTAATATTAGTAAGTATTTGTTGAGAAATAAGAATGCCACCTCCAGAATAACTTGATTCTATTCCAGGTTGTATCAATGATCTTACAGCAGGAGTATTAGAAGGATATTTCCCATTTAAGATATCGGTAATAGTAGGTAGGGTACTATCCCTATTGTATCCTGGAAACCCATATACAGATACACCGGCAGTATGACTGAGTAATTGTGCTGTTGTAATTTTTTTTTGATGCGCTACTGTATCATAAGGGAATTTCCAGGTGGTTAAATACTCATTGATATCCTTGTACAGATTTAATTTTTTTTGTTGTGCAAGAAAGAGTACGCCTACAGCATTTAATGATTTACTTATGGATCCCGGTTCAAATTTAGTATTGATATCTACCTTCCGATTCTCATTTCTGTCGGCATACCCATAGCCTTTTGCCCATACAATTTTATTGTTGTCAATAACAGCGATGCTAATTCCATTCACATTGTAATGCTTCATTCTGTCAAGAATATTTGCTGTTTTGTTATCAATAATTGGCCCACTATACAATCCGTTTTCTATTTTTTTTATTTGCTCTTCTACTGCTTTTGAATATTGCGATTGTGCAGCACCAGTGCTTACAAGTAATATTGTGAAAATGAAAGAAAAAATGAGTCTCATGTTTAATTTAGTTTGTTTTTTGCTGCTATTTTTTTTACGATGGTACTATACTGCTCTATGTCATACCTGAGTATAGTATCTCTCATCATGGCTTGTCCATACAGCCACTTGAAAAATTATAGGTGAGAATTGATGTGCATTATTTTTTCAATGAAGCCATGTCAATAACAAAACGATATTTCACATCACCTTTCAGAAGGCGGTCGTAGGCAAGATTTATATCCTGCATATTGATCATTTCAATATCAGATGTAATATGGTGTTCCCCACAAAAATCCAGCATTTCCTGAGTTTCCTTTATGCCGCCAATCAAAGAGCCTGCAAAACTTTTTCGGCCCGAAATGAGACTGAATGCAGCAACGGGAAGGGGGAGCTCTGGCGCTCCTACAAGTGCAAGAGCCCCATCTCTTTTTAGTAATTTTATATAGGCATTTATATCATGCTGTGCGGATACACAATCCAAAATAAAATGCAGCGTTCCACTATTTTTTTTCATTTGCTCTGCATCTTTTGAAAGAATTACTTCATCTGCGCCCAGCCTTTTTGCATCAGTTACTTTGGCGGCAGAAGTAGTTATCACCACTACATAGGCGCCCATAGCTTTTGCTATTTTTACTCCCATGTGCCCTAAGCCTCCAATACCTACAATCCCTACTTTGGTGCCCGGGCCCACATTCCAGTGCCTGAGGGGCGAGTAAGTAGTAATGCCGGCACAGAGTAGGGGAGCTGTGGCTGCCAGATCCAACTCTTTGGGTATGCGTAATACAAAATCTTCATTAACTACCACTCGCTCTGAGTAGCCACCAAAGGTTTGCTGATTCAGTTGCTTTTCATGCCCATTGTATGTCTGCGTATTCCCTTTTTCGCAAAATTGTTCTAACCCTTCTTTACAACTTTCACATTCACGACAACTATCTACAAGGCAACCTACGCCTGCCAGATCTCCAATCTTGAATTTTGAAACGCCACTGCCCACCTTTAATATTCGACCTACTATTTCATGCCCGGGTACATTGGGGTATATTGTACCACCCCATTCATTTCTTGCCGTATGTAAATCAGAATGGCATACACCACAAAATAAAATTTCAATTTCTACATCTTTAGCAGTCACATCTCTGCGAATAATATTTAATTGTTTTAAATCGGCTTCTGGTGCGGTAGTACCAAAGGCTTTTACGTTTGTTGAGTTCATTTTCTTCTAATTTTTTTAATCTTTCGTAAATTATTTACTTTCAGTTGATGATAGGTGTGGTGCCTTAATCAATTTTTTATTTGAGTAAAACTAAATAATATGCATACCCATAATAATCTAATCCAGAGTTCTGTAAAAGGACTTTTGTGAAACTACATAGCCCAAAGGATTGACGATGGTTACAATTCCTTCGCCGTTAAACAAGTCTTCTATTTCAAAATTAATTTTTTCACCTGGTTTTATTTCAGGCAGGTTGTATCCTTTAAAGCTTTTATAATTTTCTGACTTGTCTGACAAAAATAATTGGTACCCCCGTACAATATGCTGCGGCAATCCGATACTTCCAAAAATTAGCATATTTAATTTCCCTTTCTTCCATTGGCGGGCTTGTTGCACCTCTACCGGTGAGCTTAATTCGCGCAATACTTTCATGGAAGGTTTGGGATTACCATACATGTCATAAATACCATGAATGCGCCTGCGGTATTTATCATTTTCTGAAGTGCCGGGATAATGAGTGCGATAATCTGTGAGGTCAAAATAGATAGCGCCTTCTATGTAAGGCTTGCTTTCAAATAAACTTACATGATAAATTAAGTCTTGTATCCTTCTTTCATCGCCGCCTCTGAAGTTCGGTTCGCACAAGCCAAACTCTGATATAATAAAAGGCTTATCGGGATAAGAAAGATGTACGCTGTCAAGGTAAGCGCCAATTTTACCTACCGGCAAATCCCACCAACTGCCGCCGTATTCATTCATCATGAGGTAGTCGCCATCATTAGCTGCATCGGGAACAAATTTTGGGTCGTTGTAAAAACTGGTAGTAAGCGTATTGCTCACATACGCTACATGTCTTGATGGATCTAAGGTTCGAGCTTTACCAATCAAATCTGCAATCATTTGTTTCATGTCTGCATCTCTTCCTCTTAATTCATTGCCCACACCCCATGAAAAAATAGAAGGATGGTTGTATAAATTGCGAACCATTGTTTCCAACTGCCTCATCGCAATGCTGCGAATGGTATCATTGGCGGGCGTTTCAGGCCCCCACAATGGAACTTCCTGCTGTACAATAATTCCATTTCTGTCGCAAAAATCATAAAATACATCTCCTTGCTGAAAATGCTCGCGCGTAAAGATGGCGTTAACGTCTTTCATCAATTTCCCCATTCGTATAATTGCTGTATCAGGTTCTGCATATCCAAAATTTGGGTTAGAGCCGGCAGTCCATTCCACACCCATCAGTTTTACTCTTTCGCCATTTAAATAAGTTTGCCCTTTTACAAATTTTATTTCCTTGAACCCCACATCGGTTGCTATTTTATCTATAGCTTTTTTGCCATCCATAACGGTAACAATTACACGATATAAATTGGGGAAATCAAAATGCCAGGGATGCACTTTTGGAAAAGATAGGCTTACTTCAGCTTCATTATTATTCCAAAAAGGCGTAGCTATTGTAGATGAAATTATATTTTTCGTAGATTGATTTTCCTCCGTAACAGTTATTTGGAAGTTGATATTTTTACCCGGCTTATCATATCCAAGCCTCACTTGTAATGAGCCGGAGCTATCGGCCATGTTTAATTTAGGTTCTGCATGAATATAATTTGCTGAAGGCTTTCCTGAAACGATGATAGCGACAGGCCGAATGATGCCACCATCATTTGGCCAATCGAATGAGTCGCCAAATGGAACCTTATTCCTGCCATAGTCATTATTTACGGCAACAGTGATGGTATTTTCTTTTCCATAATTTAGTTTTCCCGTGAGGTTGATATAAAATTTATCAAATCCATCGCCAATGTTTTCGCCAACTTTTTTTCCATTCACATAGATGTAAGAAGTGTGATTGATGGCACCAAACTGCAATACTATATTTTTATTTTTCCACTCTTTGGGTACATTCCATTTCTTCTGATACCAGGCCATGCCGTAATACATTTCAGTTCCCACTTCCACATTCCAGGTGTGAGGAACACTTACGGTGCGGGTGTTTGAAAGATTAGTGTCAAACCACTTTTCCGACATTCCTTCGTTGGCTTTGTCAATTTTGAATTGCCAGTCGTTATTGATGGCCACAGTATCCCTTTGAGCAAAGGAGATTAAACTAAAGAGTATGCCAATGATTAAAAATGAAATTTTTGGATGCATAGATTTTGATTGATTTAGGTTTAAGATTAAGGCCACACTAAAACTTTCTTACCTCCTTTCGAAGATAAATACAAAAAGGTAATATTTCCTTTTTTGATGATTGAATGATTTAGGAGCTTGCTGGAATCCTGATATTGTCTTAGCCGGGTCTTCCAATAGGGGAATCGTCGTAATAAGCCGAATCTAACATTTTTTACTATGATTAGTCGAAGCCGAATCTCTCGTAAAGTACACTTTGGTAAGTTCATAAACGCCGAGTCCCGTACCGGTGACTTGGCTGAGACCAAGACTTGGCTGAGACCAAGATTTCCTGAACGATTGTACCATCGTTGTCGTAGCCGAGTCTCCCGATAGGGGACTCGGCATTGTAAGCCTAATATTTTTTACTTAGATCAATATCCAGCATCTTCATAATGTTGTCAATCAGATAAATTCCCTGAACGCCTGTATCATAGTATTTTGCAGAACTGTGCATATAATTTTCCGGACAATCTGAAAGATTCCATTTGTCCGTACACGGATTAAAATGAATATAATTCAGTTTTTGAATAATGAATTTTTCGGTAAAGCATTCTTTAATATCAATCGATGGCTCAAAAACTTCATGGAGTTTTCCTCTTTTCTTATCCGAAGCATTTACAGCATCGGATAATTGCTGGAGGATAATTTCATTACCCGTATTTTTTAATTTTTGAATTAAGTCATAAGCCATAAAACGTTTGCCGTTGCCCACTATACGATTAATATTTTTTCCTGAGTTAGAAAAACTGATAAGAGCATGTATATGATTTGGCATGATCACATAACCATTGACAAAATGATGATTTTTCTGTAAATAATCGAACCAATTGTAAACTGTTTCGTAAGATCTTGTGATATCGAAAAGGTGAAGCCAGTTATGACAGGTAATGGTTATAAAATACGTTCCATATAAATCCGCTATATGTTTTTTTTACTGCCATATATCCAAGTTTGTTGCTCAACTTCACGCCGAGTCCCCTATCGGGCGACTCGGCTGAGACCTCAAAAAGAAATCTATTTTGTTTTTAATGATTTTCTTAACTCTTCTAAAGAATGATTCATCTGCCTGCTTATCACACGTCCATCCTTATACGCAATTACCCGAATTTCTGAAGCGCCTTTTGGAATGTCCAATGGAACACCCTTGTATTCAGGATAAAAATTATCAGGGTCAGTTCCGTCGAAAGTATAGTACAAGGTAAGGCCGGGCATTTCAGTGGTGATTTTTATTTTCATGGAATCGTCAGCACCCTTTACTGCCGTGGTGATAGGGTCGTACATGCTCTGCGAATATTTTACCGAATCGGCATCCAGGTATTTGAACTGTTGTTCTACCCGATGAGCAAAATTATTCCAGTTTCGTGTTGATTTTGGTGACCATACCACTTCTGCAATGGCCATTGCTCTTGGCCAGGTCATATATTCTAAATGGCGATAGTTTGGTATTTTTTCTGTCCAGGTGCTTGCCTGCCCGCCCAGAATAAATTTCGGATTTACGCCTTCTGGTACCGGTTCGAATTGGTAACAGGTACTCAATCGCAAAAGCCCCGGCCCGAAAGGTTCTACAGAAGCGTCTCCCTGTTTCCGGCTTAAATAGGTTTCCATTATTGGCGTCATAATTACTTCATGCCCCATTTTTGCCGCTTCAATTCCACCTTTCATACCTCGCCAACTCATTACAGTTGCTTCTGGAGCTAAACCGCCTTCAAGTATTTCATCCCAGCCAATCATCCTCTTTCCTTTTGAAACAATCAATTTTTCGAGCTTTTTCTCAAAATAACTTTGCAATTCAGCAGGAGTTGCAATGCCTTCTTTCTGCATCAATGCTATATCTTTTGGATCCTTCATCCAAAATTTTCTATTGGCTTCATCACCACCGGTATGGATATATTTATAAGGAAATAATTGAGCAACTTGTGTAAATATTTTATCGAGAATAAGCCATGTAGAATCATTGGCCACACAAAGAACATCGTCTATGCTATCGGGAACATATTGTGGCGACACATCGTATTGTTGTTGTGTGCAGGACAAATCCGGATAGGAAGCAATCAGTGCAAGGCTGTGAGCAGGTACATCTATTTCAGGGAGAACATCTATATAACGTTGTTTCGCATACTTCACGATTTCCTGAATATCTGCCTGCGTGTAATAGCCGCCATCAGTGGCTTCTTCGCCCGATTGCGGCATTTGAAAGGTATCCCATTTACCGGTTCTGGGTACACGCCATGCGCCAACTTTTGTCAGTTCAGGTAATCCTTTTATTTCTATGCGCCAACCCTGGTCATCTGTAAGATGCCAGTGAAATACATTGAATTTATACTTTGCCATTTCATCAATATATTTCTTAATAAATTCTTTTGAAAAAAAATGGCGGCTTACATCCAGCATCATTCCGCGATAACCAAATCGGGGATAATCTGTGATATCTACACAGGGAATTTTAAACTGAATACGTTGCGTATGTTCATCACTGTTATCCTTTGGCGGCAAAAGCTGCATTAAGGTTTGTATTCCGTAAAAAAGCCCCTTCGGTTTATTGGCCGAAAGTATTATTTTTTCCGGAGTAACTTTTAAAGTATATCCTTCATCGCCAATGGTAGTGTTCTCTATTTTATTAATCTTCAATTCAATACCGGCTTTGGTATTTACAGAAGATGAGAACGCTTTACCGGATTGGCCGCTAAGAAAATATCCATAATTATGGTGAAGGAGGCATGAAAGAAAATCAGCCACATCAGCGGCATTTTTATCTGCTGATATACCTGCCGCTTGTGGGGTTAATAAATAATACCCATTCTGTGTGGAAACAGAAACCGGCTGAGGAATGACGGAAATGATAGCTGAATCCATGACAGATTGAGCATGGCCATAATAGCAAATAATTGTAGTCAAGAAATATGCAATCAGTTTTTTCATGATGTTGCCTTTAAATATTTTATTTGAATTTAAACTGAATTTAGAAATGAGGAATTGCATTTTAAAAAAAAAAAATTCTTAATTCATTTTTATTGGCTTCTAATTTGTTTGTAATACAGCCCTATTTCGGATAGGGTAGGGTTTGATCGAGAAGATAATATTTTCAATCTTACTTTATTGGTGGCGATTGCATCAAATTGTAATAACCTTTTGTAGCCTACAGTAGTTCCTTCTGTAGCTATTAACCATTCTTTACCATTAAAATATTCTAATCTGAATTTTTCTATCCTTTGTCCAACGAGGATGTTTTCTTGTAGCATTAAAATATTGATGGTCTTTTTATTTTTAAAATTTAACTGAATTACAGCGGTAGTGTCCTTTCCCTTTGTAGTCCAATAGGTAGTATAGTTTTGATCTATGAGTGCCTGTGGGTGGATTCCATTATCAGAGGTAATGATAGCGCCTTTGGATAAATTATTATTGAAGATACTGTCGCGCAATTTTTTCCATCTTCTAAGATTTTTAATATCAGCATCATTTATCAATCCTTCTTTATCTGGTGGAATATTCATCAGCAATACACTATTTCTTCCTACGGAATGAAAATAAATATCTAACAATTTTTCCGGCGTTTTTACTTTATCGTTTTCATCTTTGTGATAGAACCAACCCGGACGTATAGAAACATCGGTTTCTGCCGGATACCATACCAGTCCTTTTGCATTAATAATTTTATCGCGACTGCCAAGCTCATTTCCGGTCATATCGCCCTGTGGGTTATAGGTGGCTTCCTGCTGCGAGTTGGATGCAATGGATACCTGATCTAGATTATTTATTGGAACTACACTCCATTCTGTTTCGCGCCCATAGCCCGTTTCAGTACCTACCCATCGTACATCAGGGCCCATTACAGCTATGACGGCTGTAGGTTGTAATTTTCTGATTACCTCATACCAATGCTTAAAATCATAACGTTGTTTTTTGCCATTGGCGCCCTCGCCGTTAGCGCCATCAAACCATACTTCGTCTATACGGCCATAGTTAGTAAGTAGTTCAGTAAGTTGATTTACAAAAAAATTATTATAATCATCCGTTCCATACAAAGTAGAGTTCCTATCCCATGGTGAGAGATAAATGCCAAAACCCATATTTTGTTTTTTACAAGCATCAGCCACTTCACGTACCACATCACCGTTTCCCTTTTTCCACGGACTATTTTTTACTGAATAGTTGGTTGTATTTGTGGGCCATAGGCAAAAGCCATCATGGTGCTTGGTGGTGAGTATTACTTGTTTAAATCCTGCCTCTTTTGCTACGCGCACCCATTGATTTGCATCTAATTTTGTTGGATTAAAAAGAGCAGGGTCTTCATTTCCCAATCCCCACTCGCGGTTGGTAAAAGTATTTATACCAAAATGAAAAAATGCGGTTAACTCTAATTGCTGCCAGCGAAATTGCCGGGTAGATGGAATAAGATGCGCTGCTTTGGATATAATTTGGATCTCCTTGTCGCCTTGTGATATAGAAGTGTAATATTCTTTGGATTTTTGGGCATTGATAGATGTACAAAAAGCAGCCCCAAGAAATAATGTAAATAGTTTTCTTATGATCAAAATAATTATTGATTTAAAAAAAAAATAGGAAGCTATACTTATGCAGCCATTTGGTAAAGCTGAACAAATACAAAATATGTTCAGATTAAACTTGTTGACTACATGAAATTTATGGGCTAAGTTAAGTTTTTATCAAGCTTAAAATTTTGTAACTTTTTAGTTCTATTTTATAACAAAGAACCAATGAATAGGAAAAAAATTACTATTTAGCTTAAAACGAAACTAAGGTATTTTTATACTTCAATTTTTTGGTGCACTCTTTTCACAGATAATAGGATATATTATAATTTCATTAGATTAATTCAATTGTATTTTTGAATTTTATTTTTAAGTTTAATTTCAGCAATAAGTAACCATTTTGCACATGTTTGAATTATTACATCAAAAGATTACAGAGAATATAGCACTATCCGAAGAGGAGTTTGCTTTTTGTAAAAGCCAGTTTCAACCTAAAAAACTCAAGAAGAAAAGATTTTTGCTGGGGGAGGATGAAGTATGTAAACACATTGCATTTGTTGAAAAGGGATTATTGCGATCCTACATCATTGACGAAAAAGGGAGCGAGCACATCCTTCAATTTTCATTAGAAGGCTGGTGGGTTTCTGATATGGCAAGCTATCTCACCGGCGAGCCCGCTCAATACAATATAGAGGCTTTGGAAGATTGCGAATTGTTGCTTATTAGCAAGCCTTCTTGGGAGCTTTTGTTAGAAAAAATTCCGGCATTTGAAAGATATTTTCGCATACTCGTAGAGAATAACCTGATCGTTACACAAAGAAGATTAATTGCATCATTCAGCGATACTGCTGAAGAAAAATATCAAAAGTTGATTCAAAAGTTTCCACTTATTCTTCAAAGAGTGCCTCTGCACATGATCGCTTCTTATCTGGGTATTACCCGTGAAACGTTGAGCCGTGTGAGGTCGCAGTTGACCGACAAAAAATAATGTGACATAGATCAATAGTATTTATTACCATAGGTCATTGGTGTACCCTTACGCCTCTATGTAGTTTTGCATTACAAAATTATTAGGAAATGAAAGTAAGGGAAACGATGGCATTTGTGGGCGAGCCTGTTGCAGCACCTAATATGTTGATTGAAAGATTGGCTGCCAGCTATTACCCACTGGTATTAGTAGCAAATGACAGCAATCATATAGAAACCCTGTCAAAGCGGTTATTCGAACAAACTCCCAATGCTGATGTAGAAGTACTTGAGTGTGCAAAAGAAGGATGTTGGGAAGCAGATATTATTGTACTAAATGATATTCTTTCAGTAAATGACGGATTAATTGAAAAGATTAAAGCGGTAGCCAATCAAAAAATAGTAGTGTACTTGATTAGAGAAGAAGAGCAGTCGCCAAGTATGATAGAAGCCGTAGGCCAACTACAGCATAGGCTTTCAAATACAATAGGGGTGCAGCTTATTTTGGATTCCGAAACTAAGGAATTTCATATTGCAGGTAATAAAGAAGCAACAAGTATTATCGAAAATATTTTAAATGCAATAGGATTCAGATCCCTGATATCAGAAATAGAGGCATAATACATTTATACATAAATTAAAATTAAAACCATTAAACAAAAAAAAATGAACAAAATTATTCAAACAAATGAAAACAATTGGACAGCTCTATTTGCGCGAATTGCTATTGCTGTTGTTATATTTCCACATGGTGCTCAAAAATTATTAGGCTGGTTTGGCGGCAATGGATTTGAAGGAACGATGCAATATTTTACTACAGGTGCTAATCTTCCTTGGATTATAGCCTTCATGGTAATTGTAATAGAATTTTTCTGTTCGCTCTTTCTTCTTTTTGGATTTATGACAAGGATAGCGGCATTAGGAATATTGGCAAATTTTATTGGAGTGGTTTTATTTGCACATGGAAGCAACGGATTTTTTATGAATTGGGGAATGGCGGCAGGCCAACCTGAAGGAATTGAATATTTCATCCTTTTATTCGGTTTGGGTATTATTTCTCTTATTGCAGGCGGAGGTAAAGGCAGCATTGATGCGAAATTATCCGGAAGAAATATTCAGCCAAAACTTGCATAATTGAATTAAAAAATGGAGGCCTTTTCGCCAAATGAACCGGAGAATAATTATTTGAAAATCAAAAAAAGTATTTATGAAAATAGCATTAATCGGTGCTTCAGGATTTGTAGGTAAGGCAGTTTTAAAGGAAGCATTAGTTCGGGGGCATCAGGTAACGGCCATATCACGGCATCCGGAGAAGGTACAAGAAGAAAATCAACATCTGACCAAAATAAGAGGAGATGTTTTTGCAAAAGAAGAGCTTGCTAATCTGCTGAAAGGGCATGATGTGGTAATAAGTGCTTACAATGCCGGATGGGCTAATCCCAATATTTATGAAGATTATTTGAAGGGTGCTCAGTCTATACAAGAGGCCGTGAAATTATCAGGTATCCAAAGATTTCTGATAGTTGGCGGGGCTGGTAGCCTTTTTATTACACCTGATATTCAACTGGTAGATACGCCCGAATTTCCTGAAGCCTGGAAGCCTGGGGCCTTGAGTGCTCGTGATTACCTTAATATTCTTAAAACGGAACATGAATTGGAATGGACATTTTTAAGTCCGGCAATAGAATTGAAGGGAGATTCAACTGAAGGAAGAACCGGAAGTTACAGGACAGATTTGGAAAACCCTGTGTTTGATGAAAATAAAAAAAGTTCAATTTCGGTAGCAGATTTGGCAGTGGCAATAATAGATGAAGTAGAAAACCCAAAACATATTCAACAACGGTTTACTGTTGGTTATTGATTTATTTGGGCTTTTAGTTCACAAAAACATGAAGTGCTTTATAGTAATTATTTAAAAGAAAATTATGGAAATGGCATCAACATCTATAACAAAGGATACTTACAAAATCCCTGATCAAACACGTATTGGGCATGTACACCTGAAAGTGTCCAATCTGGAGAAGGCTCTTGGATTTTATCAGTACTTGTTGGGTTTTGAATTAACTACCAGATACGGCAATCAGGCTGCTTTCTTATCTGCTGGTGGGTATCATCACCATATTGGCTTAAATACCTGGAATAGTAAGGATGCACCTCCGGCGCCTGAATATGGCGTAGGCCTATATCATACCGCAATACTTTTCCCAACAAGAAAAGATCTTGCAATTATTTATGACCGCCTTCGCCATGCAAATTATCCATTTACAGGAGCGGCCGATCATGGAGTATCTGAAGCATTATACCTGAATGACCCCGATGGAAATGGGGTAGAGCTGTACTGGGATCGCCCAAGAGAGCAATGGCCACACCATGCTGATGGAACTTTGGAAATGTACACTCGCGCGCTTGATCTGGATGGCCTTTTAAATGAACTTGATCAATAATATTTCCCTGAAAAATGGGAGTGCCCTATAATTTTCTATGAAAAACACTTTTGATTTTCTAATAATAAATGTCAATATTTAAGATGGTATTTATTTTAAGAAGGGACTCATTTTTTTCAAATCGAAATCCCAAATAAAAATACCGGTTTTATTATCGGTATTTTTTTATGGTTGTATATGCAGACAAAGAATAAATCAATGTTTAGTTTTTGAAAATAAAGAGTATCCTAAAATTTCATTGAATAGAGAGTAACTTAAAGTGTACTATTTTTTTTGAATACTTTACTGACTTAGTAATTGATAGAAAATCCCGCACCAAACCCCATGTCGCTGTCGTAATGCGCGCGAATACCTATGTTGCGGGTTAAGATATAGCGCATGCCCACCATATATTCCTTATCAGTATTTACCATAAAATCTGCTCTTAATCTTTTCGATACTGGGATGTCTTCACGCATCAAAGAAAGGCGAACAATTCCATCGTGGTAAACTTCAGCTTGAAAATTAATCAACATAGGTAAGGTGTACATTACACCAAGGCTAATAGCGGCTCTATTATCTTTTTCATTCTTTTGCCCAAAAATATTTTTTGCTTGTTCGTCTATTCCCATCCTCCGATAACGCCAATCGAAACCAACAAAAGGCATCAACCACTGCATTTTTCCAATGTAACGGCCTAAATGTGTTTCTACTTCATAGCCGTGCATATCATTATAACCCAATCGCCATTCTGTACCCAAGCTGTAACGAGCATTCATCAGCATAGCAGCGCCATCGTTACCATTGGTAGCAAAGTCATTTTGCGCCATCAAATGAATCATATTGCTCTCACGCTGCAGCATTTTATACGCCATTTTTTTATCAGGCAAATATGGATTTTGATAGTCCCCTACGGCAAATACTTTGTTCATGCCTGCCATCATGTGATACAAGATGTGACAATGAAAAAACCAGTCGCCTTCTGTGTTTGCCAAAAATTCTATGGTATCGGTTTCCATCGGCATCACGTCAATAACATTTTTCAGGGGCGAATGTTCTCCGTGGTGGTTGAGTATTCTGAAATCAAAACCATGCAGGTGTATCGGATGGCGCATCATGGAATTATTATGCAGAACAATCCGCAATATTTCACCTTTTTTTACCGGTATCTTGTCGCTCTCTGCAAGCACTTTATGATCCATGCTCCAAACGTAGCGGTTCATATTTCCCGTTAGGGTAAATTTCAGTTCCTTAACTGGTGCATCTGCCGGAAGTGTAGTATTGTGTGGCGATTTGAGCATGGCGTAATTGAGTGTAATAATGGCTTCACTTCCGGCCATGTCTTGTTTCATTTGGTGATGATCCATCTTACCTCCGTTCATCTTACTATGTTCCATTTTACCATGATATATTTCCTGCGCCATGTCCAAAACTTTTTCTTTTTCACCACCAGTTATTTCTGGGTACATTACAGCATTCATATCCATTTGATTCAGACTCATACTCATTCCTATATCGTCCAGATCGCCATTCATCTTCATCATATCATTCATCATCTTCATTCCCTCAAAATATTTCAGATGGGGCATTTCACCCACATATTGTTTTGCGCCATTGCCAATAAAATAGCTGGTTGATTGTGTGCGGTCTTCGGTGGTAGCCATCAATTCATAAGCTTTTCCATCTTCGGGAATGGTAATTACTACGTCATAAGTTTCCGATACGGCAATGATGAGCCTGTCCACATCCACTGGTTCTACATCGCTGCCATCGCTTGCCACTACCTTCATTTTGCCGCCTGCATAGCGAAGCCAAAAATAGGAAGATGAACCGCCGTTGGATATTCGCAAACGAACTTTATCTCCTGCTTTCAACAGTTTCCCGTCAATGCTTTTTAAATCGGTAATATGATTGCCATTCATCAACACCTTGTCGTACTCCACATCGCTTACGTCCATGGCTTCCATGCGTTTCCATTCATTGGTGAGTTTGGTTTTGAAGTAACCCTTTCTTATAGCTTCTGCATAACTCTGAGTAGCGCCCTTTTTTATAGCAAACCAATCAGTTCCGCTGTGCAACATGCGTTGTATATTTTCAGGCTTTAGATTCGTCCATTCACTCAAGATAATGGGCACTTCAGGCAGGTCGTCAATTCCATTTCTGAAAGTTGTATCATCACTCTTTTTGTGTATGATAAAACTTCCATACATACCAATCTGCTCCTGCAAACCTGAGTGCGAATGATACCAGTGCGTTCCATTTTGAATTATCGGAAAACGGTATGTGTAGGTTGTGCCTGGCGATATAGGCATTTGGGTTAAAAAAGGTACGCCATCTTCTTTATTTGGCAGAAATACACCATGCCAGTGAAGTGATGTGTTTTCTTTTAAAAGGTTATGCACCACAATCTCGGCCGTGTCGCCCTGAGTAAATTCAAGTGTGGGCATGGGTATTTGCCCGTTTACTGCAATGGCTCTTTTGGCTTTGCCGGCATTGTTTACAAGAGTGTCCTTTACATACAAATCATAATGCACTACATTTCCTGAAATGATTTTGGGCGTTTGGGCTATAATTTGTTTTGAAAAAAAATATAGTAGGAAAAATATCAGAATTTTTTTTGAATGCATACAGTTGATCGTCCTAAATGAACAACTTTCGAAGATTAAAGAATATGAACTCAATAATAATTAGTGCCGTTGTTCTATGATTTTTTATCTGTTACCTTTCCGCAATTGAGCATAGAAGCGCCATAATATGGGTTCTTTATTTCTTCTTCAAAACTCAGCCAATTGGCCTTCTTCATTGGGCAATATTGGTAATATACTGGTTGATTAATCTTTTCTGCATCTTTTATAAAATTCCACATGGTAGCAGATACATCATTAAATGCAGCTCTTTGTTTTTCCAGATTATTACCTGCTTTACTTAATTTTTCAGTTGCCTTTAGCAGGTCATTTTTTTGCGTAAAATTTCCTTCTTTTTTTATTCCTTCGTAAAAATTGGTAATTGCTGTTTCTGCTGTTTTGCTATCACTGTTTACTAATGCATTTTTTATACTGATATATTTTTTTAAAATATCATTTGTGTTTTGAGCAAATGCTGCATATCCAAACAGCAAGATGGTGATTGATAAAATGATCTGCTTCATTTGTTTTATTTTTTTTGGTTAAATATTTAGACAGATTTAATCATTTAAAGGATTGGCCTGGAAGCCTTTGCTTTTGATAATGGCAACTATCTCTTCTTGGGTGATGCCTTTTGATTTTACAGTAAGTACCTTGTTGTTAGTAGCGATATCTACATTCCATTCGGCAATGCCTGTGGCTTTATCTAAATCGGATTGTACTTTTGATACGCATCCGCCGCAATTAAGATTGGTTTTAAATTCAAGTGTTTTATTTTCCATTTTTTTTAAATGTTTATTGTTATTTGTTACTACAAATTTCCGGATTATTTAATCTCCAGTTGTTACAGAATTTTGGGTTTGATTTGTGAGATTTACTGATTAGTAAATTGCATGCCTTGTGACTATTAGCATTCAATCTGCCTTTAGCCTTTCATACATTTCTTCATACTTCGGCGCAGCCAGATTAAGCCT
>JAFDXH010000303.1 GCA_018268075.1 Bacteroidota bacterium | reverse complement strand
TTCTTTATATTATTCACCAGGTCTTCATGGCTTCCAAAGGGTAGATCGGTACGCCCGATACTCTGCTTGAAGAGCACATCGCCGCCAATCAAAAATTGTTGTTTTTTGCAATAAAAGCAAAGGTGTCCGGGAGAATGCCCGGGTATAAAAAGGGCAATTAATTCATCATCTCGCAATACTATTTTATCACCTTCTTCCAGATATATTATTTCACCAGTATAATTATCAAAAGGTAAATTATACATTAAAGCAGAAGAGGGCGCTAATGACAGCATCTTTTCTTCCAGTTGGTGAGTTTGCACTTTCAGGTCATAAGTTTCTGCAATAAATTTATTTCCAAAAATGTGATCTAAGTGGCAATGGGTGTTCAATAAAATCTGAGGAGTTAATTTATTTTTTGAGATAAAATTTTTCATTTCTTCTCTTTCCTCGTCAAAATAAGCACCCGGGTCAATAATGATGGCTTCTTTAGCTTCATTATACAGGATATAAGTATTTTCCTGAATGGGGCTAAATGTGAAAACTTTGATATAAAACATAATGTATTTACTGTTTGATGAATTTCATTTTACTGATTAAGGCGAATCGTTTAATTTTAACCCATTAACCATACCACATGCAATATCACAAGATAAGAATTTACAAAAAAATACTTTTAACCTTCGCCCTCGCATTTTTTATGGGCATCTATTCTTTTGCGCAGGTTAGCAGTGTTGAATTTGGTAAAAACCGCCTTCAATTTAAAAACTTTAAGTGGCAGTATTATCAAACTTTAAATTTCAATAGTTATTTCAATCAGGGTGGCCAGAATATAGCCAAATATGTATTGCAGGTGGCTGAGGAAGAACTGCCCGGATTAGAAAAATTTGTGGAGTACAGTCTGCAACGCCGCGCCAATATTATCATTTATAATTCATTTAATGATATGCTGCAAAGCAATATCGGATTAGGCATTGACTGGCAAAATACTGGCGGAACTACCAAGCTGGTCAATAATAAAATGATGATCTATTTTAATGGCAACCATGCAGATCTGCGCAGGCAGATAAGAGAAGGGATCGCAAAAGTGCTTGTGAATAATTTATTGTTTGGCGATGATCTGGGTGAAGTAGCGGGTAATGCTGCATTGCTCGATTTGCCGCAATGGCTTACAGATGGGTATGTGGCTTATGCCGGCCAAAACTGGAGTACCCAATTGGATGATGACCTGAAAAGTGAGATATTGAGTGGTAATTATAAAAACTTTTACCAGTTTGCCTTTGAGAGGCCATTGCTGGCAGGCCATGCTTTTTGGTATTACATAGAAGAAAAATATAAAAGAGAAAATACTACCTATCTTCTTTATCTGGCTCGTATTTATAAGAATTTGAATAAGGCAACTCAAGAGGTTACCAAAAAAAATAAGTTCAAAGATTTACTATCAGATTTTATGGAATATGAAGAAGATAAATATGATAAGGATATATCGCGTAGAAAAAATTATCCCAAAGGAAGTGAGATTACAAGTGTAACAATTGGTAAGCGGGTAGATTATTTTCATTTCAATGTAAACCCCAACAAGCGAAATGGTTCCTTTGCTGTGGTGCAATATAAAAAAGGCCAATACAAGCTCATATTAAATGAAGATGATGTAGATAAAACACTTTTAAAATTTGGCTCTAAGAGCAGGATAGAAGATATAAATCCCAACTACCCCATGATGGCCTGGGATCCTAAAGGCACACGGCTTTCAGTGCTTTATGAAGAAGAAGGCCGGATAAAACTTTTTGTATATGATGTAATAACACGCGTGAAACCCTATAAGCGGGATCTTACAAAATATTTTGATCAGGTACAGGATATGAAATATGCGTATAACAGTCAGACCCTTCTTTTCAGTGCAGTGAAAAATGGCCATTCAGATATTTACACTTATGATATAGAAAATGAAAAGACCAACCAGATCACCGATGATGTGTATGACGATCTTGACCCTTCATTTGTGGCATTTCCCAATAAAACCGGAATTATTTTTTCGAGCAACAGGCCCTCAGCAAATACCCGAGGAAGTGATACATCTTTAATGAATAACCGATTTAATATTTTTTTGATTACTGATTATGCCAATAATAAACCACAAATAAACCAGATCACTCAATTATCAAAATTAAAATTTGGTGATGCACGATATCCTTCACAGTACAATGTAAATCACTTCACCTTTGTAAGTGATGAAAACGGAATCGGTAATCGTTATGCAGGATTTTTTACCACAAAAAGTGAAGGGCTTGATACACTGGTATTGATCAATAATGAAGTATTAAGAAACCCTACATCTGCCGAGGTAGATTCTATGTTGACGCTGTCTAAGAAGCAGGATGTAGATTCAGTAGCAGTTGTAGCCGTATCCAGTGATTCTGCCTATGTTTTTCCTCTTACTAACTATGGTAGTAGTCTCAGAGAAACCCGTGAAGCTGGCGATAATCATCAGGTGAGTGAAGTAACCCGCCAAAGCGATGAAAAGATCTTGTATAAATTAAAGATTGATGAGAATACCCTGATGCGTAGAAATGTCTCTGCATTGCCCAGCGCTTATATGAAAAGCCTGATGGAAAAAGAAAGAATTTCGGGTGGCGACGAACTCATTGAGAAACAACCTGACAATTCCAGGCAGAATGATATTTTTCAGCATGAATTTAAGCCAGAAAAGAAATCAGATACTTCAGCAGGGGTAAAGAATATTTACCAGTTAAATGATCAGAGCCAAAGCACCATATTATCGCGGGCTAAATTATATACCTACAAGCCCTTAAAGTTTTCAGCAGATTATATAGTTGCAGGGTTTAATAATAACGTGCTTGGTACGAGGTATCAGGTATATCAGGGCGGCTCGGGGCCGGTCACACTTTCATCTACCAATGGATTTAATGGAATGATCAGATTGGGGGTATCAGATTTGATGGAAGATATTAAATTGTCAGGCGGCTTCAGGCTCTCATCCAATTTGAAGGATAATGATTGGTTATTGCAGTTTACCAACCTGCGAAAAAGAATAGATTGGGGACTCATGTACTATAAAAATGTACAGCAGGGCACTTACTCAGATGGCACACCAGGCCGTTTATTTTCAAATTTATATCAGGCAAGTATTTCTTATCCTTTTGATATTATTCGCAGTGTGCGTGTAAGCCTTGGTGTGAGGAATGATAAGCAGGTGGTAAGCTCTGTAAGTGTTCCATCGTTGAAAGCACCTGATTTTTCTAAATCGTATGGCTTGCTTCATGCTGAATATGTTTATGACAATACTTTAAATCCGGCTCAGAATATCTGGAATGGAGTAAGGTATAAGGCCTATATAGACTGGAATTCTCAAATAAGTAAATTGGACTCATTAGTGGGGCGCTACACTTTTAATTTTGGTTTTGATGCGCGTGCTTATTATCCGATTTACCGAAATTTTATTTGGGCAGGTAGGGTAGCAGGCGACTTTAGCTGGGGCAATCAAAAATTAATTTATTATGCCGGTGGGGTAGATAATTGGGTAATGTTTGGCAGCAATCTAAAAAATAACTCTTACAGATATTTTAATGAGGCCAACCGCCCCGCTCAGGACAAAGATTATGCATTTCAAAGCCTTGCAGTAAACCTTCGCGGGTTTATACAAAATGCGGCAAATGGAAACAACGCAGCAGTGATCAATAGTGAATTCAGACTTCCGGTTTTTTCAACCTTGTTAGATAAGCCAATCAATAATGCATTTATTAGAAATTTTCAATTAGTTCAGTTTATTGATCTGGCTACTGCCTGGAACGGCGCTTATGATCAGTTAAAAAGGCCTTCGGTAACTTATTATGATCCTAATCAACCCTCAGTGCAGATCAACATTAAAGCACCAGGGATTGGGCCATTTTTAGGCGGCTATGGTTTTGGCGCCAGAAGCACATTACTGGGTTATTTTTTAAAAGTAGATGCAGGCTGGCCAATGAATGGCTTTTTTAAAGGAAAACCAATTTGGTACTTTAGTATGGGGTTAGATTTTTAGTACAATCTTTTGATTTTAATTCATAAAAGGACCGGGTATAATTCCGGTTTTTTTTATTTTTTTTCGGGAAGAATAAGGTTAAATTGCAATACCAGCCAAAACTATTACTGTGATAAAAAATCAACTTACATTAAGAATTTGCATATTCTTTGCCTTGATGTTCCTTGCCCCTGAAATATTTTCTCAACAAATAGCCAACCGCGAAGTACAGGATTTATTAAAGATGAATCGTTCAGCAATTTCATTGTCTGATGAGGAAATAGATAACACCATTATCTCAAATGCCTATTCTGATAAAGTAGCCAATGCCTCATTGATCTATCTGCAGCAAGCAATAATGGGGGTGCCTGTTTATAATAGTATTAAAGTCCTTGCCTTTAAAGGGAAAAGCCTTGTTTCGGATGGCGGAAATTTTATTCAAAAGGCTGATATAAAAATTGGTAAACAAACAAAAACACCCTTAATAACCTCAGGCGAAGCGATCAGGCGGGCATCTGCAATTTTAAAATTGGAAGAACCAGTAGATCTTAGAATCATTTCTGATAGCGCACGGAATGTTTTATTTACACCAGCAGGTATCTCTAAAGAAAACATAAGTACAACACTCCTTTGGGTACCGGCAGGTGATTCGTTAAAATTGGCCTGGCAAGTAAAGATTCTTCCTCTTAAAACTTCTGCATATTGGTTGTTATTGATAGATGCTAATGATGGAAACAATTTGGGTATGGATAATCTCACAGTTAGTTGTTCATGGGATAAAAAATATCCAAAAAGAATCGAACCGATGTTCAAGAGTAAAATTGAACATCCTAATAATAACGATGCACCATTTGCGGTGAACTCTGCTACCTACCGTATCATTCCTTTTCCTGCAGAAAGCATGAATAGCGTGGGTGGTAGCCCGGTTTCTAAAGTAAACCCCTGGCTTCAGGCGGGGTTAGGCAACAATGCTATATCTCTGGGGTGGCATAATGATGGTGCTACAGAATACAATTACACAAGAGGGAATAATGTATGGGCAAAAGAAGACCATGCAGGAAATAATGGAACAGGGGTGGCGGCTACCTCTACTTCCCCATTGCCGGATTTAAATTTCAATTTTGTTTTTAATTCGGCACAAATTCCAACCTGGCCCGACAATCAGAATTTTGCCATTACCCAACTTTTTTACTACAATAATTTGATGCATGATATTTCGTATCAATATGGTTTTGATGAACCTGCAGGAAATTTTCAAAATAATAATCAGGGTAGGGGCGGTATAGGAAATGATTATGTATTTGCAGATGCTCAGGATGGAAGCAGCACTAACAATGCTGACTTTAGTACACCTGCCGATGGTTCTAATCCGCGGATGCAGATGTATCTGTTTGATGGCGTGAACACACAATTATTTCTGGTAAATTCACCTGCCTCCATGACGGGATATAAAAATGCCGCGGAAGGAGCTATGAGTACAAAAAACTTACTGATAAATGTAGGAAATAAAACAGGTAATCTTGTTTTGTATAATGATGATGCAGGCGGTGCAAACCATTATGCATGTGGTAGTGCAAATAATGCAGCAGCTTTAAATGGAAATATAGCGCTGATAGACCGAGGAAATTGCAATTTCGCAATCAAGGTAAAAAATGCACAATTGGCAGGCGCAATCGCTGCGGTGATTATTAATAATGTACCTGGTGAAGTGATTGTAATGGGCGGTACTGATAATACCATTACTATTCCTGCTGTAATGATTACGCCTGAAGATGGAAATGCAATCAAGGCAGAACTGGCACTATCTAATTCAGTAAACATCACACTTGCAGGCACCTCTAATAAGTTGGATGGTGATCTTGATAATGGTATCATGGCACATGAATATACTCATGGTATATCCACCAGGCTTACTGGTGGCCCTGCAATAAGTACTTGCCTTAATAACAAAGAACAAATGGGTGAGGGGTGGAGTGATTACTTTGCCCTAATGACTACAACTAATTGGAGTACTGCTTTAATTTCTGATGGCCCCAAGCCTCGCCCACTAGGCACTTATGTAATTGGGGAAAACCCGGTAACGGGTGGAGGTATAAGGCGCTATCCATATTCTACTGATATGAGCGTGAACCAATGGACCTATGATATGCTTTCCACGATTGCTTCAAGTGAGCCACACGATGTTGGTGAAATTTGGGCTGCTACTTTATGGGATATGACGTGGAA
>JAFDXH010000302.1 GCA_018268075.1 Bacteroidota bacterium | reverse complement strand
TTTACCAAACTTTCCATTTCGCTTTATTATTGCTCCAAAGTTCTTCTAATTCTATTTTATCGCGCATAGCATCCATGCACTTCCAGAAACCTGAATGTTTATAGGCAACTAATTGCTGGTCATTGGCTATTTTTTCAAGAGGCCCCTTCTCCCATTGCACTTCTTCCATATCGCCTTGCAGGTAGTTGAAGATGCCGGGATTGAGTACAAAAAATCCACCATTGATCCACACATCCTTGCCATCTGTTTTTTCTTTAAACTCTGTTACCAATGCGGCTTCATTGGTCTCTAAAGTGCCAAACCGGCCGGGCAATTGAATAGAAGTAAGAGTAGCCAATTTTTTATGCTGGCGGTGGAAAGCTAACAGATGATTGATATCTACATTGCACAAGCCATCGCCATAGGTGAGCATAAACTCCTCCCCTTCCACATATTTTTTTATCTTTTGTATTCTACCGGCGGTATTGGTCATAATGCCTGTATCTACCAGTGTTACATTAAATGATTCGGAATTGGCAAAGTGTACATCTACCTTGTTATTTTTCAATTCAATAGTGAGGTCAGAATTGTACAAAAAATAATTTAAAAAATATTCTTTAAGCAAATGGCCTTTGTAGCCACAGCAGATTACAAAATCATTGAACCCATAGTGTGAGTAATTTTTCATGATATGCCAGATAATAGGCTTGCCTCCTATTTCTATCATGGGCTTAGGCTTCAGTTGCGACTCTTCAGAAATTCTTGTTCCCAATCCACCAGCGAGTATAACTACTTTCATTTAATTTTATTATATCCAGAAAAACAGGGCGCAAATATATGCCAAAAATGCGCTTAATATTTTACATCAGATTATTATAACAATCTATATACCTATCCCCTTTAAATACTTTCCATAACCACTCTTTTCCAATTTTTGTGCAAGTACTAAAAGCTCCTTTTTAGAAATAAATCCCATACGGTAGGCAATTTCTTCGAGGCAACCAATCTTAAACCCTTGCCGCTTTTCAATAACGCGTACAAACTCGGAGGCATCATGCAGCGATTCAAAAGTGCCTGTATCTAACCATGCAAAACCACGGTTCAGTACAGCCACCTTTAATTTTTTATGTAGTAGGTAATGCCTGTTTACATCCGTTATTTCATACTCACCCCTTGCAGAAGGAGCAATATTTTTTGCTACCTCTACTACGGTATTATCATAAAAATATAAACCCGGAACTGCAAAATTAGATTTGGGATGTTGCGGTTTTTCTTCTATACTCAATGCTACCTTGTGTGCATCAAATTCTACCACACCATACCGCTCCGGGTCGCTTACCGGATAGGCAAATATTACTGCCCCATCGGGATTGGCCGATTGCTGCAGCAAGCTGGAAAATCCGCTTCCATAAAAAATATTATCGCCAAGCACCAATGCTACCGAATCGGTACCTACAAAATGTTCGCCAATCACAAACGCCTGCGCAAGGCCATTGGGCGTTTCCTGCACCTCATATTGAATAGTACAGCCCCATTGAGCGCCATTGCCCAACAGATTTTTAAACTGCTGCTGGTCGCCCGGGGTGGTAATGATTAAAATATCTCGTATGCCCGCTAACATCAACGTAGAAAGTGGATAATAAATCATGGGCTTATCATAAATGGGCATCAACTGCTTGCTGATTCCCATTGTAATCGGATAGAGCCTCGTGCCGCTACCGCCGGCCAAAATAATTCCCTTCATAAAATCATGTATTTATGTATGGTGGCAATTTATAAAAATTTATCTATTAATTGAGAGCTGCATCTAGAGTGCCCCACTAAGAGAGCTGTTATTTTTAATATTATTATACCTTTGCCAAAGGTATCTCGCATTTGCACATGCCTCAAATACATCAATACCAAGCGTAACTTGCCCATTATTTAAGTTTCTATACCTTTAATTTTTTTCATAGAAACAAATATGCAACCAAATTCAACCATCAACTGCCTGTTTTGCGGATCTACAAGAAACAAAGCCTCTTACTATGCCTCTATTTTATTTAACAACAAACAGTTTGTGTATAGAGAATGCCTGGACTGCAAACTGAATTTTAATTGGCCTTTATTAACTCCAGAAGATTATGAAAAATTATATACAATAGATTATCACGATGAGTTTTATTTTAAAGAAATAAAGTATTATACCAAACAAAACAGCATATTAAAACTGCAAAAGGATATTCATACTGTAATAGACTTTGGCTGTGGGGATGGCAGTTTTTTGAATAGTTTGCAACAAAACGGCTTTAGCTGTACCGGTGTAGAATTTAATCCTGAATTGGTAAAAAAACTTTCGCACCAATATCCCGATATTACTTTTTACACAGTGGCTGATTTTTCAAAACAATCAGGTCAGTATGACTGTGCGCACTTAGGCGATGTGCTGGAACACATGACTCAACCGGCAGAAACAATAAAAATGCTTTCAAAAAGAATACGCCCTGAAGGGTATCTTTTTGTAGAAGGCCCTATCGAACATAATGCTACTCTGGCACATTATTTCAGAAAATATTTTTTTACCTTAGCTAAAAAGCTAAGGCCGCTGAGAGTTACTACAGGAGCGCCCTATCACACTTTTTTAGCCACTAAAAAGAATCAAATTGCTTTTTTTAAATTAATGGGTTACACTACAGCCTTTGTAGAAATTTATGAAACGGTATGGCCATTTCCCGAAAAATATGCAACCGCTAAAGGGTTCAAATCTAAATTTCAATATACCGTAGGCAAGCTATCATTGGCTACTACTGCTATATTTCCTGGGCTAGGCAATAGGTTTTATTATATTGGAAAAAGGAGTGAAATGGGATAGGTAACAATGAATTAGCGTGTACAGCTGTACGTTGGTAAAAAAGCTCAGACTTCTTTTGTAATCTGATGCAGGTTCGTTGGCTTTGTGCGGTATGCCATTGTATAGCCCTTGGCTATTGGGCGTTTTAAGGTATAAAGTAACTGTTGTCAACTTTAGGGTTTAGCGATGGCAGGGAAATATATATTCTTCAGCCCGAACGTCACCCCAACAAAGAACTCAAAGACAGAATAAGTGCAAAATTTCATCTAAGGATTTTTCGGTCTGAACTGCTGATGATAGCAGTACAAAAGCTGATGAAATGCACGCCAGTCCTGCTATTGCCAAACTCCATGTAAGCGGTTCGTGTTTATCAAGCCAGCTGTTTGTTTAATGTCTTGCTTTTGCGTTTTTCAGACTTGAGCCGCTTCTCTTTTGATTCTTTGATAAAAGCACTAATGGAAAGTTGTTCTTCCTTGGTCAACGGCTTATTTTGTCCGCCGATAAAATCCACATCTAATTCTTTTGATTTATTTTTCATTTTGCAAAATATTTGTCAATTAGTTTTAAGGCTGCGATTGTATCAATAATCATGATTCTTCCACCAACGGGCATTGCTCCTAAACTATCAATGTAATGTTGAACAAGTTGGGTCTTGGAAAAGAATGATATGTTTCCTTCGTGTCCTCTTTGAAAAGAAAGCTTACAAGCAAACGCAACTAAATTTCCTGAAACTCCTGTTTACATTTTAGTTTTCCCTTTGTTGAAAGGTGCACTTTCAACAAGGTGCATATACACATGGTCAGGTTTGACTTCAAGACTAATCAATTCTTGAATAATTTGTTGATTATTTACGATTGTCAATTTGTAAACTTCTCGTTCAGGCTGTTTTGTTGTTAGAGTATTGATACACCTATAGATGCCCATACCATGCAGGCTTGTTACCTATATTTTGTACAAAAAAATATCTGCTGGTGCGTTCTTCTTCATTTATCTGCTACCTATCGCCATACATCTTCTCGTAATATTTTTGGTAATTCCCACTCGTTACATCGTTGAGCCAGTCTTCATTTTGCAGATACCAATCTATGGTTTTAGACAGGCCTTCTTCAAACTGTAGCGAGGGTTTCCATCCCAATTCTTTTGATAATTTTGTTGCGTCAATAGCATAACGCAAATCGTGCCCGGCGCGATCCTTTACGAAGGTGATTAATTTTGCAGAAGTATCTTTTTCCCGATCCAGCTTTACATCCATTTGCCTGCACAATTCTCTGATGATATCTATATTCTTCCATTCATTATGGCCGCCAATATTGTAAGTTTCTCCAATTTTTCCTTGGTGAAAAATTGTATCAATAGCGCTTACATGGTCTTCCACAAAGAGCCAGTCGCGCACATTTTCGCCTTTGCCATAAATGGGTAGCGGTTTGTTATTAATTATATTATGAATGCAAAGAGGAATTAATTTTTCTGGAAAATGATACGGGCCATAGTTATTAGAACAATTAGAAATAATAACCGGCAAATGATAAGTATGGTAGAATGCCCGCACAAAATGATCGGAAGATGCTTTAGAGGCTGAATAAGGGCTCCTCGGATCATAGGACGTTTCTTCTGTAAAAAAACCTTCAGCGCCCAGGCTTCCATATACTTCGTCTGTAGAAATATGGTAAAATAATTTGCCATCGAAATTATCTTTCCATGCGTCTTTGGCGACAGTGAGCACCGTAACGGTTCCTAAAACATTTGTTTTTACAAACGCCAACGGATCACTGATAGATCTATCTACATGGCTCTCTGCGGCGCAATGCAGTACACCATCAAATTGATACTGTGCAAATAAAGATCGAACCTGCTCCATATTCTCAATATCGCCTTTTACAAAAGTATAATTAGGCGCATGCTCAATATCTCTCAGATTTTCCAGATTGCCGGCGTAGGTTAGTTTATCTAAGTTTACTATATGGCATTCCGGGTATTTAGTAACAAATAATCTTGTAAGGTGCGAACCAATAAAACCTGCACCGCCCGTTATCAAAATATTCTTCTTCATTGTCCTTTTTTTTCAGGCTGCAAAAATAACCGCATTTCCATTATTTATTGCCTTCTCTATCTACTTTGCCCGAAACTTTAGCAGGGTTGCCGGTTACAATAGTGTAGGGGAGTACATTTTTGGTAACTACAGCACCTGCGCCTACCAGAGCGTATTCGCCTATAGTAACCCCGCAGATGATCGTAGCATTAGCGCCTATGGTAGCGCCCTTTTTCACTACGGTGCTTCTAAATTCATTTTTTCTCTCTATAAAACTTCGAGGATTTATTACATTGGTAAATACCACAGATGGACCTACAAATACATCGTCTTCCAATATGACGCCATTATACACAGAAACATTGTTTTGAATTTTTACGCCATTGCCCACTACGCAATTATTATCAACAAATATATTCTGGCCCAGATTGCAATTGGTGCCAATCACCGCCTTTGGCATGATGTGGCAAAAATGCCACACCTTAGTACCTTTGCCAATTTGCGCACCATTATCTACTATGGCGCTATCATGAATAAACACATCTTCCATAAGCCAAAAATAACGTTAGTTTTAATATTCTTTGCCTTCCATTGTTACGGCTTTATACGCCACACTTTACCTTTGCCGCTATGCATTATGCTTCAATAGAAAATTTAAGTAAGTCTTTTGGTATCCGTACGCTTTTTAAAAACATCAACTTTTATATAGAAGAAGGGGATAAAATTGCCTTTGTAGCCCCTAATGGGAGTGGAAAATCTACCCTTTTAAAAATAATAGCCGGAAGGGAAACCTCCGATGAAGGCACTGTTTGGATTCATAAAGATGTAAAAGTGATTATGCTACTGCAGGATACCACCTTCGTAGATAATAATACCATCTGGGATACCTTATTAAATACAGACAACGAAATCGTAAAATTAGTAAAGGAGTACGAAATCCTTACTGAAGAAGGCGCTGGCGATGAAAACCGCATCAATGAATTGATTACTAAAATCAGCGAAGCCAATGCCTGGAATTTTGAGAGCGACCTGAAACAGATTTTAGGCAAGCTAAACCTTCATCACCTGAACGAGCCCATAAAAAACCTGAGTGGTGGCCAGAGAAAACGGGTAGCCCTCGCTCAAACACTTATTGAAGCACAGCTGCATGAAGGGAAATGCCTGATGATATTGGATGAGCCTACCAACCACCTGGATGTAGAAATGATAGAATGGCTTGAAAACTTTTTAGCTACCTCCAAAAGCACCTTGCTGCTGGTAACCCACGACCGCTATTTTCTGGATGAAGTATGTAATGAAATAGTAGAATTAGATGAAGAAAAAATATTTACCTACAAAGGAAATTACGATTACTTTCTGGAGCAAAAAGCCTTGCGAAATGAAGTACAGGCAAGCGAACTTTTAAAAGATAAGAATATTTTCAGGCGCGAACTGGAGTGGATGCGCAAGCAGCCCAAGGCAAGAACCACCAAGTCTAAAAGCCGGCAAGATGCCTTTGCCGAAGTAAAAGAGCGAGTGAGCAAAAAGGATGAAACTGCCTCCATATCCCTTCAAATGAAAATGACCAGAATGGGGGGGAAGGTACTGGAGATGAAAAAAGTGTATAAATCTTATGGCGACAAAAAAATCCTGAAAGGGTTTGATTATACTTTCAAAAAAGGCGAAAGAATAGGGATTGTAGGCAAAAATGGTACAGGCAAATCTACATTCTTAAAAATTGCACTAGACCTTATTGCGCCAGATAGTGGTAAAATAAATCATGGCGACACTATTGTATTTGGAAATTTTTCTCAAGAAGGACTTCAATATAAAGAAGACAAGCGCGCCATCGAATATGTAAAAGATTTTGCAGAGTTTTTTCCGCTGGCTGATGGCAGTAAAATAAGTGCATCGCAGTTTATGGAAAAATTTGGGTTTACGGCGCAGCAACAGTTTACCCCATTGAGCAAGTTGAGTGGTGGGGAAAAAAGACGGCTGCATCTGCTCAGTATTCTCTTTCGCAATCCTAACTTTCTCGTGCTAGACGAACCCACCAATGATCTGGATTTACAAACCCTTCGCACGTTAGAAGAATTTTTACAAGACTTCCCCGGCTGTATATTAATAGTGAGCCACGATCGGTATTTCATGGATCGCCTCGTAGATCACCTCTTTGCTTTTGAAGGTGATGGCGATATCCGGGATTTCCCCGGTAATTATTCGCAATACCGCCAATGGAAACAAAAGGAGGACAACAAGAAAAAGACAGCCCCTGCGGAAAAAATTGTGGAACAACCTGCCGAAAAATCAACTTCACCCAAGCAAAAATTTTCTTTCAAAGAAAAATTGGAATTTGAAAAATTGGAAAAAGAAATTGCCGGCCTCGAGGTTGAAAAAAAGTTGCTGGAAGTAAAACTTTCTAATGCTTCTATGCAATATGCCGCATTGCAGGAAACATCAGAAAAAATAAACCAAATCATACTGCTGCTAGACGAAAAAGAAAGCCGATGGCTGGAACTTAGCGAAAAAATGGAACCTGAAGTATAATGAGCATTATTGAGCTATGACCATTTTAATAAATACAATTAACCTGTACATGGGTAGTGGCAAAGCCGCAATTATCCTGGATGCAATTAATCAGCTTTTACTCGAAAATCCGAACGATAAATTCATTTTATTAACTGAAGGCCAGGGATATGATTTAGAATTGGCAGCACAAAATAAGAATACGCAACTCAACCCTGCAGCCACTTCTACCAAAAACTATACTTTTATTACCATTTCAAAACCTAAAAAAGAAAGCCGGATCAATCTCTTTCGTTTTAAGCTAAAGGTTCAGCATCTTATTAAAAATACCCAAGCCGATGTAAATCTGTTTATGGACCCATTCTTTACATTTTCAGGAATAAATCAACTATTACTTTTTCCCGATTGCAGTTTTTTTAGGTCAGAAAAAATGATGAAAGACATGCGTGCCAGATTAAATAAAAACGCCCCACTTCAGCCAAAAAAAATATTGCAAAAAATAATCGTTAATTCGGAATATGAGAAGTGCTTAATTGCAGATAATAAAATCTGTCCCCCGGAAAAAATAATTATCGTAAAAGAAAATATTTTTAAGTCTGGGTCGCCCATTTCTTTAGATATGAGAGAAAAAGTAAAAGAAATATTTTCCGATGGAAATGAATATTTTCTGTACCATGGCCCGATAGAAAAATCGCCGGAACTCATGACCACCCTTAGAGCCTTTTCTGCATTTAAAAAAAGGCAATTAAGCGGTATGCAGTTAGTGCTTACGGGCAATGCTGGCGCTACGAAGGATGAATTTATGAATAGCCTGCAATCCTATAAATTTAAAGATGATGTAAAAGTTTATTTAGAATTAAATGTTGCAGATAATGATCGCATTTTCTCATCGGCTTATGCCTGCATTCTCCCCTTTGTTTATGTAGCCTCATTACAAATATTTTATTTTTTGGCACAAGCAGCGGTACCCATCATTGCACCTACTGAAGGCTCCTTTGCCGACAAAGAAGTTGCCCACTTTAAGTCTGAAAATTTTCAGGATATGGCGATTCAAATGTTGCATTTATTTAAAGATGAAAATAAAAGGAAATCAATAATTGATGCGGCGCAGAGGCAGAATAGCAATCATAAATTTATTTCATTATCCTTTTTATTGAAGCCAACTGAATAAGAGGCGGTGTAAATGGTAGCTATGCTACACTAATGTGAGCCGGGTGCAAGCAGCTCTAACAGGTTGCTATTACAAATAGCGGTTTGAACTTGCGTAAATTTTTCCTATTGTAGCAATAATGATGGCCGAGAGAGAAATAGGCACTCCTGCATCCTCTCTACAAAGGGTACAAAATTTAAATTGCCCTCTACGCAAGCACTGCCTTCATTAATATGTAAATACCGTTAATTTTGCAGATATGATTAAAAATTCTGAAATAAACATTGAAGTAGCGTTAGACGAAAATAAAATTCCTCAAAGCATTAATTGGAAGGCATCTGAAAGCTCTGCTGAAGAAAAGCAACATGCAAAAGCAGTTTTTTTGGCGTTTTGGGACGGTGTGGAAAAATCAGCTATGCGCATTGATCTTTGGACAAAGGATATGATGGTAGATGAAATGGCTGATTTTTATTATCAAATATTGGTTACCATGGCCGACACCTTTAAACGTGCCACCGGCTATGACAGCCTCACCACTGATATAAAAACATTTGCAAATACCTTTCATAAAAAATTTGTGGATGAAGAAAATAAAAAAAATCAATAGATTTTTATAGGTTGATACCCTTTAGTGTACACTAATAATATAAAAAATGAATTTAGAACAACAAGTAAATGATGGGATAAAAAAGGCCATGCTGGCTCGTGATCAGGAATCCCTGCGAGGGTTGCGCGCTATCAAATCTGCAATACTCAATGCAAAAACATCTGAGGGCTTTAATGGTGAGATAAATGAAGCTGAAGAAATAAAACTGCTTCAGAAATTAGTAAAACAAAGAAAAGATTCTTTGGAAATATATGAAAAACAATCGCGCGAAGACCTCGCTGAAAAAGAACGTGCCGAAATAAATGTAATTGAACAATTTTTGCCCAAGCAATTAGATGCTACCGAGATTAAGAATATCATTCAACAGATAGTGAAAGAAACCGGTGCAACATCGCCGGCAGATATGGGAAAGGTAATGGCCGCTGCCAATAAACAGCTTGCCGGAAAGGCAGATGGCAAAACCATTGCAGGTGTGGTAAAAGAAATTTTAACAACCTAAATACCGCGTAAACTTCATTCGACTTTCAATCAATAATTGCCTCATCATTTTACCCGGTTTGCATGAGCATAGATGCTTTTTTCTTAATTATTTTAATTGTAGCTCTTTTCAGAGGTATCAAAAATGGTTTTGTTGTAGGCCTTTTTTCTCTTTTTAGTTTTATAATCGGACTTGCCGCAGCAATGAAACTCTCTGCCGTAGTAGCACATTCATTGGAAAATACATCGGGCAGCTTTTCTAAATGGCTTCCATTTTTCAGTTTTATTATTGTTTTTATTGTGGTGGTATTACTGGTGAGTCTGGGTGCAAAAATTATAAAAAAAGTACTTTCATTTTCTATGCTTGGATGGCTGGATAGATTGCTGGGTATAGCTTTGTACCTTATTCTATACACCATTATTTTTAGTGTATTTTTATTTTTTGCAGGAAAGATTCATTTAGTAAGCGCGCAAACTATAGCCAACTCTCATGTGTATCCCTACATACAAGATTGGGGGCCAGTAATAATAAACAATCTGGGAAAAATAATACCGGCCTTTAAAGACCTTTTTGTACAACTGCAGGATTTTTTTTCAAAATTTGAAACAAAGATTGCCCTGTTATGAAAACGCGATTTATAAAAATCACACCATTTTGTGCTGATAAACAATTATTTTAGCATAAATATTTTTGCTTTAAATGCTGATAGACTGACTACCATGGAAGAATTATTACAACAGGATGGGAAATTTAAGTTTATAGAAACCGGAGAAGGCGAACCCTTGCTATTATTGCATGGACTATTTGGTGCACTAAGTAATTTTTCTCACTTGATAGATCATTTTAAAACCACCCATAAGGTAGTAGTACCTATGCTTCCGCTGTTTGAATTAGACCTCCTGCACACTACTGTTGGCGGCTTACAGAAATTTGTAAAACGCTTTATAGATCATCGCAATTATGAAAATATCCATTTATTAGGAAACTCTTTAGGCGGGCATGTGGCACTCGTTTATGTATTAAAAAATCCTGAAAGAGTGAAATCGCTCACGCTTACCGGCAGCTCTGGGCTTTTTGAAAATGGTATGGGAGATAGCTACCCAAAGCGAGGCGATAAGGAATACATTCGCAAAAAGACCCAATTGACTTTTTATGACCCTGCAATGGCCACCGAAGAATTGGTGAATGAATGTTTTGAAATAACCAATAACCGGTTGAAGGTTATTAAGATTATTTCATTGGCTAAATCGGCTATTCGCAATAATCTGGGAGAAGAGTTGAATCAAATAAAACAACCTACTTGCCTTATTTGGGGAAAGAATGACACCATCACACCTCCATTTGTGGCAGAGGAGTTTAACAAACTTATTCCCAACAGCGAACTTCACTTTATAGACAAGTGCGGTCATGCACCTATGATGGAGGTGCCTATAGAGTTTAATCGTATTCTTAGCGATTTTCTTACCAAATTAAAAACTCCTGCTGCAACAATTAATTGATTTTAGTTGTCTTTATTATTGAATTTGCTTTTGCTTATCAAAATAAGACCAATGACTACCGCACAACTGATAGATAACCTAATACCTGCTATTCAAAAAAATGCTACTGTAGCAGAAGCCCTTGTGCTGGTAGAAAATAACAATCTATCTCATTTAACCGTTTTGGATGGCGAAAAATTTGATGGCTTTATTTCTGAGGCGGAACTTTTAGAAGTACGAGATTCTGATAAACTTTTGAGCGATCTTTCATATAGCAGCATACCCCAATCTATTAATGCGAATGTTCACTTCTTGAAAGCTGCCCAATTTTGCAACTTGTACCATGCAAACATAGTACCGGTAATCAATGATGAAGGGGAATTTTTAGGGAGCGTTCCGGCAATGAACTTGCTAAAGGAATTGGGTAATTTGTGTGGGGCAGATGGGGTGGGGGCATTAATCATTTTAGAAGCCGAACAATCTAAATTTTCCGTATCGGAGATTAACAGCATCGTAGAAAGTGATGGTGCTACTATTCAGCACCTCAATGTAAATGCTCTTCTTCCATCAACATTAGTGCGTATTACACTGCAATTAAACAAAAGAGAAGTATCTACTATCATTGCTTCATTTGAAAGGTATGAGTACTCTGTCGTGTATTATATAGGAGAAGAAATTTTTGAGAATGATATTAGCGTGAACTATCAGAACCTGATGAACTATCTTGATATGTAACCAGGTTTTTTTAAAGATAATTTCAGAAGATTAATTTTGGTAAAAATAAATGAGGCTCTTGTTTATTGTAAAATACATCACCCAAAAGGATATTCATTAATAGCACCCAACAGCCTTAAAGCAGCCTTTCTGTTATAGCAAGTTTGATTAAAGCCGCAGTATTTTGTACATTATACTTTGCCAATAAATTCTGACGATGGCTTTTAATAGTACTCACATCTACAAAAAGTTGCTCCGCTATTTGCGGGTTAGTAAGCCCTTCTGCAATCTTTTCTAATACTTCCTTTTCTCTACGGGTTAGCGCTGGCAATTTATTATTTTCAGGTTGCTTTAGTAGTATTGTAGCCGACTTACTGAAATACGATTTGCCCTTGGCTACCGTAAGTAAGGCATTTATTATCTCATGTTGGGCTGCATCTTTTAGTACAAAACCACTTGCGCCACAGGCTATCATTTTTTTTATTATAGCGGGCTGATTGTTTATGCTTAACGCCATGATGTTTATAGCCGGGTATTTTTCTTTCACCTCCTTGCACAAATCAATTCCATTGTAATCTGGAAGGTTTATGTCCATTACAATTACATCCGGCTGAAAGGTTTTTAGTTTAGTGATTAAATCGCTTCCATTCTTACATACTGCCGCACAGTTTATTTCTGAGTGTTCTGCTATCATCGCTTGAATGCCTTCAATCACAAGTGGATGGTCTTCTACTAAAAATATTTGCACCATAATTAAACAGGTATTTCTATATAAACAGATGTACCCAGCCCTTCAGCCGACTGAATATCCATTTTTCCTTTTAAAAAATTGATACGGCTCAGCATATTTTTGTACCCTATGCCAGTAGCATACGGAAGCTGCTTCACATCAAACCCCATCCCGTTATCTTCCACTGTAATGTGCAATATATTTTCTTTTGCAATCAATTGCACCATTGCTTTAGATGCAGATGCATACTTAATCATATTATTTAGCAGTTCCTGCACTATTCTATACGCAGTTATTTTTATGGTATCGTCTGGCTTCATTTCCTTCATTCCAAAACTCTGGTAGGTGACCCTTAAAATAGAGCTGTCAGATATTTGGAGGCAATAATCTTGAATGGCTTCATCAAGGCTCAACTTTGTTAGCGTTTCTGGCATCATATTATGTGCTACGCGGCGCAATTCGGCAATAGACTCGTCTAACATGCTCATACTTTTTTCAAATGCTTTTGCGTTTTCTTCCGATAAAATAAATTGCTGCTTCATATTATTAAAAGAATATTTGGTGCTTGATAAAATGCCGCCAAGGCCATCATGCAAATCTTTGGCAAGACGGCTGCGCTCCTCTTCCTGCCCTTTTATTACAGCTTCTGTAGCCGCTAAATGCCTTTCATTTTCTAAGCGGACAATTTGCTGCTCCTGCAATGCTCCTTCCGATATCAATAATCTTTGTTTATTGCGGTAAGACTTCAATGAAATAAAGCCAATAGTCAAGAATGCCACCAAAGCACCTGATAAAATATATTTCCACAACCGCTCCTCCTTAATAGTTACACGCTGCAATTCTAATTGAACATCCTTTTTTTCAGTTTGATATTTTTCAGATGCATTTTGTGCCGCTTTTAAAACCTGTTCATTTATAGTTTGTTGTTCTATAGAATCTGCCGCAGTGGTAAATTTTTCCGACATGGCCACATTGCCAGTAAGCGCTAATAATATTTTTGAATACAGCAGATAATTTTCTTTTAATTTTTGAGTGAGCCCATTTTTTTCTGCCAGGCCTATAGCTAATTCAATATTTTTTTTTGCTGCTAAAAAGTTCCTGTTACAAAAATCTGCTTCGCCAAGCCAGTAGTATGCCGCACATTTAATAGCATCGCTATCAAAATGAAGCGCAGTGTTAAATAATTCATCTGCATTTTTTTTCAGTGAGGCATACTGCCCCAAAGCCCTATTGTGGCTGCATTTATTAGCCATTGCATCAGTTATGCCCCAATTATCTTGCAAGGCAATTGCTAATTTTATAATTTCATCATTAAGGTTTTCTGCATCCTCATATTTTTTCATTTTCCACAATATTGCTTCTCTGTTAGTCATTGCAGATAGTAAATAAACATCCCTATTTATTTGCAAAATTCGAATGGCCTTATCACTGTATTCAAGTGCTTTTTCCAATTTGCCCACGCGCGTATATATGCTCGACAAATCTGAATATACATTGGAAATTTTGACGGTATCGTTAAATAAATCAAATATATTGAGTGCTTGATAATAACAATTTACGGCAGTATCTATCTCCTCCATATACCCAAATGTGTTCCCCATATTCTCATACATAATTCCTTCCCGCATTTTATCACCCTTTTTTATGGCAAGCTCCAGCCCTTGCTTGAGCAAGCCAATACTCTCAGCATACTTTCCTTTCATATTCAGTATTTCGCCTTGGCTGGAGTAATACCTTATTATCCCTTTGGTAAAATTGAGATTTTTACTGAGGCTAAATGCCTGAGTATAATAGCCAGAGGCCCTTTCCACTTCATTGGTTTCAAATTCATCTCCAATGCGATACAGCAATTTTACTTTATCTGTATCAGCCTTTGCCTTGGGCAATAGCGCTATCATACTATCTCGCTTTTGCTGCTGCGCAAAATGGATATTAGCCATTGACAGAATGAGTGCCGTTAATAATATTTTTTTCAAAATAAGCATCCAGATTAATGTTATACAAATTTCAGCCAAACCAAGTTTATAAAAATTCCACCTTTTGGGGGATAAATTACGATTTACTCCCTACCTACTTTTACCTCGTCAAAAAAAATTATCAATAATGAAAAAAATAATAGCACTCACCTTACTGATGGCAATATATGGCAGTTCGGTAGCACAAATTTATAATCCTGGGCAGGCAGCAAAAAATGCTGCAGAAAATAAAGTAAACTCTAATATAAATACTGGGGCTAACAATACTGCAGACAAAGCTGAAAATGCCATAAAAGGAATCTTTAAGAAAAAAAATAAAACAAAAGAGAAAGCAACACCACCTGACCAAACCGCAACCACTATTAATCAGAACGATTCCAACAAGCCCACAATTCCTGCACAAAAGCAAAATGAGGCCTCATTTGTTCCATACAATAATTACGATTTCGTACCTGGAAATAAAATAATCTTTGAAGACGATTTTAGAGATGATATAGACGGCGAATTTGCAAGCCATTGGTCTATAGAAAGTGGTCAAGGCGTAGTAAACACAAAGGATAATGAACCTTTTTTTGCCATCACCAAATATTATAGCAAATACACGCCAAACATAAAGGCTAAAACATACTTACCGGCGCAATATACCATTGAATTTGATACATGGCTCGATGCGGGCTACGATAGCAATGAAGGGGTATATTTAGAATTAAGAAATGGTAAAAACATTGCAGGCGGCCTATACACCAATCACGATTATTACAAGTTTGATTTTGGAGATAAAAAATTACAAGGCGATCTTTCGGCAGCTATTAAGGGCGATACCTATCACAACAAATGGCATCATATTGCAATTGCTGTAAAAGACAGGCAAGTAAAAATCTATTGCGACCAATACCGTATTGTTGTAATTCCAGATTGTGGTTTTTCGGCTAATTGTTTGGCTATCGGAGGAAATGCGAGCGAAGGAATGGCTATGCTGCTTAAAAATTTTCGATTAGCAGAGGGTGGCAATATGATTGTGCCTGGCAAAAAATTTACTGAACCTAAAATTATAACTCACGGCATTACATTCGACTATAACAAAGCTACTATCAAGCCAGAAAGTATGGGCACCTTGAATATGATAGTGCAGATAATGAAAGACAATCCGGAAGTAAAATTTGAAGTGGGCGGCCATACCGATAGTGATGGTGAAGACGCATATAATATGAAGCTATCTCAACAAAGAGCGGATGCAGTAAAAGAGCAGTTGACAAAAATGACCATTATGCCCGAAAGGCTCACTACCAAAGGCTATGGCAAAACAAAACCCCTGAACGATAATAATACTAAAGAAGGCAAAGCCAACAACAGAAGGGTGGAATTCACAAAACTATAATAAGCGTCAAACACAATTTTAATATTTTTTAAAAATTTTATTTAGCAACTAAAATCAGAAAAGTGAAAAAATCAATCAATGTTTTTTTAGCAGTATTAATAATGGGAGTCTTTGCATTTTCCTGCAAAAAAAAGGAAGCGACGCCCTTGCCTACCAGCTATATTTTTAATGGAGTAAAATACACATCAGTAAAAACTTACGTCAATACACGATATTACAGTACCGGCACCGGTTATTATACTGCATTGGTAGATTCTGCCATGAATGACAACAAAACCAAAGCAATACTTTTTGTAATGGTTTTTAACAAACCAAATATACCGCCGGCAGGTAATTACACCGTGTATATGCCTACAGGCCTACCGGCATCTATACCCAACCTTATTACTGCTCAGGTATATGTGGGCGACAAAACTGTTAATCATGTTTCTCAATTCAGCACTGTAAGTGGTAGTACTCAAGTAGCCTTAGTGACTTACAGCGGGAAATTAAAAGTGATTTTTCCTGCCATGCAATTTGAAGGTAAAGAATTTGATAATAGTTCAAATGTAGTGGCGAGTTTTTCACCATTTTCTTTTACTGGATTCGCATTCACGGAGCAATAAAAAAACAGTAAGGTATGTACACCAAAATTCTCTTTTTATTATTATTTATGCATGCTTTAGTCCCCTTAGCTCAAGATAACAATTACGGAGTAAAAGGCTATTTCCCAAAATCATGTAACATAACAGACTCGGGTTTTGCGTTGCTCAACGGTTTAAAAGCAGGTTATGAAAGGCCGATCTGAACTTTACTAAAAATAAATACCGACACTGTTCTTTTAAATAAAAAATGGAGAAAGCAATACAAATTTATTAAAGAGCAAAGGCTCACTATAAACAGTAAAAGTGCCGCATACAACGAAAAATAGAAGCAAATGAGTGATTGAAAAATAACAAATATGTTATCAGGAATAATCATAGAATAATGATAATCTCTGATGCCAATAATTATAAAAATTTATAAAAAACTTTTTCATCCGATTTTAAAAAAAATATAGCCATGACAAAAAAAACAGCAATTTGCCTCTCCCTTGCAGTAATCTTTTGTACTTCACTACTTGCCCAAAAAAATAAACCAGTTCCGGCAGCAAAACAAATTGCTCCCAGCAAAGAAGATTTTAATACTCTTTCTTTCACCTTGATAGACGACAAAGGCATTTCAAAAGAAATAGCTATAACTGCTGCGTCCGAAAAAGTGCTTAATCCCGGCAGTTACTTCAATGCAGCAAGGGTAGATAAAATTCATACGGATGGCAATGGAGAAAAAGAGCCTGTATTAAAAGTGAACATTCAAAATGAAAAAAACCAATCCATCAGTGTAGCTTTATATGCTCCCATCATTAATACCCCCGGAACGGCTACTGCTACCAAAGAAACCAATTACGATAATTCCATTGGTTGGTATGCCAATTTAGAAGGTTACCGACTCAGCCCTCAAAGTATTCTTATCAGCATTACCAAGTGGGCTTCAGTTGGCGATTTTATAGAAGGTACTTTTACTGGCACCGCATTTTTAATAAAAGAAAATATGGTATATGATAATGACAATCCTGCGCCTGTATGCAATATTCAAAACGGCAAATTCAAAATAAAAAGAGTAAAAGATCAATCGGGATATGGCGGCGAATAAATTTTAAGTTATCAAGCTCTGATAAATTAGTATCTGACAGCTGGGCTAAAGTAGAAAAATTTAATCGCTTACTTACAGAGGCAGGAGTATAGCTTTTCAGATAGGCAATTGCCATTTTTTTATTAGAAAAAATGCTGCGGAAAAAGTTGTCATGTATAAAAATATTGCTGCTCACTCAATAAAGATAATACGTTTTTTAAGTATGTGCAATAAGCACCTATTGAAGCTCAAAACTCGTAGGTATGGTTAGAATTATCGGCATCTCTACATTTTAGTCATTTAGTATTATTTTTGAATAATGCGAATAGCCATATATAGCCGCGGGCTGGAGTCGGAACAGTTAGAAGGGTTAAAATTATTACTCGCTGAGTTTTCCGTTTACAAAATAGAACCCGTTATTTTTCAGGATTTTTTTAATCTTTTCTATAGCGCACTTCCTATAAATATAAATTACAGCACCTTTAATAAATCTGACACACTCGAAAACATAGATTTCATGATCAGCCTTGGCGGCGATGGCACTTTGCTGGATGCCATCACTTATGTAGGCAATAAAGGCATACCGGTTTTAGGAATAAATTATGGGCGCCTTGGCTTCTTGGCCAGTATTGGTCGCGATGAAATTCATGAAGCAATCGAATCGCTGGTAAACCGTTCATTTAATATAGATAAAAGAAGCCTTGTGCATCTGGATGCCAATATGCCTTTGTTTAATGGTGTGGCTTTTGCGCTCAACGAATTCACCATACACAAAACGGATATATCGCCCATGATAAAGATACACACCTACCTGAATGGTGAGTTTCTTACCACTTACTGGGCCGATGGGCTTATTGTGGCTACGCCTACCGGATCTACGGGCTATTCATTAAGTTGCAATGGGCCGGTAGTATTTCCAGACTCCAAAAGTTTTATCATTACCCCTGTTTCGCCACACAATCTGAATATACGGCCACTTGTAATACCCGACGATTCGGTTATTTCCTTTGAAGTAGAAGGCCGCTCCGACGGGTTCCTATGTACGCTTGATAGCCGGCGCGAAATAGCGAGCAAGGAAGTATTGCTTGCCATCAGGAAAGAATCATTTTACATAAATCTAATACGCCTGAATGAAAATAATTTCCTGCAGACCATAAGAAATAAGCTTTCTTGGGGCCTTGATAAAAGAAATTAATATTACTTTTATTTTTTTAAATAATTTAAAGCTGTTTCTTCCGTTTGTAATATGGCATCGGCTGTATTTATAACTTTTTTAACCAGCCAACTACTTTAAAAACCCCATCTTTACGCACAGTTCCAGATTTTAAAACTTATGAAAAAAATTATTTTATTCCTTCTAATAATTACTAAAGGCCTATACAGCCATGCACAAATGGAGGAGTATATCCAAGAAGGAGAATTTGGTATTACAGCAGGTGCCGCTCATTATTTTGGCGATATCAATAACCGTGCTGCCATTAATCGGCCTAAAATAGCGCTCGGCGGATTTTTTAGAAGGCAGTTTGGCAATTATGTGGCTGTGCGTCTTTCGGGGCATTATGCTCAATTGGGCTATAGCGATATGTATAGCAAAAACGAATTTCAGCAAAGGCGAAATCTTAGTTTCAACACTAATATTTTTGAATTGGCACTGCAAGGTGATTTTAATTTTTTTAAATTTAATGCCGCCGACATTCATCATGCCTTTACACCTTATGCCACCATAGGAGTAGGTATCTTTAGTTACGATCCATATACCTATTACAATGGCGAAAAGGTATATCTGCGCCCCTTAAATACTGAAGGCGAAACTTTTTATGAAGGAAGAAAAGCTTATGGCAGTATGGCACTCTGCTTCCCTATTGGTTTTGGGGTAAAATATGCTATAACAAATAAAGTCAACATTTCTTTTGAAGTGGCCCACCGCTTTACTACTACAGATTATATTGATGATGTAAGCACTACTTATATCGGAGCAGATAAATTTCCGCCAGCGAGTAAATCACTTGCGGTATTGCTTCAAGATAGATCGTATGAAACAGGAACACCAATTGGTGTGGAAGGAAGGCAAAGAGGATTTAGCAAGCAAAAGGATCAATATATTATAGCAGAAGTAGGACTTTCTATTAACCTAAATTCTTATCGTTGCCCGTCGGCGAGATAGCTATAGTTTTTCTATAAATAGCGATTACTATTTTTGTATTTTTACCGCCTGTCAGGCCACATGCTTGGCGCACTATTTCTATGAGTTTGAAAGAACAATTAATACCTAAAAGGCTTCCAGGGCACATAGCCATTATTATGGATGGCAATGGCAGATGGGCAAAGGAAAAAGGCCACGACCGCCTTTATGGGCATTTTAATGGGGTAGAAAGTGTACGCAATATCGTAGAAGGCTGTGCCGAACTCGGTATAAAATACCTGACGCTTTATGCTTTTAGTACAGAAAACTGGGATCGGCCCAAAGATGAAGTTGCCGGATTGATGGAATTATTGATTCAAACAATAAAAAAAGAAATACCTACCCTCAATAAAAACAATATCAGGCTGCATGTGATCGGCAATATTTCATTATTGCCCCCCAATGCAAAGAAAGAAATGGAGGAAGCCTGCAATGAAACAGCAAAAAATACAGGATTAAATCTGGTAATGGCACTCAGCTACAGCAGTAGGTGGGAAATTCTGAACGCGGTCAACAGCCTACTTTCTGCTCGGAAAAACAATCAAAATAACAATCCGGTTACTGAAGAAGAATTCAAGAATTATTTATGTACAAAGGACTTTCCAGACCCTGAATTAATGATCCGTACCAGTGGCGAATACAGAATCAGCAATTTTTTATTGTACCAATTAGCCTATGCCGAATTATTTTTTACAGACACCCTGTGGCCCGACTTTAGAAAAGAAAACCTTTATGAGGCATTGCTCGATTATCAATCCCGTGAAAGGCGATTTGGCAAAACAAGTGAACAATTATAATCTGTTTGTAAAAAATGCCTTACAATTCCTTTCAGCAAACTATTTTTTTAGCGAACTATTTTATAAAAATTTCATTGTATCACACTAAAATGAAATTAAAATTCAAAATAACAGCACCCTCCTTTTGCTTTGCTCGCGATACCCAAACGGTATAACCCTTTATTATGGCTGATTTAACAAAAACTTTTGATAATTGAATATAACTTGCCGCCCTATTAAAATTGATTTAATGCATAAGATCTACAAGATTTTATTCTTGGTAGTTTGCGCTTTTGTAACCAAAACTTCCGCTTTCGCACAAGTACCTACTGATTCGCTTTCTCATGCGGGTAAAACAGATTCACAGTCTTTGTCTGTAAATCCGCTACTAGAAAATATTTTTAATAATAAAAATCCTCGCGAGTATATTATTAAAGAAATAAAAGTAACAGGATCTACCTCTTTTGACCCTAATCTTATTATTTCCATATCGGGGCTTGCTGTTGGCGATAAAATTTCTCTGCCGGGTGGCGACGCCTTTGCAAGAGCTATAAATAACCTGTGGAAACAAAACCTGGTTAGCAATGTAGAAATATACATTACCCAATTAATAGGCAATGATATTTCTATAGAAATAAATATAACAGACCGGCCTACGCTCACTTCATTTAAATTTAAAGGGATAGGCAAAAGTGAAGCAGAGGATTTATCTCCTAAGATTGGCCTTGCCAAAGGGCGGGTGACACGTGTGACAGAAAGCCTTAAAACCTCTGCTTCCAGTGTTATTAAAAAATTTTATGTAGATAAAGGGTTTAGAAATGTAGATGTACAGATTGTAGAAACAAAAGACCCCAAAGCAACCAATTCTGTAAATATTGTTTTCATCATTAATAAAAACGGCAAGGTTCGCATTAACGAAATTTATTTTGCAGGCAATCATTCCGTATCAGATCTGAGACTGAAAAAACAAATGAAAGGTACCAAGGAAAAAAGCCGTTTGACGCTTTTTCCATCTATCAATGAAAATGTGTATGATTCTACCAAAGCCAATCACGTATCCTTTAACGAATACCTGAAAGAGAATGGCTACCTCATTCCATCGGCTACCAAAGAATTGCTGGATCCTTATGTGAGGATAAAACTGCTAAGCTCTGCAAAATTTAATGAGAAAAAATTTATAGAAGACAAAGGCCACATATTGGATTATTATAATTCACTCGGCTTTAGAGATGCAAGCATTATCTCTGATACAAATTATCAGGATAAAAAAAATCTGGATGTGGCCATAAAGCTTGAAGAGGGGCACCGCTATTATTTTGGAAATATCACATGGAAAGGCAATACAAAATATTCTGATTCTCTGCTCACACTCTATTTAGGCATTAAAAAAGGCAGTATCTACAATGCTGAAATCCTCAATAAAAAATTAGGCAAAAGCCCTTCGCCCGAAGGAGGCGATATCACCAGCCTTTATCAGGATGATGGTTACTTATTTTTTAATATCACCCCGGTAGAAACGGCTGTGTACAACGATACCATAGACCATGAAATACGCATAGTAGAAGGGCCACAAGCTACTATAGGCAAGGTAGAGATCACCGGCAATGACAAGACAAAAGAATATGTAATCCGCCGTGAGTTAAGAACTGTGCCAGGCGATAAATTCAGCCGTGCAGAAATAATCCGTACGCAACGCGAACTGTCGCAATTAGGCTATTTCAATCCAGAAAAAATCAATCCGGGTATCGTTCCTAATTTAGACAATGGCACCGTTGACATTACATGGGGCCTTGAAGAGAAGTCGTCGGATCAGTTGGAGCTTTCTGCCGGATTTGGGGGTGGTATTGGCCTTACAGGTACATTAGGGGTAACGTTTAATAACTTTTCTATTTATAATATTTTAAATAAAAAAGCATGGCAACCATTACCAAGTGGAGATGGCCAAAAGCTGAGCCTTAGGGCCCAAAGCAATGGTAAGCAATTCCGATCTTACAACTTCTCTTTTACAGAGCCATGGCTGGGCGGAAAAAAGAGAAACTCATTTACCATAAGTTATTACGATACTAAATACGCCAATGCTTATGACCCACTTACGGGGTATTACAGCAAGGCGTATGGCGACTCTTCGTTTATAAAAACTACCGGAATCAGTGTATCCTTAGGAAAGCAACTTAAATGGCCTGATGATTATTTTGCATTGGTATATCAGTTGAACTATCAACGTTACAAATTAAGAAATTATAATATTTTCCCTGGCCTTACCAATGGTGTTTCTAATAATATTAGCTTAAAAGTTACATTAGCCCGTAACTCGGCAGGGCCTAATCCAATATTCCCTACGAGTGGATCTAACTTTGTATTGAGTACACAGCTTACTCCGCCATATTCATTATTCAATTCTTCAGGCGAAACATTGAATTCTTATAAATGGGTAGAGTTTCATAAAGAAAGGTTTACTGCAGAATGGTATGTGCCTATAGGACAGGGGCGTGGGCCGGATAAGAATAAGCAATTTATTCTAAAGGCCGCAGCCAAATATGGCTTTCTGGGCAGGTATTCCAACAAAACAATTACTTCGCCATTTGAAAGGTTCCAATTGGGCGATGCAGGACTCAGTAACAACTACGGCCTGCTGGGCTACGATATTATAGCACACAGAGGCTATCCGGTATATGACAACAGTGATCCTAAAATAAATCCGGATCTTAGCCAGGCAAGAGAATTCTTTACCATTTTTAATAAATATACCGTAGAGCTCAGGTATCCATTCAGCACCAGTGCATCCAGCACTATTTACGGTCTTGCATTTTTTGAGGCTGCCAATGGCTGGTACGATTTTAAAGATTACAATCCTTTTAAATTGCGCCGTTCAGTTGGTGTAGGTATGAGGTTCTTCCTGCCTATGTTTGGCTTGCTCGGATTCGATTATGGAATAGGGCTCGACAGGCTTAATGGTAGTACAGGATTGAAAGGTGCAGCAAAATTCACGTTTATGCTGGGCCAGGAGCCTGAATAATTTCAATAGCTTTTTGAGGTTTTTAGTATATTGAAAAAGTTGATCCCTAAAAATTTAAACTTTGAACTTATGCAAAAGATAATTATTACCTTCTGTGCTTGCTTTTTGTTGGCAATCTCAACGGCTAATGCGCAACGATATGCGGTAATTGATTCAAAATATATTTTAGAAAAATTGCCGGATTATAAAGAATCTCAAAAAAAACTTGACCAGTTTAGTGAAATGTGGCAGCAAGAAATTGATAAAAAAACTACCGACCTTAACCAAATGTATAAGGAGTACGATGCGGAGCAGGTAATGCTGAGCGATGACCTTAAAAAGAAGCGGGAGGACGAAATATATAATAAAGAAAAAGAATTACGTGACCTACAGCGGAAAAGATTTGGCTTTGAAGGAGATCTTTTCAAAAAAAGGCAGGAATTAATCAAGCCAATTCAAGATAAGGTTTATAATGCCATTCAAAAGCTGGCAGCGGCCAAATTATATGATTTTATTTTAGATAAAAGTGAAGGAATTACCGTTATATTTGCCGACCCAAAACTGGATAAGAGTGATGACGTGCTAAAAGAACTTGGAGTTAAATAATTGCGAAACAAACAAAGGCGATGCAGCCATCTTTCTATTTTTAAACACTTATTACAATACAAAACAAATCTCAAAACAAAAATGAAACATTTTTTTTCTATTATCTTACTTTCCGCAGGAATTTTAGGGTTTTCAACGCAAGCTGGAGCGCAACAAAAAATAGGCTATATCAATGCTGATGAAATAGTACAGCTAATGCCTGAGGCAGCTACTGTACAATCTCAGTTAGACCAGTACCAGCAGTCATTGTATCAAAACGCACAGGATAAACAAGCAGCATTAAATGAAGCTGTAGCCAAATTCTACAAAGACTCTGCAACCATGAGCCCTAGTATGAAAGAAGTGAAAAGAACCGAATTGCAAAAGCAAGTGCAAGACCTGAGCGGTGAAGACCAAAAAATTCAAAATCAATTTGAACAAAAAAGACAAGAACTTTCTATTCCAATTCAAAAAAAGCTACAAGCTGCTATAGAAGATGTGGCTAAAGAAAATGGATATGCTTACATCATTACAAGAGAAGCATTGATTATTGTGCCTGCTACAGGTGGCGATATTGGCCCTCTGGTAAGAAAAAAATTAGGGTTGAAAGAACCTGCTGCTAAGTTACCTGCGGCAACGAAATAATGATCACTTTTAATTATTTTTCAAGCCATTCCGTTTTGCGGAATGGCTTGTTTATTTTTGCTCCATGCCCATTACTTCACCTATTGGCGTTTTTGATTCCGGATACGGTGGCCTTACCATCCTCAAAGAAATAGAAAAGCAATTGCCGGGCTACGATCTCCTGTATATGGGCGATAATGCGCGTGCACCTTATGGAACCAGATCATTTGAAACAGTGTATGAATACACTTTAGAATGTGTGAAATGGCTATTTGGCAAGGGATGCCCTCTGGTAATACTCGCATGTAATACGGCATCTGCCAAAGCATTGCGTACCATTCAACAAAAAGACCTACCGATATTATTTCCCGGAAAAAAAATATTGGGAGTGATTCGGCCTACCGCCGAAGTAATCGGCAACTATTCAAAAGAGCATAAAATTGGCATATTAGGTACTACTGGCACAGTAAACTCACAATCGTATAAGCTGGAGATTGATAAGTTTTTCCCCGAAACAAAGGTATTTCAACAGGCCTGCCCTATATGGGTACCGCTAATAGAAAACAATGAGTATGAATCTGAAGGCGCTCAATATTTTTATGATAAATATGTAAAAGAACTCTTTTGGCAGGATAAAAACATTGATGCAGTTTTGCTAGCCTGTACCCATTACCCCCTTATCGAACACTTATTAAAACCTCTTTTGCCCCAAGGAGTACAACTTATTTCTCAGGGAAATATAGTAGCAAAAAGTTTGAAAGATTATTTAAAAAGGCACCCTGAAGTAGATGAAAAATGCAGCCGGCAGGGCTTAATTGATTTTTTTACTACTGACAGTACTACAGATTTTGACCAGCACTCAACTATTTTTTATGGTAAGGAAGTACAATCAAAACATGTACAGCTATAGGGAAGAAAGGAATAATTATAGAAAATACTATGCACTTTTCTAAAATTTTTATTACTTTTGCCGCCCTTTCACAAGCAGCAGGGATGGTGCCCGGCTGAGACTAAAACATTTTAATAAAAGGTAAATAAAATAAACAATGCCAGGAAAAAAAAGAACTTACCAGCCGCATAAGCGTCGTCGCAAAAGTGTTCATGGTTTCAGAGAGCGTATGTCCACAGCAAATGGGCGTAAAGTATTGGCCAGCCGCAGAAGGAAAGGCCGCCATAAACTTACAGTTTCAGACGAACACGGAAGTAAGAAATAAAATAGCTTTAAATATTCAACATAGCCTTTCAATGAAAGGCTATTTTTGTATTCAGAATTTTCAAATTGCCTAAAACCAACATCATTAAAAAAAAATTTACTTTAGGGGAATCAGAAAGGATTAAAAGCCGAAAAGTAATTTTATCCCTTTTTGAGGGCGGTTCTTCTTTTAGCATCTTTCCCATCAGGGTGGTTTATATTCTTGAGCACAAGATGCAAACTAATGCCTTAAAAGCGGCATTTACTGTTAGTAAAAAGAATTTTAAACGGGCAGTAGATCGAAATCGAATCAGGCGGCTGATGAAAGAAAGCTGGCGACTTCAAAAAAATGCATTACAACTTTCTTTACAAGCAAATGGACAAAGCCTTATAGTGTTTCTAATATTTACCGGTAAGGAGCTACCTGAGTATCAACTTGTCCAGAAAAAAATGGAACAATCCATTCAAAAATGCCTGACTCTTTTAGAAGATCATAAAAATAAATCAGTATAGAGCTTTCCACCCGGAACGATGGCATATTTATCAAAATTTGTAATTCCTTCATTTGTCAGCACTTCTTCATCAATGAATGAATTACCTGTGCACTCAGTGGAAGCTTTTAGAAGAATATAATATGCGGCATCTGCAACAATATCGGGTTTGCGGCTCATATTGATCAGCATTTCACCCCCTAATAAATTTTTTACGGCAGCGGTAGCAATGGTCGTTTTGGGCCACAAAGTATTGGCAGCTATTCCTAATTGCTTCAATTCGCCGGCAAGCCCCAAGGCAATCATGCTCATATTGTATTTGCTCATGGTATAGGCTACATGATCTTTTAGCCATTTGGGCTCCATATTTATGGGAGGAGACAGGTTGAGAATATGAGGATTTTTTCCATTTTTAAGAAAAGGAATACATGCCTTAGAGACAAAAAACGTACCCCGAACATTGATATCGTGCATCAGGTCAAAGCTTTTAACGGAGGTACCCACTACTGGAGTTAGCGAGATTGCTGAGGCATTATTAATCAGAATGTCTATGCCCCCGAAAGTGTCAACGGTTTGCTGAACTGCAAACGCTATTTGATCTTCAAAGCGGATATCACATTGCACAGCCAACGCCTTACCACCAGTGTCTTCTATTTCCTTAGCAGCACTGAAGATAGTGCCTCCAAGTTTGGGGTTTTCTTCAACAGATTTTGCCGCAATGGCTATGTTGGCGCCCTCTGCTGCGAGCCGTAGGGCAATTGCTTTGCCTATACCACGAGAACCGCCTGTTATAAATATGGTTTTACAGGAAAATTTACTCATTGGTTGATAATATTGAAATTAGTGAAAAAGCAAATTCAATAATACCTTATTAAAATTTGCCGAACAAAATTTTTACCACTAAAAAATGAATGTAGGATTATTTTGTGGAAACAGATTACATTCGGTAAATCATTTTTACCAATAACCAATGTTCATAAACTTTGAAAATGAATCAACTTCAAACTAAACAGCGCTTTTATTCTTTAGATGTATTTAGGGGTGCCACCGTTTGCCTTATGATTATGGTAAACAATCCCGGAAGCTGGGCACACATTTATGCTCCTCTTGATCATTCTGAGTGGCATGGGGTAACACCTACAGACCTTGTGTTTCCCTTCTTTCTTTTTGCAGTAGGCAATGCTTTGGCATTTGTAATGCCCAGACTGGAGGCCGCCGGGGCCGCTCAGTTCTGGAAAAAAGTACTCAAAAGAACTTTGCTAATTTTTATCATTGGCTTGTTTCTTAACTGGATGCCTTTTGTAAAGTGGGATAATGACACCCTCGTTTTTAAACCGTGGAGCTATATTAATAGCCATGGTGAGCCAGCAGGGATAAGAATATTGGGGGTACTTCAGCGCATTGCACTTGCCTATTTTTTTGCAAGTATCATTATTTATTATTTCAAACTTAGAGGCGCGTTTTATGCAGCCTGTGTACTGCTATTAGGTTATTGGCTTTTGTGTGTAGCGGGTAATCCTTCAGATCCATTTAGCTTTACCGGATGGTTTGGTACACATGTGGACAAAGCGATTTTAGGCGAAGGCCACATGTACCATGGGGAAGTACGAAATGGAAAGGCAATTGCTTTTGACCCGGAAGGCTTTATGAGTTTATTCGGCTCTATAGCTCAGGTAATTTTTGGCTATCTCTGTGGCGATTATATTATCAAAAAAGGTAAGACAGCAGAGATGGTCAATGGCCTTTTTGTGGCAGGCAGTGTGTTACTATTTGCAGGTTATATGTGGGACATGGTGTTTCCATTGAATAAAAAAATATGGACGAGCTCCTATACCGTTTTCACTTCAGGCCTAGCCATGACCATACTGGCAGTGATGATTTACCTGATAGAATTAAAAAATGTGAAAGGATGGCTCAGTAAATTTTTTGATGTTTTTGGAAAGAACCCACTTTTTATTTTTATGCTCTCCGGAATATTGCCCCGATTATTAGGGCTTATAAGAATTCCTTCATTTGTAAATGCTGATGGAACAACCGGGTATCTTACGCCTTTCAGTTGGTTTTACGAACATATTTGCAAACCTATCTTTCCTAATAATTTAAATAATGGATCGCTGCTATATGCGCTATGCATGATTACTTTTTATTGGCTTATTGTTTATTGGATGGACAGAAAAAAGATTTACATCAAGGTGTAAGGGCTGAGCGTTACGCCCACTTTTACTTAGTACTTGTAAGCCCAATTGTTCCAAAACAGGTAGGGCTTACAGATCGGAACTAATAATGATTGTACATTCGTAATGGCTTTATCCCAATAATTTGGGCGGTCTAAAAGACTGTATATGCCCCATCTTACCTTAAACAAAGAGTCTATTTTCAAAACTTAATTGGTATCACAACTATGCACTCCGTCTGCCAATGCTACTTCGTAACAATTAGCATCTATTCCGAATCGTTGCTTGTACACTTCCCCAATTTGTTGCATAAATTCCTCTTGCGATTTTTTTTCTACCAGATTAATAGTACAACCACCAAAGCCACCGCCCATAAGCCTGGCACCCGCTACGCCCTCAAAGCCTGCTGAAAAATTTACAAGAAAATCCAATTCCTCACAGCTTACTTCGTAGAGATTACTTAGGCCTTCATGTGTTTGAAACATCAATTTTCCAAAGGATTCCAAATCTCTATTTCGTAAAAATTGTGCTGCTTTTTTTGTCCTCAATATTTCCTGAACTACAAAAAGGCACCGACGGTAAACCGTTTCATCCATCTGATTTTTTACAGCCCTTAATTGTTCATCACTTTCTACCGCTCTGAAACTATTTACACCTGTGTTTTGCTTCAATATTTTCAAGCCCTCATCGCACTCACGCCTTCTTTGGTTATATGCAGAGTCTGCCAGAGAATGATGTACATTAGAATTGACTAAAATGATATTGTATTCCGGGAAATAAAATGGCAGGTATTCATGAGTGATCGCTTTACAATCTAATATAAGTACATGCTCTTTTTTGCCAAACAAATTGGCATATTGATCCATAATACCACAGTTCACTCCAGGAAAATCATGCTCAGCACGCTGACATATTAACGCAAGATGCTTTCTGTCATATCCAAAATTCATCACATTATTAATTACCATAGCAAGCCCTCCTTCTACCGCTGCGGAAGATGACACTCCGGCGCCTTTAGGAATATCACCACCAAATACACAATCAAACCCTTTGATTTCTTTGCCATCCTTCACAAATTCATTTACCACGCCAAGCACATAATTTTTCCATCCCCCCGTTTTTTTTAAACTATTAATCGGAACAGAAAGATTCTCCCTAAGATCAAAAGCATGGAAATTTAATTGGTCAGTATTATTTAATGCAAAAGCAAACCAAACCCCTTTGTTAATAGCCCCAGGCATTACATAGCCATCATTATAATCAATATGCTCACCTATTAAATTGATTCTACCAGGCGAAAAATATACATCTGGTTTTTTAGAAAACAAGTCTGCAAATTTCCTGACAACCTCATTTTTATAATTCATCATCTGTGTTATTTGGATAGTGTGAGTTGATAGGTAATTTCAAATACAGCAGACTGCCCTGGTTCAAGGATCTGAAGCCCCATATTATTATTAAAAGCATCAGGCGCACCACTGATATTTTCTATGGCAATACTCTTTCTGCCTTCTGGCGTATAAATCTGAAGATACGGATAAGATGCCTTGGGAATAAAGGAAACCATAATTCCCTTTTCTTTATTTTTTAAAACACACATGGGCTGGCAAGTATAGAGGTTGAGTGTAAAACAATTATCAAAAACTGTATCTCCCAGCCTTTTTATTGAATTAAACTTATCATACGCTCTCATTTCTCCTGTTGGCACTAATTGATCATTAAATACCACCATTTCTTTAGATTGAAATTCAATCTGCAAATCATCAATACAGGATCCGAGACTAAAATAAGGGTGCCATCCATCCTGAATCGGGATAAGGCCCTGGTCTTTATTGGTACAGGTAGTTACCACAGTAAGTTTTCCGTTTGCCGACAACCTCCACTCTATCTGGCAATCATAAAAAAATGGGTACCCCGGATCTTCGCTACAATATGAATAGCGCATTGCTACTGAGGCGCAATCTTCTTGTATTTTTTCCTCAACTACGCTAAAGGCTTTATCAAACAGTTGGCCATGGAGCGCATTCTCATTATGATAAAAATTTTTAAACACGTATTTATTCCCTCCAAAGTTATATTCCCCATTTGTAGTCCTACATACGAAAGGCGAGAGCTTTACTCCTCTGAACCCCTTCTCTGTAACCTCCTCATCAAATTCCCTTTTGGAAATATAACTGCTGATAACATTGTAGTACTGCCCCTCCAGTGCTATACTAAAATTATATAACATTGCCGAACAGCCGGGAATTACTTCAGCAAAAACATTAGCCAAATTATCAGAGAGCCTGATTTTTTGAAATCCATTTTCTTCAATATGATTTATAGAAAACATAAGTCAAATTACGAAAACGAAATTAAACCTAATTAAGATTTTTGTATCGCTTTGTTTACTTCCGGTAAAAAACTAATCAATCTTTCTTAAATCTTATTTGATAGAAAAATTGCAATCTATACGGGTGCATTTTAATTTGTCACTGGTTCGTGGAAAACGAACCGGTGCGGAGCGCCGTGTGTGGTGTCTCACCGCCTACTATTAGCCAGGCTCTGCGACAATTTAAAATGCGCCCATCTATACGCTTATTTAATTGCAATTTGTTTATTTTTAAACTATGAATTTTTTAGCTCACGCCTACCTTTCATTTAATAAAGAAAATATTTTAGTGGGAAATATGATCAGTGATTTTATAAAAGGGCGAAAAAAATTTGACTACCCGGCCGGTGTGCAGGCAGGGATATACCTGCACCGCGAAATTGACAATTTTACTGACAAACACCCCATAATAAAAGAAGCTAAAAAATTATTTGCTCATTCATACAGGCTTTATGCTGGCGCTTTTATAGATGTGGCTATGGATCATTTTTTGGCTATTGATAAATCGAAATTTGACGCGTATGGTAATTTAGATTTGTTTTCACAATTAGTTTACAAAGCAATTCAAAGCCATTTAGAGGGCTGTCCACCTCAGTTCCAAAAAATATTTCCTTATATGAAACAACAAAACTGGCTGCTGAATTATGGCGAAACATCAGGCATTGAAAATGCTTTTGACGGCCTGGTACGAAGGGCCGCCTATATTTCTGATAGTACCGATGCAAAAACAATTTTTCACTCTCACTATCACGAGTTAAATAAATACTATAAACTATTTTTCCCTGAACTTGAATATTTTTCTATAAATACTTTAAGCAACCTTTCTATTAATTAACCATTCTATATTTGTAAAAAAGATGAACAAATTATTTTTTATTGCTTTACTCTTTATTTCCAGCTTAAGTTTTTCACAAACTTCGCCAGTGGTACCCATGGATAAATCTCCAATGGATATGAGTTATTATCCAGTCAATTATCCGATTTTAAAAATACAGGATAAGGTAACAGAGCCTCTGGTAGCCCGTGTAATATACAGTAGGCCACAAGTAAATGGGCGTACCATTTTTGGTGGTTTACAAAAGTATGGCGAGGTATGGCGCCTTGGCGCAAATGAGGCTACAGAGATTGAGTTTTTCAAAGATGTGAAGATCAATAACAAAAAAATTAAGAAAGGCCGATATACTTTATATGCAATTCCATTCCCTGACAAATGGGTAGTAATCATCAATAAAGAAACTGATATATGGGGAAGTTTTCGCTATGATTCTACCAAAGATGTGGTACGCATTCCCCTATCTGTTAGTGCTACTGATTTTTCGGAAGACCTCACTATTTACTTTGAAAAAACCAGCACAGGCGCTAACCTCAACATGATATGGGATAAGGCCAAAGTAAGTCTCCCAATATTTTTTTAGCGTCAGCCAATTCATTTATGGTTTATTGGTTACACGCTCTATGCTATTGATGAAAAATTCCTCTTTTAGCTAACTGAAAGGATGTTTAATGCTATTTGCAGATGGGTGTATCTTCATTTCTATTTTCTAAATGATTTGAAGGGCCATGGAAATATTAAGTGGTAATAGTGCGAAGCGGGATAGCTTTGAAATCATTTTTTGCCACCTTTAATTTAATCTTTTTTAAAGCTCCCCATTTTTTTGATTCAGGAAAGCGTGTGATAAAGTAGGAACAAGTAAACAAAGGGTTACTTTTGCCCTAATATTTTTTATTTTATATGAAACAAGAGACATTGTTTATACATGCCGGTGCAGAGCCGGATATAGCTACGGGCGCTATTATGACCCCCATTTACCAAACATCTACCTACGTACAGGAAGCCCCTGGCGTACATAAAGGATATGAATATGCACGTACCCAAAACCCAACAAGGCACGCGCTGCAAAAAGCCCTTGCGGCGGCTGAATTTGGCAAGTTTGCTGTTTGTTTTTCAAGCGGTTCTGCAGCAGCAGATGCGGTGATGAAATTATTAAACCCGGGCGATGAGGTGATTGCTGCCAATGATATGTATGGGGGCACTTACAGATTATTTACAAAAATTTTTGAAAAGTATGGAATCAAATTCCACTTCATCAATATGCTGGATGCCGAAGAGACCAAAAAGTACATCAATAAAAATACAAAGCTGATTTGGACTGAAACGCCTACCAACCCAATGATGAACATCACAGATATAAAATCGGTGGCGAAAATTGCTAAAGAAAATAAAATTCTGTTGTGTGTAGATAATACTTTTGCTTCGCCCTATTTACAAAACCCATTATTGCTCGGCGCAGATATAGTGCTTCACTCTGCTACAAAATATATTGGCGGCCATAGCGATTCGGTACACGGCTGCCTTATTGTGAATGACGAAGATCTTAACCGGCAATTGCTGTTTATACAAAACAGTTGTGGTGCGGTGCCGGGGCCACAAGATTGTTTCTTGATTTTGAGAGGGCTCAAAACGCTTCATGTACGCATGCAAAGGCATTGTGAAAATGGCGAAAAAATAGCTTATTGGCTAAAGAGTAATCCTAAGGTAGATAAAGTATATTGGTGCGGGTTTGCCGATCATCCCAATCATTCTATTGCAAAAGACCAAATGCGTGCATACGGCGGCATGATGAGTTTTACACTGAAAGACAATAGTGTGGAGGCTGCTAAAAAAGTTCTTTCTTCTACCAAATTATTTTCTCTTGCAGAAAGCCTTGGAGGTGTAGAGAGCCTGATTGGCCACCCTGCTACCATGACACATGCAAGTATTCCCAGAGAAGAAAGAATAAAAAATGGTCTGGTAGATTCTTTAATACGACTGAGCGTGGGTATAGAAGATGTAGATGATCTAATTGCAGATTTAAACAACGCAATCGGATAATTGATTGCGTTAGCTTATTTTTTACAATGAGATGCTGATATCAATTACATGAAATTTCTTTTTGAATGAAAGGTGGAAATTTAAGCGACCTCAAAATATTTCTGGATAAGAAAGTAAAGCAATTCAATAGCGTTGAATTTATAAAAGACGACCCTGTTTCTATTCCTCACCTTTTTACCCAAAAACAAGATATAGAAATTGCAGGTTTCTTTGCAGCCACCTTTGCCTGGGGAATACGCAAAACCATTATTAATAAATGCATTTTATTAATGAACTTGATGGATAATAGCCCCTATGATTTTTGCATCAACCATACTGATAATGATCTGAAGCGATTGCTTCAATTCTCTCACCGTACATTCAACGATACAGATCTGCTTTATTTTATTTCATTTTTACAGTTCCATTATTCTAAAAATAAATCGCTCGAATCTGCATTTTTTAATAAAGAAATATCTCGCCAATCAGATAAATCTTTTACTGTTCAAAATGCTTTAAATTATTTTCATCATTATTTTTTCTCACTTGAAGATGTGCCTCAGCGAACCCGCAAGCATGTAGCTGCTCCTGAAAAAAATTCAAGTTGCAAACGACTCAATATGTATTTGCGCTGGATGGTAAGAGAAGACAACTGTGGGGTAGATTTTGGAATTTGGAAAAAAATAAAATCATCACAATTAATTTGCCCTGTAGATGTGCATGTGGCCCGGGTTGCAAAAAGCTTGGGGCTGCTCCATAGAAAACAAACAGATTGGGCGGCTGCCATAGAAATTACAGAGCAATTAAAAAAATTTGATCCCGAAGATCCGGTAAAGTACGACTTTGCTTTGTTTGGCTTAGGTGTTATAGGGAAGCAGCATTGAGCATTAAGCATTAAGCAAAATATCCATCTTATTTGCAAAAAAAAGTATAGACTATACTACCTTTCTTTCGTGCATTAATTTTTTTACTTCTACTTCATTCTCCTTTTCATTTTTCAGGTCGAATTGTGTTCCAAAAACCAAGTCCCACAGGTGAGAGCTTACACCAAATCCTTTTTCTTCACTT